>JAPPNV010000420.1 GCA_028818565.1 Rhodospirillales bacterium | reverse complement strand
CGGCTCGTGCGGCACGAGCACGCGGATGGCGCCGTCCACATGGGGCTTGCGGCTCCTCAACAGGCCGAGCGAGTCGCGTACCTTGGAGTTGATCCCGTCCGCGCCGATGACGAGGTCGGCCGGCCATTCGCGCCCGTCCTCGGTGATGAGCACGCCCTCGGGCCGCGCAGCCGCCGCAGTGGAGCCGGTGACGATCTCGACGCCTGCGCGCTCCGCCGCGCCCAGGATCGCGCTCAGGAGCTGTTGGCGGGTGATGCAGAACATGCGCGAGCGGTCGGTGCTGGAGATCGGCGCGAAGGGCACCTCGTCGATGTAGCGGCCCTTGGCGTCCCAGCTGATGTAGGTCGGCGCCTCGGTGCAGCCCTCCAGCGCGTCGTCAGCGGCGCCGATGGCCTTGAGCACGCGGACGCCGTTGTCCCAGATCCAGATGCCGGCGCCGAAGGCGCGGATCTCCTCCGTGCGCTCGTGGACGCGCACCGTCCAGCCGGCCTGGGCCAGCGCCGCACCCATGACGAGCCCGGTGAAGCCACCGCCCGCGATCTCCGCGTGTCGCGCCATGCTCTGCCCGCGTCGCGCGCGTTCTACGCGGCCGCCTCGGCCTCCGTGCGCAGGTGAGGCGGCATCCAGCGCACCTGCTTCTCGGTGCCGTAGGCGAGGAATTCCGACGGCTTTCGCCGCTGCTTCAGCACCCAGGGGTGCAGGACCGGCATGTTGAAGTAGAGCTTCGCCGCCCAGTGGGGCCAGAGCGTGAGCGGCCATGTGATCGTGGACCAGAGCTGCGTGTGCTCGGAGATCGGCCGCTGGCGTGCCTCCCAGCGCGCGAGCACCCGCTCGATGTCGTCGGATTCGCGGAGCATGTTGGCGAGCGAGAGGGCGTTCGAGATTGCCGTGCCGCAGCCCTGGCCGAGCCCCGGCGACATGGCGTGCGCCGAATCGCCCACGATCGCCACCCGGCCCTTGCTCCAGGCGTTGAGCTTGATGGTCTCGAAGCGGTCGTAACGGCCTTCGTCCGGCACCCGGCTGATCATCGATTCGATGTGCGGGAAGGCCTCGGACCAGACCGCCCGCGGCAGGGGAATCTGGGCCGCCTCCTTGTCCCGCGCGAGCATGGTGAAGCAGAAGTAGAACACCTCGCGGTTGCACGGCGTGTAGAGCACCCGGCGGTAGCCGTTCCACCACTCGCGGATGGTGCGGCCCTCCTCCGTGTCCGCGTAGCCCGGCTCGTGCGGCACGAGCACGCGGATGGCGCCGTCCACGTGCGGCTTGCGGCTCTTCAGCAGGCCGAGCGAGTCCCGCACGTTGGAGTTGATGCCGTCTGCGCCGATGACCAGGTCCGCCGGCCATTCCCGCCCGCCCTCGGTGATGAGCACACCCTCGGGCCGCGCGCCGGTCGCCTGCGAGCTGGTGATGATCTCGACGCCCGCACGCTGCGCCGCGCCCAGGATCGCGGCCAGGAGCTGCTGCCGCGTGATGCAGAACATGCGCGATTGATCGGTGCTGGTGATGGGCGCGAACGGCACCTCGTCGATGTACCGGCCCTTGGCGTCGCGGCTGATGTAGGTCGGCGCCTCGGTGCAACCCTCCAGCGCGTCGTCCGCCGCGCCGATGGCCTTGAGCACGCGCACGCCGTTGTCCCAGATCCAGATGCCGGCGCCGAAGGCGCGGATTTCCTCCGTCCGCTCGTGAACCCGTGCCGTCCAACCGGCCTGGGCGAGCGCCGTGCCCAGGGCGAGCCCGGTGAACCCGCCGCCCGCGATCTCCACATGTCGCGTCATGGTCGTCCCGTCCGCTTCGCTTGTCGTCTCGCCGCCGTCCGCGCCGAATTATACCCGGACGCAGTCCAGCAGATGCTGGGTATAGGGATGGCGCGGGGTGTCGAACAGGCGCTCGGTCTCGTCGATCTCGACGATCCTGCCCGCCTGCATCACTGCCACCGTGTCGCAGTAGTGCGCGGCGATGCCGAGGTCGCCGGTAATCAGCAGGCGAGCCGTGCCGGCATCCTCAGCGAGCGTGCGGGTGAGGTCGAGCACCTGGCGCTGGATCGTCACGTCGAGCCCAGCGGTCGGCTCGTCCGCGATGAGCAGCTTGGGCCGATACATCAGCGCCATCGCAAGGCACACCCGCTGGGCCATGCCGCCGCTCAGCTCGTGGGGGAAGGCGCTCAGCCGCTGCGCCGGATCGACGATGCCCACCATCTCCAGCAGCTGGATCGAACGGACCTCGGCCTGCTTCGCGCTGATCTTCTCGTGGGCCTGCAGCGCGCTGCGCAGCATGTCTCCGACGCTGGTGAGCGGGTTCAGCTGCGACTTCGCGTTGGGCAGGATCGCCGCGATCTGCGTCGTGCGCATCGCCCGCATCGCGCCCTTGTTCATCGTCAGCAGGTCGTGGTCGAGATAGCGCACCGAGCCCGAGGTGACGGCAAGCTCCGGCGGCAGGAGCTGCAGGAGCGCCTTCACCAGCACCGACTTGCCCGAGCCGGATTCGCCCACGATTCCCATGCTGTGGCCGGCCTCAAGCGCGAGATGGATTTCGCTCAGCAGTGCCTGGCGCGAGTCGACGGCGGCGACGCCCAGGTGCTCGACAGCGAGCACCGGCTCGCTCATGTGCGAGAGGGTGACCGTGGGGGCGTCGGGCACCTCGGGCTCGTCGCCGCCCGTCTCCAGCGCGTGCTCGCGGCGGCGGTCGGTCTCGCGCCTCACGGCCCGCGGCTCCATCACTTGCGTCATGATTTCGCCGAAGATGCCGAAGGAGAAGACGATGAGCCCGAGCGCGATGCCGGGGAAGAACGCGGCCCACCACTGCCCGATCTCCAGGTACTTGGCGCCGGACGCGATCATGGCGCCGAGCTCGGGCGTCGGCGGCTTGACGCCGGCACCGACGAAGCTCAGGCCCGCGGTGAGCAGGATGGCGAAGCCCACCGTCACCGAGACCTGCACGATCACCGTCGGCAGCGCGTTGGGCAGCACGTGGCGGAAGCCGATGCGCACCTCGCGGTTGCCGACGGCACGCGCGGCCTCGGCAAAGGGTCGCTGCACCAGCGAGAGCACGTCGGAGCGCACGATGCGCACGAAGACCGGCGTGTTAACGAAGGCGATGGCGATGATGATGTTGGTGACGCTGCCGCCGAAGACCGCAACCAGCACCATCGCAAAGACGAACACCGGGAAGGACTGGATTACCTCCAGCAGGCGCATGAAGGTCTCGGCAAAGGCGGTGGACCCCGCGCCGCCCCGGCTCTCGTAGAGCGCGACGATGACGCCGAGCGGCGTGCCGATGACAACCGAGAGCGCGGTGGCGACGACGCCGATCACCACGTCGGTGCGGGGTGCAGCGAGCACGCGGGAGAAGATGTCGATCCCGTTCTCGTCGGTGCCGAAAGGGTACGTTCCGCTGGGCGGCAGCAGGCGGGTGGTGGGCTCGGCGACCTCGGTGGGGAAGGGCGCGAGATAGGGGCCGAAGATGGTGAGGAAGATCCACCCGAAGAACATCACCAGCACGGCGAGCTGCCATTTCGGCAGCGCCCGGAGCGTGCGCATGATGCGGAGCCAGACCATCGCGCGCCGCCCCTAGCCCTGGGTTCCGCCGATCTTGATGCGGGGGTCCATCGCGAAGTGGATCAGGTCCACGGCGAGATAGACCAGCATCGTGAAGATCGCGGCGAAGCAGACGAAGCCCTGGATCGGCGCGTAGTCGGCGGTGACGATGCCGTTGATCGCGTACTGGCCGAGGCCGACGTAGTTGAACACCCGCTCCACCAGCACCGCGCCGCCCAGCAGGAACATCACCACGACGCCGGTGATCACCAGCGTCGGCCCGGCGGCAACGCGGGCGGCGCGCGTGAGCACAATCCTTGGCGCTAGTCCCACGGCCTCCGCGTAGGTCGTGTAGTCGGCCTTGAGCGCGCCCTCCATCTGGCTGCGCAGCATCTTGAAGATCGGCGCGCCGTAGACGAAGGCGAGTGTGAAGACCGGCATGATCAGGTGCATGAAGCCCGACCAGAAAATCTCCATGTCGCCCGCGATCAAGGAATCGATCAGGATCGAGCCGGTCACGAATGGCGGCTCGAAGTCGAGAATGCCGAGCCGCCCCTCCGGTCCCGGCAGAATCTCCGCCGGCATCAGCCCGGCTGCGCCTGCGAAGAGGAAGAAGATCAGCACCAGGCCGAGCAGGAAGTCCGGCAGCGCGCCGGCCAGCATGCCGTAGCCGAAGGTCAAATTCTGGAACACCCGCACGATCCAGTTGCGGGTGCGGCTCGCTGTGATGATCGCAAGCGGGACGAGCACCAGGAAGACGACGAGCAGCGAGAGGAAGATGAGCTCCAGGGTCACCGGGATGCGGTGAACCAGATCGTCGATCACCTCGGTGTTGTTGACCCAGGACTCGCCGAGATCGCCCTGGAAGGCGTTCTCCAGCCAGATCACGTATTGCTCGGGGATCGGCCGGTCGAGGTACATCTTGGCGCGCAGCGCCTCGACCGAGGATTCTGGCGCGAGCGGGCCCAGCGAGAGGCGCGCGGGGTCGCCCGGCAGCAGGCGCACCAGCACGAAGGTGATGAACGAAATCAGAAAGACCTGGGGAATCAGGAAGAGAAAGCGGCGTCCGATATAGAGTGCGAGACGCATGGCCGCGTCCGCCTAGCCCGCGCCGCCGCGCCCGGCGGACGCGTCACGCACCGCCGAAGCCGCAAGCCGGTACGAAAGCCGGGGCGGCGGGGTCCTCCCGCCGCCCCGGCCGGGCGCCTTCATCAGCGCTCGTCCAAAGGGACGCTCTCTACGGACTCGCCGTCAGTCGGCGATGCTCATCTCCGCCACGTGGTAGTACTGAGTCGTGTACCAGCGGAAATTGCTGACCTTCCGCGAGAGGCCGACGGCGAAGTAGTGCTCGCCGATCCAGCCCAGCGGGGCCTGGTCGTGGATATGCTCCTGGATGCCGGCGTGGGCGGCGATGCGCCCCTCCGGGTCCACAACGCCCTGGCCGTCCTGCAGCACCTGATCGACCAGCGGGTCGGAGAAGTTGTGGTAGTTGACCAGCGCGTTGGTCGGCCACACCAGCTTCAGCGCGTAGTTGATGTCCGGCTGAATCGGCATGTCCGTCCAGAGCGCGAGCGAGCCCTGCTTGCTCATCACGTTGTCGGAGTTCGCGGCGGTCGGCAGCTTCCTCAGCGAGAGGTTGATGCCGGCCTTCTTGAAGTCGCTCTGCAGCAGGACGCCGATCGACTCCATCGCCGAGACGGCCGCGTCGAACGAGAGCTCCGCATCGAAGCCGTCGGGGTAACCCGCCTCGGCCAAGAGCGCCTTGGCCTTCTCCGGGTTGAAATCGTACTTCATGTGCCCCTCGTAACCCGGATAGGTGCTCGGCATGACGCCCTGCCACGCGTTCATCATGCCGTGGTAGATGTCGCGGATGATCGCCTCCTGGTTGATGAGGTGATTCATCGCCTGGCGCACCTTCACGTTGTCGTAGGGCGGCAGGGTGTTGTTGATCATCATCCACATGGACTGGTTGCCGCGCACGGCGACGCCGCGCGCATTCGGATCGTCAGCGAGCGCCACGATCTCGTCCGGCGAGAGGCCCTCGGCCATGTGCACCTTGCCCTGCTTGAGCAGCGCCACGCGGTTGGCCGATTCCGGCACCACCAGATAGATGATGCGCTTGATCTCCGGCGCACCGCGCCAATAGTTCTCGTTGGCCTCCATGACGACCCGCTTGCCGGCGGTCCACTCGGTCACCCGATAGCCGCCAAAGCCGCCGCCGTTGGTCGCGACCCACTTGTCGCCCCAGGGGTCTTCCTCCGTGGCGTGGCTCATGATCTCGGTCGAGTCGAGCCAGGCGTTGTAGTAGTTGGTCAGCCCCTTGCAGGCGAGCGGCATGGGCCGGGACGAGGTGAGCTCGACCGTGTAGTCGTCGATCTTGGCGTAGCCGCCGCTCTCCGGCGGGTCGATGGTCTGGCCCGGCATGCTGAGCAGGAACTCAAGGAAGTTGTTGATCGCTTGCGTGGCCTTGCCGCGCTCGATCCGCCAGATCACGTCGTCGGCGGTGAACTCGTTGCCCCAGGGCGAGATCACGCCCTTGCGCAGGTGATAGACGGCGCGCAAGCCGTCCGGCTGCAGCTCGCACTTCTCGATGATGCCCGGCACCAGTGTCTTCTGACCCATGTAGTCGGGATACATGAAACCGGGGATCGTGGACGGATCCCAGGCGTCGCCCGTCGAGAAGGGGAAGTCGATCGACTCCCAGTTCATGCCGTCCTCGAACACCTGCGCGCCCATGCTCCAGGTCTGGGGGCTCACGTGCTTGTCGAGGTCGATGCCCTGCGGCAGGGCGCCGATGGCGATCACCATCGTGTCCTGATTGGCGGCTGCCGGCTTCGGCGGGGCCGCTACCACCAGCGCCGCAAGCGCTGCCGTGGCCGCGACCGCAAGGCCGCGTCTCGTGATGTCACCCAAGGTCATGTCGTCTCTCCTCAGTCTCCCTCTGCGCCGCAGGGTTGGCCCGCGCGCGCGGGTGCGCGCGTCGCGGCACGCGGCCGGATATTAGAAGAAAATTGAAACAAGCGCTCGTTCAAATTTCGGCGAGGACGCAGTTCGTTTGTCGGGGTGCGAATCAGGTGCTGCATTGCGCTACGCTGCACCGCGCGCGTCCGCCATCGAGGCCGCGACATCGTCCCAGCGCCGGCAGGCCGAATAGTGCACCGCTTCCACCTCGACCAGCGGCGGCACCGCCTCGCGGCAGGCGTCTTCGCGGATCGGGCAGCGGCCGTAGAGCGGGCACTCGGGCTTCGGGTTGATCGCCGTCGGAATCTCGCCCTCGATCACGTAGGGGTCGGGCCGGCGGTGCGGGTCGGGGAACAGCACGGCGGAGAGCAGGGCACGGCTGTAGGGGTGGCGCTGGCTCTCCATGATGATGTCGGTCGGTGCGTGCTCGACAATATGGCCGAGGTACATGATCGCGATGCGGTGGCTGATCTTCGCGACCGAGGTCAGGTCGTGGGAGATGAAGATGTAGGCGGTCTCGGTCTCGCTCTGGATCGCCTTGAGCAGGTCCAGGATCTCGGCCCGCGCCGAGGGGTCGAGCATCGAGGTCGGCTCGTCGAGCACCACGAACTCGGGCTCGGTGACCAGCGCCCGCGCAATTCCCACCCGCTGCTGCTCGCTCGCGGTCAGGTCCGCCGGGTAGTAGTTGAAGACGTCGGTCGAGAGGCCCACGCGCTCCAGCATCGCGCCGACGCGGGGCCGGCGGTCGGCGCGCCCGACGCCGTGCAGCGCGAGCGGCTCGTCCACTGTCTGGTAGACCGTGAGTCTGGGGTTGAGCGAGCCGAAAGGGTCCTGGAAGACGAGCTGCATCCGCGCGCGGAGCGCCCTCAGCCCGGCCGGGTCGAGCTCGCTGATCTCCTGGTTGCCGAGAGCGATCCGCCCCTCGGTGGGCTCGATCAGCCGCAGCACGCAGCGGCCGACCGTGGTCTTGCCCGAGCCGCTTTCGCCGACCAGGCCCAGCGTCTCGCCACGCTCCAGCGTGAACGAGACGTTGTTGACCGCGATCAAGTCCTCGTCTTTGCCGACCGTGAAGATCTTGGTCAGGTTCTCGACCGTGAGCAGCGCCACCGCCCCTCGTCCCGCCGTGCGCGGCGCGCCGCATCCGCCGCTCGCTCGTCTCCCTATCGCAACGGCAGAGCGCGGGCAAGGGCGGCGCCCTGCGCGGTCAAATTCGCCCTTTCGCGTTCGGGCTCTGCGCGGCTATGACTGCGCCCATGAGTGAGCAACCCTACTCCGCCGACGAAATGATGACCGTCGCCGCAGCGCGGCTCATCGATAACGGCACGGTGTGCTTCGTGGGCATCGGCCTGCCGAGCGCAGCCGCCAACCTCGCCCGCGCAAGCCACGCGCCGGACGCCGTGCTGATCTACGAGTCCGGGACCGTGGGCGCCAAGCCCGCCGTGCTCCCGCTCTCCATCGGCGACAGCGAGCTCGCCGAGACCGCCGACTTCGTGGTCTCCACCGCCGAGATCTTCCGCTACTGGCTGCAGGGCGGACGCATCACGGTGGGCTTCCTCGGCGCAGCGCAGATCGACCGCTTCGGCAACATCAACACGACCGTGATCGGCGATTACGACCAGCCCAGGACGCGGCTTCCCGGCGCCGGCGGCGCGCCGGAAATCGCCGGGCTTGCCGGCGAGGTCTTCGTCATCATGCGCCAGTCGAAGCGCGGCTTCGTCGAGAAGGTCGAGTTCGTGACTTCGGCCGGCCACCTCACCGGCGGCGACTGGCGCGAGCGTTCGGGTCTTCCCGGCCGCGGGCCCAGCACGGTCATTACCGATCTCGGCGTGCTGGAACCCGATGCGGAGAGCCGGGAGCTTACCCTCACTCACACCCATCCGGGCGTCGCGCTCGATGACGTGCTGAACGCCACCGGCTGGCCGCTCAAGGTCGCCGACGACTTGTCCGAAACCCCCACGCCCACCGAGAACGAGCTGTCCGCGCTGCGCGGGCTGCACGAGCGCACCGCGGCCGCACGCGCTCTCGCGGGTTAGTCCTCGGGGGCGAGCAACGGGAGCGCCCGCAGCGCGGCGCAGGCGGCGCCGTAGCCGTTGTCGATATTGACCACCGTTACACCCGGCGCGCACGAGGCGAGCATGGCCATCATCGCCGTCGATCCGCCGCTCGCGACGCCGTAACCGGTCGACGTCGGCACCGCGATCACCATGCCCGGCACGAGCCCGCCCACCACCGAGGGCAGTGCGGCGTCCATGCCGGCAACCACGATCACGACGGGATAGGCCCTGATCTCGTCGATCCGATCCATCAGCCGCCAGAGGCCCGCGACCCCCACGTCGCCGATCTCTGCCGAAGCGTGGCCGTGATAAGCGAGGGTGCGGGCGGCCTCGCGGCATACCGGCTGGTCCGAGGTCCCGGCGGAGACGATCGCGACCCGCGACGCGCCCGCAGGTGCCGCGACCGTGCCGAAGACGCCGGTGCGCGACAGTGGCTCGTAGTCGATGCGCTCGGCCAGCGCCGCGGGCAAGGCGTCGCGCTGGGCTGCATCGAGACGGGTCAGCAGCAGGCTCCGCTCCGCCTCCTCCGCCCGCGCGAGGATGTCCGCCAGCTGCTCCGGCGTCTTGCCCGCGCAGAGCACGGCCTCCTCGATGCCGATGCGCGCGCGGCGTTCGAGATCGAGGGTGATGGCGGTGGGCGTGCTCACGCCGGGTGCGCGGCCCTCAGGAAGGCGCTTCCCACCCGGTAGGGGGCGAAGCTGACCGGCCGGGCCTCATCGCCCGTAGTAAACATGCCGGCGACGGTATCGCCCAGCGCGGCGCGGCGGCTCTCGCTCAACGCATCGAGGGTCGGTACGTCGAGCTCGATCACGATGCCGGCCTTGCGTCTGCGGCAGCGCACCGTCTCGGGCTCCAATTGCCGCAGCTGCCGCGCCAGGTAGCGCTCGGCGGCGTGAATCGAGGCGAGGTCGTCGGCCTCAACGCGGAGTCCGGTCTCCACACGGCTGGAGAGGCAGGGCGCCGCTGGCAACCGTGACAGGTCGTCGAAGCCCAGGCCCGCCGCGATGGCGCGGACCCCCGCCTTGTCGATGCCGGCCTCGACGAAGGGATGACGCACGCCGTGCTCCTGGGCGGCCTTGAGCCCCGGCCGCCAGTCGCCGAGATCGTCCAGGTTCGTGCCGGAGAGCAAGGTGGCGTCGGTCCGGGCGGCGAGCGCACCGTAAAGGTTTGTCTTGCAGTAATAGCAGCGGTTCGACGGGTTGACGCGGTAGGCGGGATCGTCGAACTCGCCCGCATCAAGGACCGCGAGCCGCCACCCCTCGCGCGCGGCGAAGGCCCGCACCCGCTCGGTCGCTTCCGGCGGCACCGCAGGCGAGACGGCGTGGAACATCGCGCTCTCTGCGCTCGAGCGGCGTCCGGCCAGCAGGGCGAGCGTCATGCTGTCCACGCCGCCGCTGACCGCGACAGCGGCGCGGCCGATGCCGTCGAGCACTTCGCCCACCGCGCCTGCGCCGGGGGAAGCCTGCTCAGTCATTGCCGCCCCGTCTCAGCGCCGCGGCCTCAGCGTCCCGCCGGCGCTCTTCGCGCGCCGCATGGCCTGCGCTGCCCGCGAGGTCGTCGAGTTCCGCCTTGGCGGTCACGGTGCCCGCCGGCCGCCGCGCGCGCTTCACCCGAACAGTGCCGAGCGCATCGCTGTGCCAGGCCGTCTCCCGCGCGAGCGCACTGCGGGCCACCCTGGACCAGCGCACGCCGAGCGTGGTGGTCTCGTCGAAGACCGCATCGAGTGCCGCGTCGAGCGCGTCCGCCTCGGCGAGCACCTGGACCGCAGCCACGATGCGGCCCTTCTTGCCGTAAGCCGGCCATTGCAGGACATCGAGGATGCCGGCGCGCGCCCGCAGGCGATCCAGGCCAAGTGCCAAGTCCTCCGGCGTCTGATCGTCGATCTCGAAACGCAGCATCGCGACCTGTTCCTGCTGGACGGCCGGCGTGACCGGCGCGAACTCCAGCACACGCAGCACGTTGCTGAGGCCGGGCAGGACGCGGCTGCCGAAGCCGGTGCCTGTGCCCACCAGCGTTTCCGGCTCTTTTGCTGGCGCCGGGTCCGGCGCGAGGTGTTTCAGGATTGCCGCGCCGGTGGGCGTCACCCGCTCGCCGGCGATGCCGTCATCGTGGGTGGCGAGCCCGCGCAGGAGAAGCACCACGGCAGGCGCCGGCACCGGCAGCAGGCCGTGGGCGCAGCGCACCCGGCCCGAGCCGAGGGGGATGGCGCCCACCGACCAGCGGGCCGGGCCCACCGCCTCGATCAAGTGAGCGGCCGCGACGATATCGACGGTCGCGTCCCAGGCGCCGACCTCGTGGAAGGTAACCTCCGCCGGGTCCATCCCGTGCACCGCGCCTTCGGCCTCGGCAAGCAACGTGAAGATCGCGAGCGCCCGCTTGCGCACGGCGGGCTCGATGCGGGCGGCCTCCAGCCGGGCGCGCACCTCCGCCAGCCGCACGTGGCCGTGCCCGCCGTCGGATGGGGCCTCGACATTGAACCGCACACCGGCCAACGCCTTATCCCGATGGGGATCGATGGCGATGTCGACCGAAGGGGGCAGGTTCAGCCCCGCGAGGGCCCCCTGCAGTCCGTCGGAAAGGTCCGGGCGTGCGTCGAGCAGCGCCGCGGCGAACATGTCGCCGGCGATGCCGCCGACGGGATCGAGGTGAAAGCGCGCGAGGCGGGCGGGCGAGGCCGAACCCTCCGATGCGTCCGTCTCCGCGTCCGTCGCTGCGGGGGGCGGTGCGTCGTCCATGCGACCGCTACTCTCCCTTGAAGACCGGCTTGCGCTTCTCGGTGAAGGAGGCCACGCCTTCCGCGAAGTCGGCCGATGAGCGCAGCCTACCATAGGCCTCGCCTTCCAGGGCGATGGCCACACTGAGCGGCGCGTCCTCGGCCTCGTTGAGGAGCTTCTTGGCGGTGCGCTGGGCGAGCGGCGAGAAGGCCTTGAGCTCGTCTACCAGGGCATCGGTCGCTGCCGCAAGCTCCTCCTCGGGCACGCAGTCGAGCGCGATGCCCCAGGCATGCGCGTCCGGACCGGTCAGGCGTCGCGCCCGCATCACCAGGTCCTTGGTGCGCCCGATGCCGATCATCCGGGCCAGGCGCGCCGAGCCGCCAGAGCCCGGGATCATGCCGATGCGCTGCTCCGGCAGGCCGAGCAGCGCATTCTCCGTGACGATGCGGAAGTCGCAGGCCAGCGACAGCTCGAAGGCGACGCCGAAGCAGTAGCCGTGGATCGCCGCGATCACCGGCTGGCGGCAGCGCTCGGGCGCGGCGACGTTGCGCGCCAGCACCGCAAGCTGCTCGGGTGAGCGCGTCATGAAGCCGGGGATGTCGCCGCCGCTGGAGAAATGCTTGCCGTCGGCACGGAGCACGATCACGCGCACGGCTTCGTCCGCATCGAGCGCGGCGAAGACGGCGGCAAGTTGATCCCGCTGCGGCATGCGCACGACGTTAAGCGGCGGCCGGTCGAGCACGATGTCGGCACGCGCGGCCGCGTGGTCGAGCTCCACCCGGAAGCCGTCGAGATCATCGAAGGGACCCGTTGTCGTCACGCGCTTCTCCTGCCCCCGCAGTCTTCGTCTGTCTCGTATTCGCCCGCGATCAGCTTGCGGCGCAGCACCTTGCCCACCGGCGACTTCGGGATGGCGCGGACGAAGACATACGCGCGCGGCCGCTTGAAGTCGGCCAGCACCGAGGCGCGGCAGTGGGCGTCGAGCGTCTCGGCGTCTAACGGGCCGCTGCGCACCACGAAGGCTGCCACCTTCTGCCCCCAGCGCTCGTCTTCAAGGCCCGCGACCGCCGCCTCCGCCACCGCCGGGTGGACCGAGAGCACGCTCTCTATCTCGGCGGGCAGCACGTTCTCGCCCCCGGTGATGACCATGTCGTCGACCCGCCCCGTCACGAAGAGATCGCCGTCATCGTCGCAATAGCCGACATCGCCAGTGAAATACCAGCCTCGCTTCAGGGCGCGCGCGTCCGCGTCCGGCCGCTGCCAGTAGCCCGCGAAGGCCTCCTCGCTCTCCAGGCTCGCGATCACCTCACCCTCGACGCCGGCGGCGACGCTGCGCTCCGGATCGTCCGCGCCGATCTCCACCACGCGGATGCGCTGGTTGATTCCGGCCTTGCCCGCCGAGCCCGGCTTGGCTGCCGCGTTCTGCTCGATCGTGAAGGTGTAGATTTCCGACGAGCCGTAGTGATTGACGAAAAGCTCGGGTTGGAAAGCGCTCTCGACCCGGCGCAGCAAGCCTTCGGCCATCGGCGCTCCGGCGAACCCCAGTTTCCGCACCGAGGAGACATCGGCGCCGCCAAACCCCGGGCTTTCCAGCAGGTCGTAGTAGAGCGTCGGCACGAGATAGAGAGCGGTGAGCCGCTCGGCCTCGATCAGCCGGAGCGCGCCGGCCGCATCGAAGCGGTGCTGGCAGACGAAGGCGCCGTTGACGTGTGCCATCGCCAGCAGCGAGCGCACGCCCATGGTGTGGTAGAGCGGCATGACGCCCAGAGTGCGCTCGCCCGCGCGGTAGCAATTCTGCGCGATGTGGGCGAGAGCCGCGGCGCGCTCGGCGCGGTGCGTGCGCGGCACGCCCTTGCCGCGCCCGGTGGTGCCCGAGGTGTAGAGCATGAGTGAGAGGTCGTCTTCGCCTGCGCGAGGGGTGGCCTCCGCTGGCGCTGCCAGCAGGTCGTCGAATACGACCGTACCGCCCGGCGCATCGCCGACCCCGACACGGTCGAGCCGGGCGGCGCAGGCGGAGCCCGCGACGGCGGCCGCAGCGCTCTCGTCGAAGGCCAGAGCCGCCGCGCCCGAATCCTCGAGGAAGTAATCGAGCTCTTCGGCGGCGCTTCGCCAGTTGAGCGGCACCACGACGATGCCCGCAAGCTGGCAGGCCCAATGCAGTGCCGCCATCTGCCACCGGTTCTGCATGATGACCGCGAGCCGGTCGCCGCGGCCCAGCCCGAGGCCGCCGAGCCCTGCGGAAAGCCGCGATGCCGCATCGAGCCACGCGGCGTAGTCGAAACGCCGCTCGCCATCGACGACGGCGAGCGCACGCGGGTTCCGCTCCGCCGCCGCGATCAGAACGCGGCCGAGATCAGTCATCCTCGCGCTGCCGCGCCTCTGCGGCGTCCAGCGCCGCCGCGACGATCCCCGAGTAGCCGGTGCAACGGCAGAGGTGCCCGCTGAGCAGCGCGCGGACTTCGCCTTCGTCCGGCGCGGGCCGCCCTTCGAGCCAGGCGTCGAGGGACATCAGGATGCCGGCGGTGCAGAAGCCGCATT
>JAPPNV010000133.1 GCA_028818565.1 Rhodospirillales bacterium | reverse complement strand
CCGCCATCGCCTTGGCGACGCTCGCCATCATGGCGGTGTAGAACTGATTGACGCCCGGCACGCGCAGGTCAAAGACCCGGTTGGTGCTCGTGTCCATGCCCTGCAGCATGACGGTGAAGCTCTCCGCCACCGCGCGATCCCAGCCGGCTTCCTTCTCCCAATAGTCGGGATCCATGTGGCTGGTGCGGAAGGGGTTGACGCCGAAGCGGCCGATCAGCAGGTCGTGGTTGGTGTTGGCGTAGTTCGAGAAGAAGCAGAACCAGTCGAACGCCATCTCCTGCTCTTCGCTGTACTTGGAGACGCCGGCGCCCCAGCCCCAGGTCACGTAGGGGGCGACCGAGGGGGTCTCGAACTCGTCCCACTGGCCGCTGACCCGGTTCCACACCTTGTGCGAGCCCATGGAGGGGCCGTACTCGGTGCCGACGCGGATCTTGTTGCGGATCGGCGAATCCGGCTGCATCGCCTGGATGAAGGCGTCGTCCCAGGTGACGCTCATCAGCGACTCACCGCCGCCCCAGGAGAAGATCTCCTCGCCGATGCCGAAGTTGATCCCGCCGGGCGGCATGTAGCGGAGCGCGTCCATCCACATCTCCAGCCCCTTGACGAAGCCCGGGTTGTTGACCTGCGGGGTCATGGTCTCGAGATCGAACCAGAAGCCGCCGGTGACGTTGGGGTTCTTGGCGTAGGAGGCGACGCGGGTGATGAAGTTGGCGAAGGCCACGTCGTCGCGCTTGACGATCTCGGTCGAGCCGTATTCCAGCTCGCCGTCGCCATCCCAGTCCCAGCCGCTGAAGAAGGTGGCGACCTCGGCGTACTCCTCCCAGGTCGTCGGCACTGCGAGATCGCGGCCGTACTCGGCCTTGAACTTGGCCTGGTTATCCGCGTCCTCGAACGGCGGCAGGATGTACTTGAAGTAGTTCCGGTCGCCGTCGAAGGTGTACTGCAGGCGCTGGCCGTTCCAGCTGGCGACACCCTGATAGGCCGGCGTGATGTCCTTCATCTCGTCGGTGTCGAGATACTTCTGGGGCACGGGTGCCAGATGCGGTGCCCAGTCGCCGATCCAGTAGGAGCCGCCGTAGACGATGTCGTAGACGTGCTGGCCGGTCTGGAAGGGGATCATCACCTTCTGGTAGAGCTCGCCGAAGGGGGCGTGCACCACGTTGACGGTGCCGCCGGTCAGCTCCTCGAACTGCTTGGAGTGCAGCGCCACCGGCTCGCCCATCACCGGCACGGCGTGGGTCAGAATGGTGATCTCATGCCCGGTATAGTCCTTCGCGTCGGTGGACGCGTAGGAGCAGGCTCCCGGAATGTCTGCCTTGATCCCGTACTTCGCGACGTAGTCGGTCTCCGCGAAGGCGGGCATGGTCATGGCCACGCCGAACGCGCCGAGCACGCCGGCCGCCAGAACAGTTCTCGGTTGCATCGTTATCTCCCTGAGTGACTTGTGAAACGCCGCGCAACGGCATTGCCGCGCCGGCGCCGGCTCACGGCCGGCGAGTATGCGTCATCGCCCGCGGGCCAAGCAAGGTGAGGCCGGCCGGCGCCTCGGGCTAGCCCGCATTTCTCACCATGGTCTCGGCCTGCGTCGCTTCCAGGCGTTCGATCCGCCAGGAGCGGGCCGAAAAGCGTATCAGGGAATACGGTTGAGGCCCGCGACGCCGCGGGCGGGCGCCTGGGCGCGACCCGAAGGGCGGCGCCTTCAGGGCGACAGGGTGCGTCGCACCGTTTGCCCGATGTCCCCGCATCGCGCTGCACGGCGCTCCTACCCTCTCGCCCTGAATGCGCCGCGCAGACCATGACCCTGGTGAAAAATACGGGCTAGATCTTTCCCTCGACCGCGGCCTCGATGAGGTAGGGCTCGCCCGCAGCGAGGGCATTCTGCACGGTCTCCGCCAGCTCGTCCGGCTCGGTGACGCGGGTGCCGGCGACGCCCATGCCGGCGGCCATCTCGACGAAGCCCAGCGGGGGCTCGACCAGGTCCATGTGCACGTAAGGGTGGTTGGAGCCCACGCCGAAGCGTTTCCGGTAGATGTCGAGGTTGTGCTTGAGGATGCGGTACTCGGCATTGGCCAGGATGACGAAGACGATCGGCAGCCGGTGATGCGCCGCGGTCCAGAGCGCCTGGATGCTGTACATCGCCGAGCCGTCGCCCGAGAGGCACACCATCGGGCGCTCCGGCATCGCTAGCTTGACGCCGAGAGCACCTGCAATCCCCTGGCCGATGCCGCCGCCGCGGCCGCAGAAGTAGTCCCCGTGTCCACCAAAGCTGAAGGCCTTGGGAATCTCGGGGCTGCCCGTGATCGCTTCCTCGACGATCACCGCGTCCTCCGGCACTGCCGCCGCAATGGCTTCCAGCATAATGGGCACCGGCATGGGCCGCCGCTCGCGGATCGCGTCGAGGCGGGCGATTCTGTCCGCCCGTTCCTTCTCGCGGAAATTCACGAAGACCTGGTTCCGCTCCTCGGCCTCGGTGGCGTAAGCGGTGGACTGCTCTTCTTTCACCAGGGCACAGACGGCTTCCAGCGCGGGCTTGAGACCCGCGATCAAACCCGCATCGAGGCCGTGGTTGCGGGCGAGCCGCTCGGTCGATTCCTCGATCTGGAGCACTGCGGCACCGGGCGGGAACGGCCCCTCCGGCGCGTACCAGACCTCCTCGAAGAAGGGCCCGCCCACCATAAGCACCGTGTCCGCCCCGCCGAAGGCCTTCGCGATGTTGGCGGGGTCGGTGGGGATGCGGCCCCGGTAGTTGGGGTGCATGTTGGGCACCGGCTGATGCTGGTGGATCAGCTCGGTCCAGATGCCGGCGCCCACGGCCTCCGCCAGCGCGACCAGGGCATCGCCCGCGCCCGCACGCGCGACATCGTCGCCGATCATGATGGCGGGCTCCTGGGCGGCCAGCAGGTGCCGGGCGACCGCAGCGACGCCCTCGGCATCCGGCGGGGGCGCGCGGTAGAGCGGGCCGGCCGCGCGCGCCGCGACCTCGGTTTGCTGCTCCATCACGTTGATCGGCAACGCGACGAAGACCGGGCCGGAGGGCGCATCGTGCGCGATCTTGAAGGCGCGCCGCATGACCGGCGCGATCTCGTCGGCGCTATCGGCCTGCACGCTCCACTTCACCACCGGCGCCGCCATGGCCACCAGGTCGTGGCCCAGGATGGGGTCGCGCAGGCGGAGCCGCGTGTCCTGCTGGCCGGCCGTGACCACCATGGGCGAGTTGGTCCTGAGCGCGCCGAAGATCATGCCGATGGCGTTGCCGAGGCCGGGCGCCACGTGCAGGTTCACCACGCCGGCGCGGCCGCAGGCCTGGGCGTAGTAGCTCGCGGCCCCGATGGCGACGCCCTCGTGCAGCGCGAGCACGTAGTCGATCCCCTGGTAGCGCGCCAGGCTGTCGATCAGCGGGCTCTCGGTGGTGCCGGGGTTGCCGAACAGGTGCTGGACCCCGTGCGCCAGCAGGCTCTCCATGAAGACGTCGCGCCCGTACATGTCTGGTCCCTGTCACTTTGCCGCCGCCCGCTGCGGCCGGAGCCGCGCGGGCGCGCATCTTGGCAGAAAGCACGCCGGCCGGCACCCCGCACGGGGCGCTTTGAGGCTCAGGCGCGGAGCAAGCGGGTTCGCTCCTCGTCGACCACGATATCGATGCCGTTGGCGGCGCGGACCAGGGCGACCCGGTAGACGCTCAACGCACGCTCGATGCTGAGCCAGCCGCGTGCGACATCCTTGGCGACAGCCGCCGGATCGCGTTCGGCCGGTTCGCCGTAGCCGCCGCCGGCGACGGTGCGGTAGTGGATCGCCTCGTCGGGCGCCAGCCGCTCCTCGTGGAAGGAGGGGAGGGTACGGAGGGTGCCGTCGGCTTCCCGCTTGCGGTTGAGTGAGGGCGCTCCCGCCGCGCCGCCCAGCACGCCCTGCGCCGGGTTCAGATCCCCGTCACTGCAATAGAAGACTGAGACCGGGCCCGCGAGAGAGCGATACGCACCCTGGGTCGCCGGCGCGCCGTTCCAGCGGCCCGCGCCCATGGTGTCCGGAGCGATGCGGCGCTCCTCCATCAGGATCGGGTACTGCGCCTCGTCGATCTCGATGGAATCGATCACCAGCACACCGCCGCCGTCCGGCGCCTCGTAGGTGAGCCAGCCGTCGTGGCCGTGGGTGCCGGGGCCGCCGGAGAGGCCGACGCAGAACTGGTTCACGTAAGGCACCGGCGCGCCGTCCCGGTCGTCCATCCCTGAGACCACGCCAAGGCCGGCGGACATGTTGCCGCCTCCTTCCGCGAGCCCGTGGGGCGCGCCGATCTGCGCGAAGCAGCACTGCACGGCGTTGATCAGGCGGTCGTTGACATTGGTGGTGGCCACCGAGGTGCCCGCCGGGAAGGTCGGCCGCCCCACCACGCAGCCATCCCTGAGCCTCACCTTGATGCGGCTCGCGCTGCCCTCGTTATGCGGGATCGTCGGGTCGAGGTTGTAAAAGACGCCGATCCGGCACGAGCCGGCGGCGCAGGCTTCGGAGAGGTTCACCCCGCCCGGCACGCAGTCGGGGTTGTCGCGGAGGTCCACGGTGATGAAGCCCTCTTCGGGCTCGACCGTGACCTCGGCGGTAATCGGGATGCCGTCTTCCGCGACGCCGGGGATGGGGTCGTGGCTGCAGGTGTAGCGCCAGGTGCCGGCGGGAAGCTCGCGGATCGCCGCCGCCGCGCGTCGTGCGCCGTAGTCCATCCAGGCTTCGACGAAGGCGCGCACCGTCTCGATGCCGTAGTGCGCGACCAGCGCCTTGAGCCTGCGCTCGCCAATCCGGCAGGCGCCGACCTGGGCGCGGTAATCGCCATACCAGACGTGGGGCGCGCGGATCTTCTGCAGGCCGATGCGCACGATGTCCGCCTTGTCCTCCCGCCCCTCCTGGATCCGCACGCAGGGGAAGTGCACCCCCTCCTGATAGAGCGTCGCGGCATAGGGCAGGTAGGTGGTTGGCTCCGGCGCACCGACATCGGCGTGGTGCGAGCGCGAGAGCACCCAGAAGAGGGGTTCGCCGTCCGCGAAGACCGGCACGCAGAGTGTCATGTCGGCGTGGTGCGTCACCCCGTGATAGGGGCTGTTGTTGAAGAAGGCGTCGCCCTCCTTCACGTCGTCGAAGAGCTCCGTGATCGGCCGGGTCGTGAGCTCCAGCGCGCTGACGTGGATCGGCATCGCCTCCTCGACGCAGATCAGCCGGTGGTCGTAGGTGAGGATGCCGCAGGACATGTCGCGCGCGTTGGTGATGACGGCCGAGCGCGACGCGCGCATCACCGTGTTGCTCATCTCGCGGATGATCGCTTCGAGCCGGCGCGAGAGCACCGCCATCAGCAGTGGGTCGAAGCGCTCGGGCGTCGTTTCTGCCATGTCGGTGCCCTCAGCCGCCGCTTGTGCCGATGTGGAAGTTGCCGGCTGCGTCGGTGCGCGCCCGCTGGCCGGCGAGCAGCAGGATGGTGGTCGTGTCGCTGTCGATCAGGGCGGGGCCCGCGATCTCGGCGCCCACAGGCGGCGCGTTGCCGTCGTAGGCGGTGAGCGTGCGGAAGGCTCGCTCCTCGCCGAGGTAGACCGCGCGCCGGCCCCGCTCGGGCAGGCGCCCGCTGGCGTGTGTGGCCGTCTGGTTCGCTCCAGTTGCGGAGCTGCCGCCGGTGCCGATGGCGCGCACGGTCCAGGTGGTGAACTCGACCTCGCCGTCGTCTTCCCGAATTGTGTGAATGCGCTCGTGCATGGCGTGGAACGCGTCCGAGAGCGTCGGCACGTCGTCTGCGCTGAGGGTCCCAACCGCCGGCTCGAAGGGCGCCTCGATCTCCCAGGACTGGTACTTGTAGCGGGCCTGGAAGGCGTATTCGTAGCGGCGCTCGGCCTCCGGCACGCCGGCGCGCTCCAGAAAATGCCGCGCCCGTTCGTAGAGCGCCGCGAGCGTGCGGTTGACCGGGTCGAGCGCGAAGTGGCGATTGCTGGTGTGGAGCGTTGCGGCCTCCTCGCCCCTGATGTCCGTCACCAGCCCGCCGAAGGCGCTAAGACCCGCAGCCACACCCGGCACCATGAAACGCTCGATGCCCAGGGCCTGCGCCATCTCGCCGATGTGGCACGCGGTGGCACCTCCGCCCGCGACCAAAAAACTCTCGCGCGGGTCGATGCCTTCGTTGACGGTGATGTCCTCGATCGCGGCGATCATGTTCTCGTTGCTGGTGACGTGGATCGCGTAGGCCGCCTCGGCCACCTCCAGCCCGAGCGCCTCGGCCACCGTGGCGACCGCGCGGTGCGCGGCCTGCGCGTCGAGGGGCAGCCGGCCTCCCAGGAAGTAATCGGGGTCGAGCAGCCCCAGCACTAGGTTGGCGTCGGTCACCGTGGGTCGCGTGCCGCCCCGCCCGTAGGCCGCAGGGCCCGGATCGGCGCCGGCGCTCACCGGTCCCGCGCGGAGCAGGCCGCCGGAATCGACCCAGGCGATGCTGCCGCCGCCCGCGCCTACCGAGCGCACGTCGATCTTGGGCAGCCCCAGCAGGTCGTCCACGATCGGCGCCTCGGTGGTGCGGATCAGCGCGCGGGCGCGAATGGCGGACACGTCGAAGGTCGTGCCGCCCATGTCGATGACGACGATGTCAGGCTCATCCGAGAGCACGAGCGCGGCGATGGGGGCAAGCGTCGGCCCGCTCATCACCGCGTGGATCGGCCGCGCGGCGATCTGGTCCACCGTCATCATGCCGCCCTGGCAGTTGGCGACCAGCAGCGTGCCGCCAAAACCCGCCTCGCGCACCGCGCCATCCAGCCGGCCGAGGTAAGCGGGCACGATGCCGTGCAGCGAGGCGTCGATGGCGGTCGCAATGGTGCGGCGGTACTCGCGCGGGATCGGGTTGAGCGCGTGACTGAGCGTCACCGGCACCCCTGGCCAGAGCTCGCCCACGATCTCGCCCACGCGGCGCTCGTGCGCGGGCTCTACCACCGACCAGAGCAGGCTGACGGCGATGGCATCTACCGGGCAGCGCCTGAAGTGCGCCACGGCGGCGTGCACGTCCTCCTCCGCGAGCGGGGCGATCTCGTTGCCGCGCGCGTCGATCCGCCCGCGCACCTCGCAGGTGCGGTTGCGGGGCACGAAGGGCCGGGGATAGTCGAGGCGCCAGTCGAAGGCGCGCTTGCGCGGTGCCTCGCGCAGCGTCAGCACGTCGGGGTGGCCGGCGGTGCAGATCAGCCCGACCGCCCCGGTGCGCCCCTCCACAAGCGCGTTGGTGGCGACCGTGGTGCCGTGGACGATACGCGCCGTCCGGGCGAGGAAGTCCTCGAGTTCGGTATCGAAGGCGCGGGCGGCGAGCGCGAGCGCGTCCATGAATCCCCGCTCGAACGCGAGCGGCGTCGACGGCGCCTTGACCACCGCGAGCCGCGCGCCGTCCGAAACTACGCAGTCGGTGAAGGTCCCGCCGATGTCGATCGAGACCTGATACTGGCTCACCCGCCCCCCGCACCGCTTGCTCAACCGCGCGCGCATCCTCGCAACCCGCGCACCGGCTGCGCAAGGTCCGCACCGGCGGAAGCGTCATCGGCTGCCATGCGCGCTTGAGCGGGGGTGCGGGCGGTCCGCGATCTGTATTATGATCCGCCGATAAATGGGCACATGCCCAACGCAGGGTGCGGGCAAACAAGCGCCGGTTCATAAAGGCGCGCTCGGGAGGGAGACATGAGAGCCATCGCGACACTGGCCGTGGCGCTTGCCGCGGCTATCGTCTGGACCGTGGACTCGGCCAGCGCCTATACCGTGGACTCGGCTAACGCCTACGTAGTCGATCCCTTCAACCGAGTGATGGAAGTGGTGACGGCGGCGAACGTGCGCACCGGCCCGGGCGCCGACCATGACGTGCGCGTCGTCTTGCACGAAGGCGCGACCGTGCGCGTGACCGGCGCCGTGCTCGGCCGCGACTGGATGCGGGTCGACCTGCGCGGGGACGGCGACGAGTCCTTCATCTACGCGCCGCTCTTGAGGGAGACGCGGGCTTCGGCGGGCCTCCGGCCCGTCGGCCCCAACTGGTCCGTCACCCAGGGCCGGTCCTGCCACGTGTGGAACGATGGCAGGCGCAATCATGAGCCGTTCATCTGGTGGGGCGACTGTGTGGACGGCAAGGCCTCGGGCGAGGGGCGGCTCATCTGGCATACCCGCTTCGGCAGGCACGTTTACGAAGGCAGCATGGAGGCCGGCAAGCAGCACGGAAACGGCTCCCTGTTGCGGAGCGACGGCGCCCGCTACGAAGGCGAGTGGCAGGACGGCAAGAGGCACGGGATCGGCATCTACACCTGGGCCGCCGGCCACCGCTACGAGGGCGGCTGGCGCGACGACCGGCCGCACGGCTTCGGCACCGCGAGCTTCGCCGATGGCGACATCCACGAGGGCGAGTGGCGCAAGGGCTGCTATGGCGAGCGGGACGGTATCTGGTCCGCTCTGATCGCGACCGTGGAAGACTGCGGCTTCAATTAGAGCGTGTCCGTTCTTGACGGACGCACGACAGGCCACGACCGCGGCCCGCCGCTCCTGCGGCGCACATCGCGCGTCCCTGCGCGCGTGGACGCGCGACGCGGAGGCGCCGGCCATGGGCCGGCTGCCGTGAGCGACAAATCGCCAGAGCGTCCTCAAGACGCGACCATAACCGCCGAACGTCTCATCCAGCGCGGCGAAACCTGCTATGTGTGCGCGCAGGTGACGCCAAGGCGGGCGGTTGGATGCCGAAACGGTTGAGCGAGGCCGAGCAGCGTAGCTTTCGCGAGACGGGCTATTGCGGGCCGCTCCCCGTCATGAGCGTGGGCGAGGTGCGGCACTACCGCAGCGAACTGGAGCGCTTCGAGCAGTGCTGGCCTGACGAGCGCCACATGCTCGATCAGGGCGCCTCGCTGCTCTGCCCCTGGATCGACGAATTCACCCGCCATCCCGGCCTGCTCGATCCCATGGAAGACCTGCTCGGCCCCAATCTTCTGGTCTGGGGCGTCTCGCTAAGGCTCAAGGAGGCGGACGGCAAGACCTTCGCCGGCTGGCATCAGGACACCGCCTATTGCGACATCAAGCCGATCGTGGTGATTGCCGCGCTCGCGCTCTCGGATTGCGGCGAGGACGCCGGGTGCCTGCGGGTGATCCCCGGCTCCCATCGGGGGGAGCTGCTGCCGCACCGCGAGCACTTCGGCACCGACAGCCTGCTCACCCGCGAGCAGCAGATCGACGCCCCCCTCGACGAGAGCGCTGCGATCTCGCTGCCGATGGCGGCGGGCGAGGCGGTCTTCTTCAACAACGCGATCTGTCATTCCTCCGACCCCAACCGGAGCGACGACCGGCGCATCGTCTTCCTCATCGAATATGTGCCGGCGCATGCTTGGCAGCACGAGCCACGCGAATCCGCGATGCTGGTGCGGGGCGTCGATCGCTTCCACCATTTCGACGTCGACCCGCGCCCGGTCGAGGAAATGAACCCGGCCGCACAGGCGGCATGGCGGCGCAAGGTCGAGGTGCAGGCGGAGGTGCTCTACCGCGGCGCCGCGCATCCAGCGCGCGCGCTGGCTTCGGGGCGTCGAACGGCATGATGGAAGCGGAGGGAGAGAGCGACTAGCTCTCGCTCTGTCCGTTCGGCAATGCCGACTCGTCGAGCGGCTGGGTGCCTGAGTCGGTCGCGCGGGGGAAGCCGGCGACCACCGCCTCAGCCGCGATGGCGCGGGCGGCGGCGGGGACCGCGGTGCGCAGCGCCGTACGGACCACCTTCGTCGGGTCGACGATTCCCGCACGGGGGAGGTCGCGGAAGCGTCGCTCGGCTGCGTCGAAGCCCCAGCGCGGGTTGTCCTGCGCCAGCGCGCGGGCGATGGCGTAGGAGCCCTCGCCGCCTGCGTTCTCCACGATCCGCCGCATCGGGGCCTTGAGGGCGGCGTCCAGCGCGGTCACGCCCATGGCCTCGTCGTCGGAGCATCCGGCGCGGACATCGCCGAGCGCGCGGGCCGCCTGCACCAGGGCCACGCCGCCGCCGGGCACCACGCCTTCCGCCGCCGCTGCGCGCGCCGCGTTCAGCGCATCGGTGGCGCGTTCCTTGCGGGCACGCAGTTCCGTCTCGGTCGCACCGCCGAGGCGAAGGTGGGCGATGCCCGCGGCGAGGCGGGCGAGGCGCTCCTGCAGCTTCTCGCGATCGAAGCTCAGGTACTTCTCGGCCTCGGCCTCTCGACGCAGCATGTTGCTGCGGTGCTCGATTTCTTGGGCATCGCCGGCGCCTTCCACGATGGTGGTGCGGTCGCGGGTCACATGCACGCGCTTCGCGGCGCCCATCATCGCCGGCTTCAGGTTCTCCAGCATGTTGCCAAGCTCGTCGGTGACGATCTGGCCGCCGGTCATCACCGCGATATCTTCCAGCATCGGCTTGCGCCAGCGGCCGAAGCCCGGCGCCTTGACTGCAGCAACGCGGAGCCCGCCTTCGCGCTTGTTCAGGATCAACGTCGCCAGCGCCTCGCCGACCACGTCCTCCGCGACGATGAGCAACGAGTGCGATGACTTCGCGAAGGCACGGAGCGCCGGCACGATGGCATCCACACTGGAGATCGCCTTCTCGTGCATCAGCACGTAGGCGTCCTCCAGCATCACCGACATGTCGCTGGCGTCGGTGACGAAGGCCGCAGACACGTAGCCCTTGTCGAAGCTCATGCCCTCGTGCACCGAAAGCTCGGTCTCCACGCCCTGGGCCTCGTCGATGGTCACGACACCGTCGGGACCAACCTGCGTGACGGCGTCCGCGAGGTGGCGCGCGATCTCCTCGTCGCCGCCGGAAGCAAGCCGGGCCACGCGCTCCAGCCCGCCGCGCGCCGGCAGCGGTCGGGACTGGCGATCGAGCGCCGCCGTGACCGCGGCAAGCCCCCGCTCGATCCCGCGCATGACGCTCATGGGATCGGCCCCCGCCGCGGTGGCGCGGTGGCCCTCCGCCATCAGCGCTGCGGCGAGCACCATCGCGGTGGTCGAGCCATCGCCCACCTCGTCGGTGACCTTCGAGCCCACGTGGCGGATCAGGCGCCCGCCCATGTCTTCGAAGCGGTCGACCAAGTCGAGGTGGCGCGCGATGGTGTAGCCGTCGGTGGAGACCCAGGGCTGGGCGTGACGGCGCTCGATCAGCACCGCACGCCCGCCGGGGCCGAGAGTGGTGCCGACGATATCGCCGACGGTGGCGGCGCCCCGAAGCAGTGCGGCCCTCGCCTCGGGGCCCGTGCCGATCCGCTTCGGCCCCGGAATGCCGCCAATCATCATGCCGCGTGCCCTGCCCGCGGCCGGCCGTTACCGAATTCGCATGAGGCGCGTGAGGCCTGCGGCTCAGCCCTCGTAGTCGATCGGGGTGGCCTCGCGGTCGTCCTCGTGCCGCACCCAGTAGAGGTCGCGCAACCTCTCGGTCACGGGACCGGTGGCGCCATCGCCCACCGGCTCATGGTCGATCTTGGTGACCGGCAGGATGCCGCCCGCCGTGCTGGTGAGGAACACCTCGTCGGCGCCGCGCAGGTCGTCCGGCGAGACGGTACCGACCTCGCCTGTCACGTTCAGCTCGCCGAGCAGGTCGAGCGCAGTTCGGCGCGTGATGCCTTCGAGGCAGGTGCCGCCCGGTGTGGTCGCGGTGCCGCCCTTCACGGCGAAGACGTTGAAGCCCGGCCCCTCGGCGATGTTGCCGTCGAGGTCCACCACCACCGGCATGTCGCAGCCCCGCTCGTAGCTCTCGAACAGTGCGCGGATCATGTCGCCCCAGTGGAAGTTCTTCGCGGTGGGGTCGACCGAGCCCGGCGGGATCCGTAAGTAGGAGCTCAGGTGCAGGTTGATGCCGCGCGCGCGCATTTCCTCATCCGCGATCCAGACGAAGGGGATGACGAAGGCGATGAAGCGGTTTTCGCAGGCTCTGGGGTCGCGGGTGCCCTTGGGCGGCATGCCGCGGGTGCAGAGCACCTCGACATAGGCGTCGCGCAGCTGGCTGAGGCGCATGAGCCGCATCAGGATTGCGACGATATCGTCACGATCGTGGGGCACGGTCATGCGCACGCTGGCGAGGCTCTTTTCGAAGCGGTCGAGGTGGTGGTCGAGGCGGAAGAACTTGCCGCCCCAGACGTGGACCACATCGTAGGTCACGTCGGAGCGGGTGAAGCCCCAATCGAGGATCGGTATCCGCGCCTCGGCGATCGGCACATAGGCGCCCTCGATGAAGGCGGCGCCGTCGGCAAAGCGGTTCTCCAATCGCACCACGCCGTCGGGCGTCGCTTCCGTGACCCGTGCCATCAGTGGTCTCCCCGGTTCGCAAGTCCAGATTGCGCGACAGTGTGCCGCATCGCGTCCGTCGGCGCGACCGCCGGCAGGCGCCGGGGGTTGAGAGTTCTCGACGCTTTATCAGTACAGCACGCTCGTGAGCGCCCCCGTCTTCACATCGTAAGAGGCGCGGGCTTGCGGATCGTATACGGTGCGCTCGCACTCGCCGAGCTCAGCCGCTCCAACGACGCCGCCCGAGCATTGCACGGGCGTTGAATCGGGGAGGCAGGGCGCGCTCTCCCGCATGGCCAGCTTTTCGACGCGGCAACGCTTCTCGGACATCTCCGATGTGTCGCGCCGTTTGTCGCCGGCCGGGCCTGAGGAACCCGCGGGCTCGGCCTCGCCTATCGCGTCTCGACCCAGGGCGGGTCCCTGAAATTATCCCAGGTGGCACCGATGCCGGCGTCGACCGGTATGGCTGCCCCCGTGATGCCGGTGGCGAGCGGAGAGGCGACGTAGGCGATCGCCGACGCGATATCCCGTGAGGTCAGGACGCGCCCGAGCGGATGCCGCTCGGCATAGGACCGCAGTACCTCGTCGCCGTTGGGGATGGTCGCAAGCCGGCCCTCGAGCAGCGGGGTGAAGGTGACGCTCGGGCAGACGCAGTTCACCGTGATGCCGTCCCGCGCCAGATCGAGCGCGGCGGCGCGCGCCAGGTTCAACAGCGCGCCCTTGGACGTGCAGTAGGAGAACATGCCGTGCTCGGCCTGCAGCCCGTCGAGGCTGGACAGCAGCACGATGGCGCCCGCGCGTCGCGGGCGCATGTAACGCGCGGCCTCCCGTACCACGAGGAAGGAGCCGCGCACGTTGACCCCCATGACCTGCTCGAAGTCCTCGACCGAGGTCTCGAACACCGGGCCGCCTTCGCCGAGCACGCCGGCGCAGGCGATGGCGGCGTCGATCTCGCCCAGCGCGCGCCGCGTCTCTGCGAACGCATCGACGACGGTCTGCTCGTCGCCGGTGTCGCCCTCGATGGCGAGCGCGCGGCGGCCGATCCCCTCGATGCGCTCGGCGGCTGCGGCGGCCGCGCCGGGAGTCCAGTCGAGAACGGCGACGTCGGCGCCGAGGTCGGCTAGGGTGAGCGCCGTCTCGAGGCCGATGCCCGAGCCGCCGCCGGTGACGAACGCCGTCCTGCCGCTGTGGACGAGGCCGGGATGGGTCGTTCTATCAGTCATTAGGCTGCACCCATGCGGATCGTTCCTCGTTGGGTCGGCGCGCCGCCGCCCGACACGCGCAGGCGCCACAGCTGGCCATTGGTATTGGGCTCTTCGCTGACGACGAGAACGCCGGCATCGGTCACCCACATCGTCTCGCCGTCGAACACGCAGTTCGTCGGCGCGCCGCCGCAGGCGAGGAACCCATCGACCGTGCCGTCGGGCTTCAGCACGTGCATCCCGCCGGCGGAGAGATCGGTCACGTAGAGGCGGCCATCGGCGCCGACAGTCATGCCGTCCAGGATGGGGTTGTCGCCCGGCATGCGGCCGAGGTCTTCCATGGCGCCGTCGGGCCGCAGGCGGCCGACATGGCCGGTGTAGGACTCGTCCCACACGATGGAGCCGTCGGCCTCGACGGCGACACCGTTGGGGAAGACGGGCTCGGGAAAGTCGACGAGGAGGCTGGTGCTGCCGTCCGGCGCGATGGCGAAGATGTAGCTCGGGTTCGGATCGTCCGGGTTGTAGGTGCCGGGATCGGTGAAGATCAGTCGCCCGTCGGCGTGGAAGACCAGGTCGTTGGGGCCGTTCAGCGC
>JAPPNV010000293.1 GCA_028818565.1 Rhodospirillales bacterium | reverse complement strand
ACCGTTCCGCGCTGGTGCCGCGGCCGGAGAGCGAGACCCTGGTGGAGGCGGTGCTAGCGCACGCGGCGCGCCTCCCGGCCCGCCCGCGCCTGCTGGATCTCGGCACCGGCTCGGGTTGCCTGCTGGTCGTGCTCCTCAGTGAGCTTCCCGGGGCGGTCGGCCTCGGCATCGACATCAGCGCTGCCGCCGTCTCGCTCGCGCGGTCCAACGCGCGGCGCCACGGCCTCGGCGAACGGGCCACCTTCGCCGTTGCCGACTGGGGTGCGCCGCTCGCCGGGCGCTTCGATGTCGTGGTGAGCAATCCGCCCTATGTGACGGCGCCGGAACTGGCGTCGCTCGCGCCGGAGATCGTTTGCCATGAACCGCGAACGGCACTTGATGGCGGGGGTGACGGCTACGCATGTTACCGGCGGCTCGCGCCTCAAGTCGCGCAACTCTTGGCACCAAGAGGGCTGGCTGCAATCGAGCTTGGTGCGGGGATGGCGGATGAAGTCGAGTCGTTGTTTGCCGCATTCGGACTGGTGCAGATGGGCCGTCGGCACGATCTTGCGGGTATAGAGCGCTGCGCGCTGTTTGCCCGGGACAATGACGCCCGGCCCCATTCAGGAGAGACTATTATTTCTCTGCCGGTGCGAACCGAATTGCAAAAAAGAGGTTGCAAACTGCGCAATGATGGTTAGGGTTCGCGGGACTCATAAAACGCGACTGCTAATGCGGTCTCGTCGAGTCCCTCAGCGACAGAAGCTGACAAGCGTGCCCGGAAGCGACGCACTCGGAGCGCGGCACGTGGACGCCGGTTAGGTGAGAAGGCGATTGGTATGAAGGGTCCAAACAACAAACGCCCGCGCGGGTATAGAGGCAACGGTCGGCGTCCCGGTTTTCACGGACGTGGCTCGACCTTCGAGAGCAACGGCCCCGAAGGAAAGATCCGCGGAACCGCGTTCCAGGTCATCGAGAAATATCAGGCCCTGGCGCAGGACGCGCTCTCGGCGGGAGACCGAATCGGCGCCGAAAATTACTTCCAGCACGCCGAACATTATTACCGTGTTGTTGCAGCCAATGGCTGGGATCAGCGCGGGCAACGTCAGCACGGTCAGCAAGCTCAACAACCGCAGCAACAGCCGCAACCTCAGCAGCGAGTCGAGCCCGAGCAAAATTCGGGCGGAGCGCAGGAACAGGCGGCAAGCGCCGAGCCTCAGGCCCAAGCGACGACGAGCGAGGAAGCACCGGCGGACGCGACCGAGGAGCACGCGCGCCAGGCTTCTTGATCCGAGGGCCAGTCCCCACCCTATCCCCCTTCGGCAAGTTCGTTTTCCCCAGTCGGCGGGCACGCGCGCCGCGTGCATTGCGCGCGCTGACGAACGATGCGAGCGCCCCCGCGGGATGGACGGGAGAGACCCCTCTCTTGCCGCGCCGCCTCGACACCCCATATAGGGAACGGTGGCGTGACGACCCGGCATCCGGCTGCGGGCCTCACTCGAGGCCATGAGAGTGCGACCCCGTTCGGCTCTCGTCAGCGGATGGCCAATGAGGGGTGACACATGGACTTCGAGAAGTTTACCGAGCGTTCGCGCGGGTTCGTGCAGGCCGCTCAGGGGCTCGCGGCAACTCGAGGCCACCAGCGCTTTGCGCCCGAGCATCTGCTCAAGGTCCTGCTCGACGACGGAGAGGGCCTCGCTGCCAATCTGATCCGCGCCGCCGGCGGCAGGCCGGAAGAGGCGCTGGAGAAGACCGCGGCGGCGCTCGACGCGCTGCCCAGGGTCGAAGGCGATGGCGCCGGCCAGATCTACCTCGCGCCCGAGACCGCGCGGCTCTTCGATTCCGCTCTCGACATCGCGAAGAAGGCCGGCGACAGCTACGTCACCGCCGAGCGCCTGCTGCTCGCGCTGGCGCTCGCCAAGGGGACGCGCGCCGCCCGCATCCTGGGCGATGCCGGCGTCAGCCCGCAGACGCTCAACGCCGCCATCAACGACCTGCGCAAGGGACGGACGGCGGACAGTGCCTCCGCCGAATCCGGCTACGACGCGCTCAGGAAGTACGCGCGCGACCTGACCGAAGCGGCGCGTGGCGGCACGGTCGATCCGGTGATCGGCCGCGACGAGGAGATCCGCCGCATCATGCAGGTGCTCTCGCGGCGGACGAAGAACAACCCCGTCATCATCGGCGAGCCGGGCGTCGGCAAGACGGCGATTGTCGAGGGCCTCGCCCAGCGGATCGTCAACGGCGACGTGCCCGAATCGCTCCGGGACAAGAAGCTGCTTGCGCTCGATCTCGGGGCCATGGTGGCCGGGGCCAAGTTTCGCGGCGAGTTCGAGGAGCGCCTCAAGGCCGTGCTGACCGAGGTCAACGCGGCAGCCGGCGAGGTCGTGATGTTCATCGACGAGCTGCACACGTTGGTCGGCGCAGGCGCTGCCGAAGGCGCGATGGATGCCTCCAACCTGCTCAAGCCCGCCCTCGCCAAGGGGGAGCTGCATTGCGTCGGCGCGACCACCCTCGACGAATACCGCAAGCATGTTGAAAAGGACGCGGCGCTCGCGCGACGCTTCCAGCCGGTCTACGTGTCGGAGCCGACCGTCGAGGATGCGGTTTCGATCCTGCGCGGCCTCAAGGAGAAGTACGAGGTCCATCACGGCGTCGCCATTACCGACAACGCGATCGTCTCTGCGGCCACCCTCTCCAACCGCTACATCACCGATCGCTTCCTGCCCGACAAGGCGATCGACCTGGTCGACGAGGCGGCGAGCAGGCTCCGCATGGAGATCGATTCCAAGCCCGAGGAGCTGGACGAGCTCGACCGGCGTATCATCCAGGTCAAAATCGAGTGCGAGGCGCTCAAGAAAGAGACGGACGATCGCTCGCGCGACCGGCTCGAAGCGCTCGGCGAGGAGCTTGCCGCGCTGGAAAAGAACTCGGCCGATCAGACAGCGGTCTGGCGTGCCGAGAAAGAGCGGCTCGCCGGCGGGCAACGGATAAAGGAGCAGCTCGATTCAGCCCGAAGCGCGCTCGAGGTGGCGCAGCGGAACGGCGACCTCACGCGCGCAGGCGAGCTCGCCTACGGGGTCATTCCCGACCTCGAGCGGAAACTCGATGGACTGGAGAGCGCAGACCACGAGCCGCTGCTCGACGAGGCGGTGAAGTCCTCCCACATCGCAGGCGTCGTTTCGCGCTGGACCGGCATCCCAGTGGACAAGATGCTCGAGAGCGAGCGCAAGAAACTCCTGCACATGGAATGTTCGCTGCGCGAGCGGGTGGTGGGGCAGGAGGAGGCGGTGATCGCGGTGAGCAACGCCGTGCGCCGTGCCCGCGCCGGCTTGCAGGACGCGAACCGCCCAACCGGCTCGTTCTTCTTCCTCGGCCCCACCGGGGTGGGCAAGACCGAGCTTGCGAAGACCCTGGCGGCGTTTCTTTTCGACGACGAGGCGGCGATGATCCGCATCGACATGTCGGAGTACATGGAGAAGCACGCCGTCGCGCGCCTGATCGGCGCTCCGCCCGGCTATGTCGGCTATGACGAGGGGGGCGCGCTGACCGAGTCAGTGCGCCGCCGCCCCTACCAGGTAATTCTCTTCGACGAGATCGAGAAGGCCCACGGCGACGTCTTCAACTTGCTGCTGCAGGTGCTGGACGACGGGCGCCTCACAGATGGGCACGGGCGCACGGTGGACTTCCGCAACACCGTGATCATCATGACCTCCAACCTGGGCGGCGAGATCATGACGGCGCGGCCGGAAGGCGAAGACTCGTATGCCGTTCGCGAGCAAGTCTTGGAGGTGGTGCGGTCGCGCTTCCGGCCGGAATTCCTCAACCGGCTGGACGAGATCATCCTGTTCCGCCGCCTGGGCCGCACACACATGGGCGCCATTGTGGACATCCAGGTCGCGCAGCTCGCTCAGCGACTGAGCGAGCGCAAGATCACGCTGAAACTCGACAACAACGCTCGCGACTGGCTCGGCGACGCGGGCTACGACGCGGCTTACGGGGCGCGGCCGCTCAAGCGGGTGATTCAGCGCAGCCTGCAGAATCCGCTGGCGGAGCGCATCATCGAGGGGAGCCTCCACGACGACGAGGTCGTGCGGGTCTCGGTGGGGCCCGACGGCCTCGAAATTGGGGTTGTACCCGCTGGCCTTTTCATCACTGCTGCGTAGCGGACGGCTCGAGCAGCGCGCCCTCCTTCCCGGGTGACCAGGAAGCAAAGCGAGGACACGTTATTCGGCCCTGGACGGGCGAGCGGGGAGAGGCCGTTCAGCGCTGGGCGACGCGCGTGACCGCCGGCACTTCTGCGAGCAGGATCGTGATCTTCTGCACCTGCGCCTGAAAGTCAGCCAACTCGTGGCCCTTCAGCTTGCGGCCGGAGGGGAGCTTGAGCGTCATCGGGTTGATCCGCTTGCTGCCCCGCATCACTTCGTAGTGCAGGTGCGGCCCGGTCGACATCCCGGTGTTGCCTACGTAAGCAATGACCTGCCCCTGACGCACCCGCTTCCCGCTCTTCATGCCCTTCGCGTAGCCGCTGAGATGGGCGTAGCCGGTGCTGTAGGTGCTGTTATGACGGATTCGGACGTACTTGCCGAAGTTGCCGTGCCAGCCGATCATGGTGATGGTCCCGTCACCACCGGCATAGATCGGCGTACCGACGGGCGCCGCGAAATCGACCCCTAAGTGTTTCTTGTTGTAGCCGAGGATCGGGTGCTTGCGCATGCCGTAGCCAGACGATAGCCGTGCACCGTTGATCGGCGTGCGCATCAGGGCCTTGCGCACGCTCGCGCCCTTGGCGTCTAGATAGTCCGCCGGCCCCTCGTCGGGTTCGTAGCGGAATAGCTCGACCTCGCGCTCGCCAACCTCGAGCTTGGCGTAGAGGATGGGGCCATTCTCCACGAACTCGCCGCCCCTGTTGAACACCGCTTCGTAGAGGACCTCGAAGCGGTTGCCGCGCTGAATTTCGCGCTGAAAGTCCACGTCGAAGCTGAAGATGTGCACCATCTCCATAAGGACCTGGTTGGGCATTCCCGCGGCGCGCGCCGAGACGTAGAGGCTGGAATCGATCGTCCCCGCCGTCCGTTGCAGGACGCGGTCGAGCGGCCGGTCCACCACGCTCGGCAAGAAAATGCCGTCCTCAGCGCGCGCGACCACGACGTCGCGGTCCGCCGCCACGTCGAGGGAGAGCGCGGTGAGCCTCTGGGTGCCGTTCGATCCGTTCTCCGGCTCGAACGCGAGGGAAAGCGTCTGGCCAACCCGCAATTTGCGCGGATTATGGACCTTGCGGAACGCGACGATTGCGGCCTCCGCCTCCTCGCGCGTGCCGCCGGCCCGGGTCAACGCCACCGATAGCGTATCTCCCCGGCGAATGACGACCGCCTTGCGTACAAGGCCGTCGTCTCCGTCGAGCGAAGTGCCGGCGTGGTCGTTGAATGCACCGTTGACGGTGCCTTTGATGACGGGAAGGACAGTACCGTTGACGGTGCCGCCATGGGGTTCCGCCGCGCCTTGCGGCTCAAGCCCGGAGGATACGATGGCGATCGGTGCGGCGGCTGCGACGAAGGCGCTGCTCATCACCTGGCCGCGGTCGGCCACGCTCGCCCGGTCGCGCTGCGGCTCGTCCTTGGGCGGCGCGGCAACCTTGGCGGCGCGCGTGAGCGGCGAGGTCATGAGCCCAAGCCGATCGACCTCTGCCGCGTCGAAGTAACCGCTCGAGACACGGCTCACCTTGATGTAGCGATTGTCGCCGACTCGCAGTGCAACAGCCTTCAGGGTATCTGCGCCCGTCTCGTCGATGCCCGTTACCAGGGAAATTTCCTGCCCGATGCGAAGCCGCCTCAGGTTGAACAGCTTGCGGGCCGCCTGAATGGCGCGGTCCGCCTCCACGCGGTCGATCCCATGCCGCCGCAGGATCGCCATGAGCGTATCGCCCGACCGCACCATGATGCGGGCGGCCGACGGCGGCAGGGCGTCGGATAGCTCGGCCGGCTTCGCGATCGGCGCCGGATCGAGGTCGGCGCGGTCCATCTCGGCGGCGTCGGCCACAGCGCGCGGCTGAGCGGGCGCCGGCGGCTCTTTCGTGATGCGACTGGAGAAACGCCCCTTCTCTCCACGCTCCACGACGATGTGCCGGCCTTTCCGGAGCTCGATATCGAGCAAAGCGATACGCGGCTCGAAGCCCTCCACGGGCTTCTTGATCACACGCACGCTGACGCCGGCGGGAAGGCGCCGCGGGTTGAACACGCGACGCAGGCTCCGCACGAGCGCATCCGCCTCGGGCCTGCGCACATCGGCGTCGAGCAGCACATCCATCAGCGTGCTGCCCGACCGCAAGGTGCGGCTCAGCTCGACGAGCTCCGGAGCCGCAGTGTGCTGCGGGCCGTCATAGGGCAGGGCGTCGGCGCTTGCCTGATTGGCGTCCGCGGGAGCGGGGTCCGCGGTATCAGGCACGGGCTTTTGCGGCGGCGCTGCAACGACATCAGCCTGCTGCACCGCGGCCTGGTCCGCCGCAGGCGCTGGAGCAAGCGTTAGCCCTGCGCTGCGCAGCGCGTCGGCGGTGGTGCGGCGGGCAGCGAAGCTGCCGCCATCGCTGCGGACCACTGCCACCGCCATGTCGTCGTCGAGGTGAAGCGCGATGCCGCGCAGGAGGGGTGCGTCATTCGCGTCGCGCCCGGCCACGATTGTGAGTGTCTGGCCGGGCATCAGGTTGCGTGGGTCGAAGGCAGCTCGGAGCGCGCTCACCACGGCGTCCACGGTCTCGGCGTCGACGCCGTGGCGTTGCAAAATGCCCGCGATCGTTTCATTGCGCCGCACGGTTACGGCGCGGCCGTCGCGCTCGAACGCCACCTCGGACAGACGGACGGGCTGACTGAGCGGAACGGTGGTGCTGCGCGCCCTGTACCCGCCTTTCTCGGTGCGGGTGGCTTCGACGAATCGGCCCGGCCGCGTCTCGACGCTAACCGCAACCGGAATGCGCCGACGCTCGCCCTCCGCCTTGAACAGAAGCCGCACCTCGCGGCCGACCGACATGCGTCGCAGGTTGGTTTGCTTCTGAATCGCCCTGCTGATTCGGTCGACGTCCACGGCGCGCACGCCGGCCTTGGTAAGCAAGGCGGAGAGGCTGTCGCCGCGTCCGAACTTGAGGGTCTCCTGCTCGGTCTCAACCTCCGCCGCAGCGGGTACCGACTGCATGGGCGCGGGCAGCGCCACGGCAACCACCGCGATCAGCGCGAGCGCCGCAATTTGGCCTATCCAACGGCGAGACTGGCGATCCATACTCCGAATTCGGTCTGTGAATCACGCACGCGCCCGTCGATTCAAAAGTCGGAATCGGCAAACGACCACCGACCCTGATGGTGCAAGGGCGTCATGTCAATCGTTGCGTGAGGGACATGACCTGAAAAATACCTTGCAATTCTGAATGATATGCCTTTTCGGCATGCATCCTAGGCCCGAGCAGCCTAGCGTCGACCGTGTGCTCCCGAGCGGCGGTTTTCACCGGCCGCTGCCGTCCGCAACCGTGCGATCTCGTCCTTGACCTTGAGCTTCCGACGTTTCAGATGGGTCAGAGACAGCCCGTCGGGTGCCGGCCGTCCGGCTTCTTCCTGGATAGCCCGTTCAAGCCCGGCATGTCTTGCGGCAAGCGTGGCGAGATACTCGTCGACCCCGATCTCGAAGGCCAGCGCGACAGGGTCGATCCGCGAGTACATCAGTTGGTGGAACTCACAGGGGCAATCTCGACAGAGGTGCTCAGCAAGGTATACCGCGGCGTCTGCGAAGCTGCCATCAGTATGTCATATCGCATGCGCCGCCGCCACGCCGTATCGCGCACCGAATCGCGTGGAATGGCCGTATGTTATCAATAGAGATATGTCTCCTTCGATCGCAGACATAATGGGTGTCGCCGGCTCAGCGATCGGGCGGCGGTGCCCGGACTCAGAAGCCAAGGCCGCAGCGGGGCGACGCGCCGGGGACCGACGCGGGATCAGGGGGCGAACGGTGGTCGCGGCATGAGAGGTGGCGATCGCGTGGCAGGCACAGCGTCACGCCAGTTGCGGTGAGCCTGACCGCGTCTCTCGCGGCTGGCGGCGCGAGCTTCGCCACTGCGGCGGCATTGACCGGCCTCGTGCGGGCGCTGTTGCGCCGTCACGGTGTGTTGGACCGGCCCAACCAGCGTTCCAGCCACCGGACTGCGGTGCCGCGCGGCGGCGGCATCGCCGTCGTCGGAGTCTTGCTCGCAACCTGGTTCGGGCTTTGGCTCACGAACGTCTCCGCAGGCAGCGGGGCGCTTTTCTGGGTCGCGCTCGCAGGCGCACTCGGGCTGGCCGCGGTCTCCTTGCTCGACGACCTGCGCGACGGCGTCTCTATTTTCCAGCGCCTCGCGGTGCAGGTCGTGGCGGTCGGCGCCGGGATCGCCTCCCTCCCCGGCGACGGTCTGGTTTTCCAAGGCATGGTTCCGGCCTTCGTCGATCATGCGCTGGCGGCAGCAGCCTGGCTCTGGTTCGTGAACGTGTTCAACTTCATGGACGGAATCGACGGGCTCAGCGGCACCGAGGGCGCGAGCCTCGGGCTCGGCACGTTTCTGCTGGCGCTGCTGGGCGCCGCGCCGGCCGGGCTCGGGCCGCTTGGGCTGGCGCTCGCCGGCGTCTCGCTCGGCTTTCTGCTCTGGAACTGGCACCCCGCGAGGATATTCCTCGGCGATGTGGGGAGCGTCCCGCTTGGCTACCTGGCCGGCTGGCTCCTGCTGGCACTTGCGGCGGCGGGCGCATGGCAGGCGGCGCTGCTGCTGCCCGCATACTATCTCGCGGACGCAACGCTCACCCTGGCGCGTCGTATGTTGCACGGCCGGCGCGTGTGGCAGGCGCACCGCGAGCATTTCTATCAGCGCGTGGTGGCTGCAGACTGGAGTCACGGTCGCACGACCGCGCTGATCGCCGGCCATAATCTGCTGTTGGTGGGGCTGGCGGTCGCCTCCCAGGAGAGTTCGACCGCGGCCGCAGCGGCGCTCGCGGCGGGGGCGATGCTCGTCGCGGCGCTGCTGTGGTATCTTCACGCCGCCGCTCGGACATCATGCGGCGCATCGGGGCAGAGTTGATCTTCAAACACGCATACATGGTGGCGGCCCACGGCATGGCCATGGCAGGCGCGTCGACCGCGCTCGCCGTGCTGCTCCATTGCGGGCTCTGCAGCGTGTCGCGGCGCGGCGGCGGCGGCGACCGTGATTTTGGCGCGCGGCCGGTTCGCCCCGAAGACCTGCTTGATCGCCCGGAGGCCGCGCCCGATCGTGCCGCCATGCGTGCCTTGGTCAACGGCCGGCGGGTCTGCATCACCGGTGCGGGCGGTACCATCGGCGCCGAGCTCGCACGGCAAATTGCCGATTGCGGACCCGCGCACCTCACCCTGATCGACAACGCCGAATACAACCTGTACCGGATCGATCTGGAGCTTGCGGAAGCGCATCCGAAACTTCCGCGCGACACCGTGCTCGGCGATGTGCGGGACCCGGACAGCCTGGCTTGCACCTTCGCGTACGCTCGCCCCGAGCTGGTATTCCACGCGGCGGCGCTCAAGCACGTGCCCATGGTCGAGGCCAATCCCGACGAGGGCGTGCTCACCAATGCCGTGGGCACGCGCAATGTGGCCGGCGCCTGCATCTCGATCGGCGCCCGGGCGATGGTGCTGGTATCGACCGACAAATCGGTCGATCCCATGAGTGTCATGGGTGCGACGAAGCGTATCGCCGAGGGCTACTGCCAAGCGCTTGCCTACTCGTCGGCGGCTGGGGACCTGCGGCTGGTGACGGTGCGCTTCGGCAACGTGATCGGCTCCTCCGGCTCGGTCGTGCCGCTCTTTCAGCGCCAGATCGCCGCCGGCGGACCGCTGACCGTCACCGACCCCGACGTCGCGCGCTATTTCATGACGACGCGGGAGGCGGTGCAGCTCCTGCTCCAGGCATCGGCGCTGGGCGCGGCAGAGGAGGGCGGCGGCATCTTCGTGCTCGACATGGGCAAGCCCGTCAAGATCGTCGATCTCGCGCGGCGGATGATCCGTCTCGCCGGGCTAACGCCCGATAAGGACATCGAAATCGTGTACACCGGGCTGCGCCCGGGCGAGAAGAAGGGCGAGTGCCTGTTCCATCGGGCCGAGCCCATGGTCGTGACCGAGGCGCCGGGTATTCTCAGGGCACGGTCGCGGCCCGCCGACATCGCCTTCATGCGGCGCCGGCTCGATCAGCTCGCGGCCGCCGCGCGGGAGCGGCGCACGCGCGACACGCTGGCGCTGGTGGCGGCGATGGTGCCCGAGTACCGGCCGAGCGACGGCGTGCTCTCGGCGACGCCGGCGGACGCCGGGTTCGCCCTCTAGCCGGCCGCAACGCCCCAGCAGGAGTCACTCGATGCCCGACACCCCAGGCCGGCCCATTGCTCATGCGCTGATATCGGTATCGGACAAGACGGGCCTGGAGCCGTTCGCTGCCGTACTCGTGCGCCATGGCGTCGCCATCCTATCTACCGGCGGCACCGCACGGGCCCTGCGCGACGCCGGCATCGCCGTGACGGACGTTTCGGATCACACCGGCTTCCCCGAGATCATGGATGGCCGGGTCAAGACCCTGCACCCGGCAATCCACGGCGGAATCCTCGCCCGCAGGGACGACCCCGGCCATAGCGCGGCGCTGGAGGCGCATGGCATTGCCGGCATCGACCTGGTCGTGGTCAATCTCTACCCCTTCGAGGAGGCGGTGCGGGAAGGCGCCGCGCTCGATCAGTGCGTCGAGACCATCGATATCGGCGGCCCGGCGATGATTCGGGCGGCGGCCAAGAACCATGAGGACGTGACGGTGGTGGTCCAGCCCTCGGACTATGCGGCGGTCATGGAGGAGATGGAGGCGATGGGCGGCGCCACCGGCCTCGGCTTGCGCCGGCGGCTGGCGGCGACGGCGTTCGCGCGCACGGCCGCCTACGATGCCGCCATCGCGCGCCGGCTCGTGGCCGAGAGCGACAGCGACCCGCTGCCGCCCCGCTTCGTGTTCGGTGGCTCGCGGAGCAGGCTGCTGCGCTACGGCGAGAATCCCCACCAGGCCGCAGCTCTCTACGTCGACCCCACCGCGCCGCCCGGCGTCGCCCGGGCCGCGCTGATCCAGGGCAAGGCGCCGAGCTACAACAACCTGGCCGATGCCGACGCGGCCTATGGGCTGGTGCGCGAGTTCGGCCCGCCCGCCATCGCCATCATCAAGCACAACAATCCCTGCGGCGTCGCCGTCTGCGGCGCCCTCGCCGAGGCGTACGAGAAAGCGCGGGCCTGCGATCCGGTGAGCGCCTTCGGCGGCGTGGTTGCAGCCAATCGGCTGCTCGACGGCGCGACCGCGCGGGCCATCGCCGGTCTCTTCACCGAGGTCGTGGTGGCGCCCGACGCGGACGACGAAGCACGCGCCGTACTCGCGGCAAAGAGCGACCTGCGCCTTCTGCTCACCGGCGAGGGCGCTGGCGCCAGCGACGAGCGGCTTATCGTGCGCACGCTCGGCGACGGTTTCCTGGTGCAGACCGAGGACACCGCGCGGGTAACGGCGGAGGCGCTCGAGACCGTAACCAAGCGTGCGCCGACGGAGCAGGAGCGCGCCGATCTGCTGTTCGCGTTCACCGTCGCCAAGCACGTCAAATCGAACGCTATTGTCTACTCCAAGGATGGCGCGACGGTCGGCGTGGGCGCAGGCCAGATGAGCCGTGTTGATTCCTCGCGGATCGCAGCGCAAAAGGCGGCGGACGCGGCTGCCGCCGCGGGCGAGGCCCGGTCGCGCGCGGAAGGCTGCGTGGTCGCCTCGGACGCGTTCTTTCCCTTTGCGGACGGGCTCTTGGCGGCGGCCGCAGTCGGCGCCACCGCTGTGATCCAGCCCGGCGGCTCAAAGCGGGACGATGAGGTGATTGCCGCAGCGGACGAGCAGGGCCTCGCCATGGTCTTCACCGGCCTCCGCCACTTCCGTCACTAGCGGGGCACACCCATGATCGTCGTCTTCGGCTCGATCAACGCCGATCTTCTGTTCGCCGTCAATGCCTTGCCGCGCGCGGGCGAGACGGTGCTTTGCCCCAGCTATAGCGCTGTGGCCGGCGGCAAGGGGTTGAACCAGGCGGTCGCCGCCGCTTGCGCCGCGACAGACCCAACGATCTCGGTGCAGATGGTCGGCCGTGTCGGCACCGACGGCTTCGCTCCGCTCGCGCTCTCCGCGCTGGAGGACGCCGGCGTGGGCACCGACGCGATCACCGAAAGCGCGCTGCCGACCGGCTGCGCCGCGGTGATCGTGGACCGCGTGGGCGAGAATCAGATTACCGTGGCAAGCGGCGCCAACACGGACCTGCCGCCGGAGTCTTTGCCCGACGAATGGCTCGGGCCGGAGACGGTGCTCCTCCTGCAGATGGAGGTCCCGCTGGCCTCGAACTGGGCGGTCGCCCGGCGAGCCAAGGCGCGGGGCGCGCGCGTGGTGCTCAATCTGGCCCCGGCCAAGCCGGTACCGGCCGAACTGCTCCCCGCCTTCGACCTCGTGGTGTTCAACGAAGTCGAAGCCGAGATGCTCGCCCGCGAGCGGGCGCTCGATGCCGCTGAGGGCGAGGACGCGGCCCGCGCCATCGCCGTGCGCTATGGCGTGACCACGGTGGTGAGCCTCGGCAGCGCCGGGGCCGCCGCCTTCACGCCCGACGAAGCCTGGCGCTGCGGTGCACTCGCGATCGAGCCCGTGGACACGGTGGGGGCGGGCGATGCCTTCGTTGCTGGCCTCGCCCTCGGGCTCCAAGCGGGGGCGGCGCTGCCCGAAATGCTGCACCGGGCGAGCGTCATGGGCGGCCTTGCCTGCTTGCGCGAGGGCGCGGCACCTGCGATGCCGTCTGCAGCCGAGATCGATGCGCGAGCTGGCGAGCTTTCGCCGGCGCAGCCTATGACGCTATGACGAGGATGCCTCGCCGCCGCGCTCCGGGAACAGTGTCAGAAGGCCCTTCCGGGAAGCTTCGCACACGCCGCGGTCGGTGATGAGCGCGGTCACGAGCCGCGCAGGGGTCACGTCAAAGGCATAGTTCGCGGCGCGGCTGCCGGCGGGCGTGAGCGCCACCTTCGTTTCCTGACCCGCCTCGTCGCGCCCGGTGATCGTCAGCACCTCGTCCTCGGCCCGCTGCTCAATGGGGGTGTCGGCGCCGTCCTCCAAGGTCCAGTCGATGGTCGGATGGGGCAGCGCGACGTAGAAGGGGACGTCGTTGTCGCCGGCAGCCAACGCCTTCAGATAGGTGCCGATCTTGTTGCAGACGTCGCCGCGGGCGGTCGTGCGGTCGGTGCCGGTGATGCAAAGGTCGACCATTCCCTGCTGCATCAGGTGGCCGCCGGCGTTGTCCACGATCACCGTATGCGGCACTCCGTGGCGCGCCAGCTCCCACGCGGTGAGCGCGGCGCCCTGATTGCGCGGCCTGGTCTCGTCAACCCAGACGTGAACCGTGATGCCCTTGTCGTGGGCCATGTAGAGCGGTGCCAGGGCTGTGCCCCAGTCGACCGTGGCGAGCCAGCCAGCGTTGCAATGGGTGAGCACGTTGACCGTGCTGTCCTTGCCGTCCGCCGCCTCTTCCACCAGGGTAAGCCCGTGCTCCCCGATTGCCCGGTTGATGGCGACGTCTTCATCGCAGATCTCCGCCGCCCGCCGGTAGGCGACAGCGACGCGCTCGTCGGTGGCCAAGGGCCGGAGCCGGCGGCCGAGATCCTCCAGCGCCCAGCGCAGATTGGCCGCTGTCGGCCGGGTGCTGGCCAGAAGGGTGATGGCATTTTCCAGGTTCGCATCGCTGGGGTCCTCGGCAAGCGCGAGAGCCACGCCGTAGGCCGCCGTGGCGCCGATCAGCGGTGCGCCACGCACAACCATCGAGCTGATGGCGTGCGCCGCGTCCTCGACCATTACAAGCCGGCGCGTCTCGAAGCTGTGAGGAAGCCGCGTCTGGTCGATGACGACGACCGAGCGGCCGTCCTTGTCTAGCCAGATACTACGATAGGGCCGGCCGTCGATCTTCATGGCTCACCGCCCGCCTTGGTCATCATATCGTAGCGCACCCGGTCGTGGGCCTCCACTGGGTCCACGCCCCAGGGCTCGTTTTTTGTCCGCCCGGCGAGCGGCGTGAGATGATCTTCGGGC
>JAPPNV010000351.1 GCA_028818565.1 Rhodospirillales bacterium | reverse complement strand
CCGGGTCGAGGAGCTGATGGGCCGCCGCCCCGAATCCCGCCTCGCCTTCATCCAGACTCACGCCGACCGAGTGACCGCCCTCGACCTGTAAGTGGCGGCGCCACCTGCGTTCCCAGCCGCCCTCCCGGGCCGTAGGCCCGGACGGCGCGACTGCGCCGCGCGCGAATGCGCGTAGCGTCGCGCGTCCACGCGCGCGGAGCGCACGATCGAACGAAGCGAGCGCCCGGCGCCTGAGGGAAATGATTAAGTCCTGGAAGGCGGACAGGGGATGTTGGCGGTACTTCAGAAATCCGCCGAGACTCGCCCGTCCTGCAGCAAGACCTGGAACGCGCGGAACGTCTCTGCGGTGCCCTCTTCGAGGGAGATGGAGCCGTAGTCGCCGATGTGCGCGCGCAGTAGCGCATCCTGGTCCTCCATGGGGAAGGGCAGGGGATCGCCGCTCGCCCGTACCCGCGCGCCGGGCGCGAGCCGGCGGATCGCCTCCAGCCCATCCTCGATCGGGGTGACGGTCCCGTTGCAGTCGAAGGCGGGGGCGCCATCGCCGTCCCGCGAGAGGGCCCGGAGGAAGGCCGTAGCGACTTCGCCCGCGTATAGATACGAGATGGCGCCGGTAAAGGGCACCTCGTAGTCGCGCCCGGCCGCCGCCGCCAGGATCGCGACCGTGGTCTTGGACGTCATGCCCTGGTCGCGGCCGACGCCGTAGACGATGCCGGGGCGGAGGCCGATGCTCGGCACCTGCCAGTCCTGCCAGTAGGTCCGGGCAATGGCCTCGTCGCAGGCCTTGTAGGCGCCGTAGAGGGTGGAGGCGTAGCCGCTCTCCGCCGGCGCGCCGTGGGCGGCTATGGAGCTCGCATAGGCGAGGCGGCGCAGGCCGTGGCGCCGGGCTGCCTCGAACACGGCGACCGTGCCGACCACGTTGACGCGGGCGCCCGCGACGGGGTCCGCCTTGCAGAAGGGCACCTGCAGCGCAGCGAGGTGGAGGATCGCCCCGGTCCCGTTCTCGTCCACCACCCGGTCGACGGCATCGGCATCGGCGATGTCCCCCTCCACCCAGATCACTCGCGCAAGCTCTTCCTCCGACATCAGCAGGCCGGGCCGGCGGCGGCTCGCGTCGAGGTCGAAGGAGACGGCGGGCACGCCGGCGCGCACGAGGATCGCGAGCGCCCAGCTCCCGATACATCCGCTGGAACCGGTCACCAGCACCGGTCGGTCAAAATCCTCTTTGCGCACGGTGAAGCGGCTGTTCAGCGAATCCATGGCTCTCACTTGACGGTGTGGAGGGGGCTGATGGCGGGGCGCGGAGTCTTGCACGCGATAAGGACGCGGCCAACGGCCGATCGGTCGCGCGGGCCTGTTTCCAGGTGTTGCCCGTGGCTATCATCGCGCGGCCTGGAGAATGGGTCTGGTACGCCGCGAGGGCGCACGCAAGGCCGAGAGGGGAGCGGAAGCATGGCGGAGACCTCGGCGGCGCGGCGCAAGACGATCGTCCTCCTCGATGGCGGCGTCGGGCAGGAACTCTACCGGCGGAGCACGCGGCCGGCGGCGCCGCTCTGGTCCGTTCAGGTGATGATGGACGAGCCGCACCTCGTCGAGGCCGTGCATCTCGACTTCATCGAGGCCGGAGCCCGGATCATCACGGTCAACACCTATACGGCGACGCTCCACAGGCTCACCCGCGAGGGCGTGCCCGACAAGTTCGAGGCCCTGCACGGCGCCGCCCTCGCCGCCGCAGCCTCGGCGCGCGACAAGAGCGGTCAGGCGGTCAGGATTGCCGGCTGTCTGCCGCCGCTGGTCGGGAGCTACAGGGCGGACCTGACCCCGCCGGAGGACGAATGCCTCGCGAACTACCGCAGGATCGTCGCGGTTCAGGCCGACCATGTGGACCTGTTCCTGTGCGAGACCATGCTGTCCGCAGCGGAGGCACGTGCGGCGACGGTGGCCGCGGCCGAGAGCGGCAAGCCCGTCTGGACGGCGCTCTCGGTCGACGATGCCGACGGTACCGTGCTGCGCTCGGGCGAGGGCGTTGCTGAGGGCGCGCAGGCCGCCGTGGATGCAGGCGCTGACGCGGTGCTGATCAACTGCTCCAGCCCCGAGGCGGTTGCCACCGCCATGCCGTTGCTGGCCGGCATCGGTGTCCCGTTCGGCGGCTACGCCAACGGATTCGTCTCCATCGGCGCCATGCAGCCCGGTGGAACGGTGGAGGCGTTGGAGGCACGCGACGACCTGGGCCCGGCAGCCTATGCGGCTCACGCGATGGGCTGGGTCGCCTCGGGCGCTGCGATCGTCGGCGGCTGCTGCGAGATCGGGCCCGGCCATATCGCCGCGCTTGGCCAGCGGCTCACGGCGGAAGGCCACGAACTCGCGGCTGCGCTCTAACCCGCATTTCTCACCATGGTCACGGCCTGCGTCGCGCCCAGGTGTTCGATCCGCCAGGAGCGGGCCGAAAAGCGTATCGGGGAATACGGTTGAGGCCCGCGACGCCGCGGGCGGGCGCCTGGGCGCGACCCGAAGGGCGGCGCTCTCCGGCCGACAGCGTGCGTCGCGGCGCTGGCCCGATGTCCCCGCATCGCGCTGCGCGCCGCTCCTACTCTGTCGGCCGGACAGCGCCGCGCAGACCATGACCCTGGTGAGAATTGCGGGCTAATTCTTCGGAATGAGTAGATAGGGGCTTTATGGAGTCAGGTCAAGGGTAGGGCGCCCTGATCCACCCGCCCTACCGCGCCAGGTGTATGAAAGCGCTTGCCCTCAAGGATGTCATCGACCGTGAGAATCTGCATCCGGGCGTACTTCATGCCGAGCACGTCTAGGTCACCAGCGTCAGCAATGAACTTGCGGAAGTTCCGTTCCTTACGGTCCCCAAGCGGCTCTAGGACGATCAGACCGGCCATGAGCGCTTGGTCAGTGTCAAGCACGCCGCGTAGCTCGCGCACGACGTTGATCCCGACGTTTTTTCCACCCTTCACCTCAACGGCCATGCTTTCGAGCCCGCGCCGCTTGTGGGCGTCATCCTCCGGCATTCCGAAGTAGACGCGCCCGTCAATTCCACCGTCTGCCGAGCGCTTGGTGGTCACAAAGCCATCTACCTGTTCGACGGCCCACTTCTGGAAGTGGTACTTGTCACGGCTCCACAGATCGCGCGCGCCCTCAATGTTGTGCGGAACCCCCTCAATTGTGAAGTGCTCACCTTCAGCCAAACGTAGCCGCTCTTGCAGCCGCTTTTTCGCTACACGCTTGATCGCGTGAATTGCAATGTCAATCCCAATCCATTTTCGCCCGAGCTTGTGGGCCGCTTCTAGGGTCGTTGCGCACCCGCAGAATGGATCAAATACCGTGTCGCCGGGATTGGTAGACGCCTCAATAATGCGCTCCAAGAGTGCGACCGGCTTTTGGGTAGCATAGCCAAGCCGTTCTTGGTCTTGCGATCCCAACGCAACAATGTCTGTCCAAATATTGTCAACAATCTCGCCCGGCTCTTCGCCCGGACGAAATTTTCGGCGCGGGATGCCTCTCGATGTAAAGTAAAAGTCTCCGCTATCGTAAATCGCTTGCAGCTTGTCCCGGCCCATACGCCAGCCGGACGATCCAGGTGTATAACCTTGGAATTCAAAAACGAGATTGGGCCGTTCGCCCATAGATTGCGACCTAAGCAACGGGCCGCTCATAAAGCGCCCCTTGTCGTCTACACTTGGGAATCGCTTCTCAATATCCTCTTTGCCTAGCGGAATGCGTATGTCATCTGCGTTGAAGGCATGGCTTCCGCCATTGGAATAAAAGAGGATGGTATCGGATGATCGGCCATAGCGCCGCGCCTTGTGTTGGGAACCCTTCGGCCTATCGTATCGTCGCCAGATGATCTCATTTTGAAAGTGATCATGCCCGAAGATCGCGTCCATCATCACCTTGATGTAGTGCGAGGCCGTCGGGTCGCAGTGGAGGTAGATTGAGCCGGTGGGCTTTAGAATTCCCTTCATCAAAACGAGCCGCTCTACCATATAGGAGAGATATGCTAACAGCGCCGGCTGCGTTCCTCGAAGGGCGTTCATCCAAAGCCGCCAGAACTCTACCGTAGCATCCTCAATCCCCGCCTCGCGCATGAGCACCGGCATCGCCCGAAGCGCTCGTTCGCGCTCTTCATTCAGCACCCACATGTCACAGAAGGCGTTGATCTGGTCCGGTAACGGTCGCCCGGTTTCGTCCTTGTAGATGGCATTGTAGTCGCGGTTCGATTGAAAGGGCGGATCGAGATAGATCAGATCAACGCTGCCCAAGTTCATGTGGTCCCGCATAATGGTGAGGCAGTCGCCGTAGTAAAGGCGGTTCATGCGAAGCATCCCCGCATGAACGAGCCGAACCCATCGCTGTCGCCACGGTGGTTGTACTTCCAGGAACTTTCCGCGATGAACAGCGGCATCCAGTGGCGGCTGTAGTGGTGGTGCGAGCCGTACCACGCCCGCTTGATCAGTGCCCAGAAGCCTTCGATGGTATTGGTGTGCGTGTCGCCGTCCGCATAGGCCACGGAATGATTGATCACGGCATGCTGGTAGTTCGCCTTCGCGGCGTTGTACGCCTTGTACTCATCAGTGATCAGTAGCGTTCCCGCCGGGTCCACGGTCTCGCGTAGGAACCGGACGATGCCCTTGCCGGTCAGATCGTCGGCGACGCGGGCCGCGACCTTCCCGCCGCGCTCGACAGCGCCGATCACTGGCGTCTTGTCGGTGCCCCGGCCCCGCTTGTTCGGCTTGTCATCGTCGCGCTTGTTGCCCTTGCGAGGCTTCCCGCCGACGTAGGTCTCATCCGCTTCGACAATGCCTTGCAGCATCGGCGCCTGATCCGCAGCCATCGCGGCCCGGATGCGCTGTTGCATGTACCAAGCCGTCTTCTGGTTCAGGTCCAGGTCGCGGGCCAGTTGATGGCTCGACAAGCTCTTCTTGGCATGGATCAACAAGCCGACTGCCAGGAACCACTTCTGCAGCTCAACCTTGGTCTTCTCGAAGATTGTCCCGGACAGCACGTTGAAGCTCGACTTGCAGCCCCGGCAGTTCCACCGGCCGATCCGGTGCCGCTCTGCCTTGCGAGCCACCTCGACGCTGCCACAATGCGGGCAGCTCGGCTCGCCCTGCCAGCGCACGGTTTCAAGATGTTCGATGCAGGCTTCTTGGTCGGGGTAGAGGCTGAAGATGGTGATCAGGTTCATGGCGCGTCCTCCCTACACCCTGAATGTAGGACATGGGCCGCATCATGTCAAGCCCCTATCTACTCATTCCGTAATTCTTTATCGCTCACGGCAGCCGGCCGTCCTGCGATTTCGCGCGCCTACCGGCGCAACCGGCCGGCGCCTGCGCGGTCGCGGCCTGTCGCGTGCCCGTCTAAGGCGGACACGCTCTAAGCCAGGGCGGCGCTCGCTTCGGCTGTGATTTCGTAGGAGCGCAACCGGGCGGCGTGGTCGTGGATGTTCGACGTCACCATGATCTCGTCGACGCCCGTGTGCTCCGCGAACGTCGCGAGGCGATCCGCCACGAGATCCGGCGTGCCCGAGGCCGAACAGGTAAACCAGCGTTTCAGGATGGACCGCTCCTGCGCATCCAGGCCGGCCTCGAAGTCTTGCACCGGGCGGGGCAGGGGGCCGGGCAGGCCCCGGTGCAGGTTGAGTACCGATTGTTGGGCCGAGCTCCGCACGTAAGCCGCCTCCTCGTCGCTATCGGCGGCGAAAACATTGAAGCCGGCCATTACATATGGCGCGTCGCACTGTTCCGAGGGCCGGAACTGCTCGTGGTAGACTTCGATCGCCTGCATCAGCGCGGCGGGCGCGAAGTGCGACGCGAAGCCGTAGGGCAGCCCGAGCGCGGCCGCGAGCTGAGCGCCGAAGAGACTTGAGCCCAGAATCCAGATCGGCACGTTGAGGCCTGCGCCCGGCACCGCGCGCACCCGCCGCCCCGGTTCAGATGGCTGGAAGTAGCTTTGCAGCTCCACCACGTCGCGCGGGAAGTCGTTGACGTCGCCGGTGAGCGTGCGCCTGAGCGCGTGCGACGTCATCTGGTCGGTCCCCGGTGCGCGGCCGATGCCGAGGTCGATCCGCCCCGGATAGAGCGATTCCAGGGTGCCGAACTGCTCGGCGATCACCAGCGGCGCGTGGTTGGGCAGCATGATGCCGCCGGCGCCGACGCGCATGGTCTTGGTGGCGCCCGCGACATGGCCTATCAGGACTGCCGTCGCGGCGCTGCCGATCCCGGCCATGTTGTGGTGCTCGGCCAGCCAGTAGCGGCGGAAGCCCAGGCGCTCGACGTGGCGTGCCAGCTCCACCGTGTTGCGGAAGGCCAGCGCCGCGTCCGCGCCTTCGGGAATCGGCGAAAGATCGAGGACCGAGAGTGCGACCATGGGCGGGGTGTTGCGCCTCGCCTCAGCCGAACGCGCTGCGGCGGCGGGGGGCCTTCTTCTTGCCGCGCTTGCGGGCCGAAGTGCCGGGCGCGCCCTTGCTGCTCCGCCCGTGGCCTCCTGCGCTGCCGCCGCCGCGTGCGCCTTTGAGCCCCAAATCCTGATCGTTGAGCCGGCGGATCTCGTCCCTGAGCCGCGCTGCCTCCTCGAACTCCAGCTCCCCTGCTGCCGCCTTCATGCGCGCTTCCAGGTCCTTGAGGTGAGCCTCCAGGTTGTGCCCGATCAGGTGGGGTGTCGCCTCGTCGCCGGTCTCGACGGTGACGTGGTCGCCGCCGTAGACGCTCTCCAGGATGTCGTTGATCGCCTTGCGCACGCTCTCCGGCGTGATGCCGTTGGCGGCGTTGTAGGCCTGCTGGAGCGTGCGCCGGCGCTCGGTCTCCGCCAGCGCGTTGCTGAGCGAGTCGGTCATGTGGTCGGCGTAGAGGACCACCCGGCCGTCGATATTGCGCGCGGCCCGGCCGATGGTCTGGATCAGCGAGGTCTGGGAGCGCAGGAAACCTTCCTTGTCGGCGTCCAGGATCGCCACCAGCCCGCATTCCGGGATGTCCAGCCCCTCGCGCAGCAGGTTGATGCCCACCAGCACGTCGAAGGCGCCGAGGCGCAGGTCGCGGATGATCTCGATGCGCTCGATGGTGTCGATATCGGAGTGCAGGTAGCGCACGCGCACGCCTGCCTCGTGGAGGTACTCGGTCAGGTCCTCGGCCATGCGCTTGGTAAGCGTGGTCACCAGCACGCGCAGCCCCCTGGCGGCACGGTCCTTGCACTCGGCGATCAGGTCGTCGACCTGCTGCTCGACCGGGCGGACCACGCAGACCGGGTCGATCAGCCCGGTCGGGCGGATGACCTGCTCGACGAAGACCCCGCCGGTGCGCTCCAATTCCCACGGCCCCGGCGTGGCCGAGACGAAGATGGTCTCCGGCCGCATGGCGTCCCACTCCTCGAACTTGAGCGGCCGGTTGTCGACGCAGGACGGCAGGCGGAAGCCGAACTCGGCGAGGGTCGATTTGCGCTTGAAATCGCCGCGAAACATGCCGCCGAGCTGCGGCACCGTGACGTGGGACTCATCCACGATCAGCAGCGCGTTCTCCGGCAGGTACTCGAAGAGCGTCGGCGGCGGCTCGCCCGGATTGCGGCCGGTCAGGTAGCGCGAATAGTTCTCGATGCCCGCGCAGCTGCCGGTCGCCTCCATCATCTCCAGGTCGAACAGCGTGCGCTGCTCCAGCCGCTGGGCCTCCAGCAGCTGGCCTTGCGCGTTGAACTCCTCCAGTTTCTGGGCGAGCTCGACCCTGACCTGCTTGATCGCCTGACGCACGGTCGGGCGCGGCGTGACGTAGTGGCTATTGGGGTAGATGCGGACGCGCACGAGCTTGTCGGTCTTGGTGCCGGTGAGCGGGTCGAACTCGATGATCTCCTCGATTTCGTCGCCGAAGAGCGAGATACGCCAGGCGCGGTCCTCGGAATGCGCCGGAAACAGCTCGATCACGTCGCCGCGCACGCGAAAGCTGCCGCGCTCCAGCGTCTGGTTGGTGCGGCGGTACTGCAGGTCGATCAGCTTGCGGATCAGCGCGCGCTGGTCGACGCGCCCCTCCAGCGCGAGCGAGACCGCCATCGACGAATAGGTCTCGACCGCGCCGATACCGTAGATGCACGAGACCGATGCCACGATCACCACGTCCTCGCGCTCCAGCAGCGCGCGCGTGGCGCTGTGGCGCATGCGGTCGATGTGCTCGTTGATCGAGGCGTCCTTCTCGATATAGGTGTCCGAGCGCGGGACGTACGCCTCCGGCTGGTAGTAGTCGTAGTAGGAGACGAAATACTCGACGGAATTATTCGGCAGGAACTCCTTCATCTCGCCGTAGAGCTGGGCGGCAAGGGTCTTGTTGGGCGCGAGAATCAGCGTGGGCCGGCCGAGCGCCTTGATCACGTGGGTCATGGTGAAGGTCTTGCCGGACCCGGTGACACCGAGCAGCACCTGGTCGCGCTCGCCGTCGCGCACGCCCTCGATCAGCTGCGCGATTGCCTCGGGCTGGTCGCCCGCCGGCTCGAACGCCGAGACGATCTCGAACGCGCCGCCGCCGTCCACCGGCGCCTGCTCCGACCGTTCCGCCGCTTCCGCCGACTGGGCCATGACGCACTATATGGCTGCCCCAAGCCCGGACGCCAGAGGGCGCATTTGAGGCTCCCGCCGTTCTGGACAAACGCCATTGTCGAGCCGATAGTGCGAGCCGATTGCCCCGGAGGATGTGGATGTACCAGAAGGAAACGCGCGCCATTGAGATCACGGTCAAGCCGTTCTATCTGGAGGAGCAGTCCGAGCCCGACGACAGCCACTTTGTGTTCGCCTACCACATCCGGATTCAGAACAACGGCGGAGACGTGGTTCAACTGCTGAACCGCTACTGGCAGATCACCGACGGCCTCGGCCGCATCCAGGAGGTGCGGGGGCCCGGAGTCGTCGGCGAGCAACCGGTGCTGCGGCCGGGGGAAGCGTTCGAGTACACGAGCGGATGCCCGCTCAACACCGCGACCGGAATCATGGTCGGCACCTATGAGATGGAAACGCTGGACGGCGAGCGCTTCGATGTGGATATTCCCGCATTCTCGCTCGACGCGCCGGATGCGCCCGTGCACCTCAACTAAGGCCTTGAAGCCGCCGGCACGCTGATCAAATAACCAAACGACGCCGAGACCGCCTCGCCGCGGTCTCGCAGTACCGTACAGCCGGCCCGGAGCCGGAGAAGGAGATCGCCCGTGGACGACAGCCAGCCCACGCCGCTCGCCGGCGCCGATGACAACACGCGCCTCGGCGGGGGCGCGCGACCGACGAGGGACGAGGCTGAGCAGGCGGTGCGCGTGCTGCTGCGCTGGGCCGGCGACGATCCCGAGCGCGAGGGGCTGCTCGATACACCCAAGCGAGTCGCGCGCGCCTACGAGGAGTATTTCAGGGGCTATAGCCAGGACCCCTATGCGATCCTGCGCCGCACCTTCGAGGAGACGAACGGCTACGACGAGATGGTCGTTCTCCGCGACATCGATTTCCGCTCGCACTGCGAGCACCATGTGGCGCCGATCGTGGGCCGCGCCCACATCGGCTACTTGCCGGACCACCGCGTGATTGGCATCAGCAAGCTCGCGCGCGTGGTCGACGTCTACGCCCGGCGCCTGCAAATTCAGGAAAAGCTGACCGCCGAGATCGCCGATGCCATAGAGACGGTCCTGCAGCCGCGCGGCGTCGGGGTCGTGATCGAGGCGGCGCACCACTGCATGACGACCCGGGGCGTGTCCAAGGAGGGAGTCCTCATGGTGACGAGCCGCATGCTCGGCACGTTTCGCTCGGATCCGAAGACCCGCCGCGAGTTTCTCAGCATGATCGGGAACCCGGCGGCCTCGGTACCGCGCTAGGACGACCGGCCCGGCCGCACCGCCGGGCAGTCGCCAGGGATCACAGGCCGCCCGATGGGCTCCGTCAGGGACTTCCGGCCGGTTCTCTTCGTGGTCGGCATTCTGCTGGTCACGCTCTCGCTGGCGATGGCATTGCCGGCGGTTGCCGACGCGGTGACCGGCAATCCCCACTGGCGGGTCTTTCTCGCCGCAAGCGTCTTCACGCTCTTCATCGGCACCTGCCTGGTGCTCTCCAACAGGATGCGGGAGCCGCGGCTGACGGTGCGTCAGGCCTTCGTGCTCACCACCCTGAGCTGGGTTGTCGTGGCCGCCTTCGCTGCATTGCCGTTCGCCTTCTCCGATCTCGACCTGAGCTACACCGACGGCTACTTCGAGGCGATGTCGGGGCTCACCACGACCGGGTCCACGGTCATCGTCGGGCTCGATCAGGCGCCGCCCGGCATTCTGCTGTGGCGCGCGCTGCTGCAATGGCTCGGCGGCATCGGCATCATCGTCACGGCCATTGCGATCCTGCCGATGCTCAGGGTCGGTGGCATGCAGCTTTTCCACACGGAGTCTTCGGACAGCTCCGAGAAGGTGCTACCCCGCGCCGCCCAGCTCGCCGGCGCCATCGGGATGGTCTACCTCGGGCTCACCATCAGCAACGGCATCGCCTACTGGGCCGCCGGCATGACGCCCTTCGAGGCGGTGTGCCACGCGATGACGACCATCGCCACCGGCGGCTTCTCGACCTCGGACCAGTCGCTCGGCCACTTCAACAACGACGCGATCGAGGGCATCGCCACCGTCTACATGGTGCTGGGCTCGCTCCCCTTCGTGCTCTACCTGCAGGCCGTGCGCGGCGGCTGGGGGGCGCTGGCGCGAGACACGCAGGTGCGCTGGTTCTTCGGGCTGGTGCTGTTCGCCCTGCTTTCGCTCGCGGGCTGGCTGATGGCGGCCACCGGCGCCGCGCCGACCGACGCGTTTCGCGAGGCGGCCTTCAACGGCATCTCGATATTGACCGGCACCGGCTATTCCACGGCCGACTTCTCCGCCTGGGGCACCTTCGCGCTTCCCGTCTTCACGCTTCTCATGTTCATCGGCGGTTGTACCGGCTCGACCACGGGCGGTGTGAAGGTGTTCCGAATGCAGGTTCTCGCCTCCACCTCCCTGTCGCAGATCCGCCAGCTCATCCAGCCTCACGGCGTCTTCATCAGCAAGTTCAACCGGCGGCCGATCCCGGAGAGCGTGTCGCCGGCAGTGATGGGATTCTTTTTCCTGTTCGTGGTGATCTTCGGGCTGATCGCCATGGGGCTGGCGCTGATGGGCCTCGACTATGTGACCAGCGTCAGCGGCGCAGCCACGGCTATCGCCAACGTCGGCCCCGGCCTGGGCGAGACCATCGGCCCGTCCGGCTCCTTCCAACCCCTGCCGGAGCCGGCGAAGTGGCTGCTGTCGGCCGCCATGCTGCTCGGCCGGCTCGAGCTCTTCACGGTGCTGGTGCTGTTCGTCCCCCGCTTCTGGCGGGATTGACGCGACCTGCGCCCCATTTGCTCGGAGCGAGGCCGTCTTGGACGGACTCGCGACAGGCCGTGACCGGCAATAGACCTACCCTTTCTCTGCCAGCATGCCGCCGTCCACCGGCAGCACGTGGCCGGTGACGAAGCTCGCCTTGTCCGAGAGCAGCCAGACGACGGCGTCGGCGACCTCCTCGGGCCGGCCGATCCTCCCCATCGGCACGCGGCCCGAGGCGTTGGTGGGGTCGTTGTCCCAGCCGCGCAGCAGCAGCGGGGTCAGGATCGGCCCCGGCGCCACCGCGTTCACCCGAATGCCGTCCTTCGCGTAGTCGAGCGCCGCCGCCCTGGTCATGCCGGAGACCGCATGCTTCGCGGTCATGTAGGGCGACCAGAGCGGGTAGGCCGCGAGGCCCCACATGGAGCCTGCGTTGACGATGGAGCCGCCGCCCGACTCCAGCATCGCCGGAATCTCCGCCTGCATGCAGAGGTAGACGCCTTCGATCATGACGGCGAAGACGTGCTGAACCGCGGCCATGTCCTGCTCCGCCAACAGCGCCTGGGGGCCTTCGATGCCGGCGTTGTTATAGGCGAGGTCGAGCCGACCGAAATCGCTGAGCGCCCGGTCGATGAGGGCCTCAACCTGGTCCGCCTCAGCCATGTCGGCGGACATGAAGGCCGCCCTGCCCCCTGCGTCGCGGACCTTCGCGGCCACCGCCTCGCCCCCGGCCTCGTCTATGTCGGCGACCAGCACTGCTGCGCCTTCGGCAGCGAGCGCCAGCACCGTCGCCTCCCCGATCCCCGAGCCGCCGCCAGTTACGATTGCAACGCGTCCATCGAATAGCATCGCCGCCTCCTCCTCCCGGAGCCTCCAGTCAGTCCCCCGGATCGATGACCCGATCGGGCGGGTTGTGCCCGTCGGCAAAGGTCTGGACGTTGATCAACACCTTTTCGCCCATGTCGAGGCGCCCCTCGATCGTGGCCGAGCCGATATGGGGCAGCGCCACCACGTTGTCGAGGGTGAGCAGCTTCGGCGAGACCACGGGCTCGTTCTCGTAGACGTCGAGCCCGGCCCCCGCGATCTTGCCGGCCTCCAGCAGGCGCACCAGGGCCGCTTCGTCGATGGCGTGGCCGCGCGAGGTGTTGATGACGTAGGCTTGCGGGCGCAACAGGCCGAGACGGCGCGCCGAGAGCAGGTGATAGGTCGCCGGCGTGCTCGGGCAGTGAATGGAGACGAAATCCATATGCGCCAGCATCTGGTCCAGGCTCTGCCACCAGGTCGCCTCGAGCTCGGCCTCGGCCTCCTCGTCGACGCGGTTCCGGTTGTGGTAGTGGATGGAGAGGCCGAAGCCGCGCGCCCGCCTGGCGACGGCCTGGCCGATTCGCCCCATGCCGATGATGCCGAGGCGCTTGCCCCAGATTCGGTGGCCCAGCATGGTGGTCGGCGCCCAGCCCTGCCAGTCGCCGCCGCGCAGCAGGCGCTCGCCCTCGGAGAGCCGGCGCGGCACCGCGAGGATCAGCGCCATGGTCATGTCCGCCGTGTCCTCGGTCAGCACGCCTGGCGTGTTGGTCACGAGGATGCCGTGCTCGCGCGCCGCGGCGAGGTCGATGTGATCGACGCCGGTGCCGAAGCTCGCGATCAGCTTGAGGTCCGGGCCGGCCTGGCCGATGAGGTCGGCGTCGATGGAGTCCGTGACCGTCGGCACGAGCACATCGGCCTCGCTCACGGCCTTGGTCATGGCCTCGCGGCCGAGCGGCCGATCGTCCTCGTTGAGTCGAGTGTCGAAAAGCTCCATCATGCGCGCCTCGATCTCCCGGGGGAGACGCCGCGTCACGACCACCTTGAGCTTCCTGCCTGGCCTCATCGACCCTCCGCGCGCGGCTCGGCGGGCGCGACCCGACCGCAACCGGCAGCTTGTTTAGCAAACGCCCCATGGCGACTCAAACCGGCGCACGGGCCTCGACGCCCGCCATGAGCGCTCATCGAAGCCGCCGGCGCGGGCAATGCGCGCCGGGACATACCCCTCGCGCGCGTGCGCGCATCCTTGCGGCCGGCCGCGCGCTCGCGCTCGCGGCGGCGCTCGCGGCACTGGTCACCGCCGTCGCTGCAGCTCTGGGGCCACAAGTCCGCGCCCAGGAGGGTCCGCGCTTCGTTTCGCTGAAGGCGGAGGTCGCCAACCTTCGGGTCGGCCCCGGCCGGCGCTATCCCATCGAGTGGGTCTACCAGCGGCGCGGCCTGCCGCTGCTGGTGGTCGCACACTTCGATCAGTGGCGCTGGGTGCTGGATCACGAGGGGACGAAGGGCTGGATGCACAAGTCGCTGCTCTCAACCCACCGCACCGTCGTCATCGTGAACGGGGTGCAGACCATCCGGGAGCGTCCGCTGACCGGCTCGCCAGCAGTCTTGCGGGCAGAAGCCGGAGTCATCGCCGATCTGCTCGGCTGCGAGGACGGCTGGTGCCGCATCGCGCTGGCCGGCGAGGAAGGTTGGCTGCCCCAGAGCGCCCTCTGGGGCGTCAGGCCGCCTGCGCCTTGACCCGGAAGTATCGCCAGCCCGCATTTCTCACCACGGTCACGGCCTGCGTCGCGCGGAAACGAGTTGCGAGCGCAAGCGTATGGTCGCGGGAGCCCGCAGGTTCCTGCGCGCGGTCACAGGGGTCTCGCGCGCCGTCGCCGTGACATCCCGTGGGACACAAACATGAATATTCAGCCGGGATCAGCCGGGATTAACCGGGATTAAGTGGGATAAGTGGGATTCGGCGCCAGCCCCGCCTGAAGGGTCGCGATGCACGCATAGAGTTGCGTTCGCGGGGAGGCCTTGCCTCGTATTTCGTTCCCAGGCTTCACGCGATGTTGGGCCGGTGCACATGGTCTCCGTCGCGGTCACGTTCTCACTCCGTCTTGGCACGAAGCTTAAGCATTTGTTCCGCCCTGTGCATCGCACCATGGTCCGGGGATTCCGACAGAGTGGGCTAGCCCGCATTTCTCACCAAGGTCACGACCTGCGTCGCGCCTAGGCGTTCGAGCCGCTAGGAGCGGGCCGAAAAGCGTATCAGGGAATACGGTTGAGGCCCGCGACACCGCGGGCGGGCGCCTGGGCGTGACCCGAAGGGCGGCGCTCTCCGCCCGACAGCGTGCGTCACGGCGTTTGCCCGATGCACCACATCGCGCTGCACGCCG
>JAPPNV010000279.1 GCA_028818565.1 Rhodospirillales bacterium | reverse complement strand
CCATGGACCTGCGCAACATCGCCATCATCGCCCATGTCGATCACGGCAAGACCACTCTGGTCGACGCGCTGCTGCGTCAGAGCGGCACGGTGCGGGCGAATCAGCCGATGCAGGAGCGCGCCCTGGATAGCGGCGAGCTCGAGCGCGAGCGCGGCATCACGATTCTGGCCAAGTGCACCGCCATCGACTGGCGCGGCGTGCGCATCAGCATCGTCGACACCCCCGGCCACGCGGACTTCGGCGGCGAGGTCGAGCGGGTGCTCGGCATGGTCGACGGCGTGCTCGTCCTGGTGGACGCGGCCGAGGGCCCGATGCCGCAGACCAAGTTCGTCGTGGACAAGGCTCTCCGGCTCGGGCTCAGGCCGATCGTCGCGATCAGCAAGATGGATCGTATGGATGCCCGGCCCCAGGTCGTGCACGAAGCGGTCTTCGACCTGTTCGATGCCCTGGGAGCGACTGACGCGCAGCTCGACTTTCCGCTCGTTTACACCTCGGCGCGCGACGGCTGGGCCTCGCACGATGCGACCGCGGCCGGGACCGACATGGCCCCGCTCTTCGAGACCGTCGTCGCGCACGTGCCTGCGCCTGCGACCGATGGGGACGGGCCCTTCCGCATGTCGATCAGCCTGCTGGAGGCCGATCCATTTCTGGGTCGGCTGGTGAGCGGCCGCGTGCTCTCCGGTCGGGTGGCGGCGAACCAGACAGTGACTGTGCTCGGCACGGATGGCGCCGTGGTCGAGGTCGCGCGCCTCACCAAGCTCTTGCGCGCGCGGGGACTGGAGCGGATCGCGGTGGACGGCGCCGGGGCCGGCGAAATCGTGACGCTCGCGGGCCTGAAGACCGCCTCCGTTGCGGACACCGTCGCCGCATCCGAGAGCTGCGCCGCGATCCCGGCCGAGCCGATCGACCCGCCGACCATCGCGATGGTGTTTTCGATCAACGACTCGCCGCTGGCTGGACGCGAGGGAACGCAGCTCACCTCACGCGTGATCGCAGCACGCCTCGCGCGCGAGACCGAGGGCAACGTCGCGATCCAGGTGACCGACACGGCGGAGGAAGGCGCCTTCGAGGTCTCAGGCCGGGGCGAGCTGCAGCTCGCGGTGTTGATTGAGACGATGCGGCGCGAGGGCTTCGAGCTGTCGATCAGCCGCCCGCGGGTGCTGATGCGCGAAGACCCGGCGGGTAGCGCGCCGCTCGAGCCTATCGAAGAAATCCAGATCGATGTGGACGAGGCCTTCGTCGGCGACGTGGTGACCGCGCTTGCCGAGCGGCGCGCGGAGCTGACCGAGCTGAGGCCCTCAGGGCGGGACAAGACCCGCGCGCTGTTTCACGGCCCGTCGCGCGGTTTGATCGGCTTCAACGGCGAGCTGCTGACCGTGACCCGAGGCACGGCGATCATGCACCGGATCTTCCACGGCTATGCGCCTTTCAAGGGCCTGCTCCCGGGGCGGCGGAACGGCGTGCTCATCTCAAGCGCCGAGGGCAGAGCAGTCGCCTACGCGCTCTGGAACCTGGAGCAGCGCGGGGCTCTCTTCATCGAGCCGGGGATGCCCGTCTACGGCGGCATGATCGTGGGCGAGCACACGCGGCCGCAGGACCTCGACGTCAACCCGCTGAAGAGCAAGCAGCTGACCAATATCAGGGCCGCCGGCAAGGACAACGCCGTGCGCCTGAGCCCGCCGCGACCGATGCCGCTCGAAATCGCGCTGGCCTATATCGCCGACGACGAGCTGCTCGAAGTGACGCCGGCGTCGATCCGCCTGCGCAAACGGCTGCTCGATCCTCATGACCGCCGCCGCGCCGCACGGGCGCACGCACGGGCATCCTGACTGCCTGCCGGCCCGCGGTCGTGGCCTGTCGCGAGTCCGTCGGGGGCAGAAACGCTCTATGGCATTTGCTCGATGGTGGGGAGCGACGGAATCTGGTCGAGCCAGTGCTGCTTCGAGCGGTTGTAGATGTGGACCTTCGGAACCAGCCGGTCGCGCTGGGTGATGGTGCCGACGCGGAGGCCGTAGAATGGCCCCGCCGGATCGGAGGTCGCATAGATGGGCGAGCCGCAGGTCCCGCAGAAGCCCTGCTGGCGCCGGTTGCCGCTGTCCGCAACCTTGACGTAGACCTTGATCTCGCCGGTGAGCAGGGTGAAGGCGTCCTCCTTGGTAAAGGCGACCGTGCGGAATGCCGAGCCTGAGAGCGACTGGCAATCCGTGCAGTTGCAGATGAGAATCCGGTCTGTGTTTAGTTCCGCTTCGTAGGTGATCTGCCTGCAAAAGCAGGCGCCGTCCACCTTCATCGTACTCCTCCCTTCGCTGAGGCCCCCGGCCGCGCCGGACTCCGTTACTCGAACACGATGCGCGGCAAATAGCACGAGACGACCCAGTTGGGCCGGTCGACGATCTCGCTGATGCGCAGGTCTGCACAGACACTGCACAGCATGTAGGCCTCGTCCGCCGCCAGGCCGCGCGAGGCGCCGAGCCGGTCGATCATGCCGCGCACCGCGTTCTGTGCCGCCTCCATCAGGTCCGGGCCGATCCCCGTGGTGACCTCGTAGCCCTTGCCGTCGAGATGGCGCGAGACCGGGCCCGGCGTCTCGAAGCGGGGGAAGAGCAGTCCTTCGCCCTTGATCAGGTCGAGGCGGACGGTCGGCGCCATCGGCGATTCGATCGCCGTGCCGCAGACCTCGCCGTCGCCCTGGGCGCAATGCGGGTCGCCGATGGAGAAGAGCCCGCCCGGCACCTGCACAGGCAGATAGAGGTCGACGCCGATGGTGAGGTCGCGGATGTCCATGTTGCCGCCGCTCTCGTAGGGCGGCACGGTGCTGAAGCCGCCGGGCTCCGCGCGGGCGAGGCCGATGGTGCCGCAGAAGGGCTTGAGCGGCACCCGCGCGATGCTGGAGTAGGCGGCGGGTTCGCTAAAGCTCGTGTCGTAGGACCAGATGTTGAGCGACGGCTCCGGGAAGTCGTCGGCCAGCAGGCCGAAGCCCGGAACGATCGCCGTCCACGCCCAGCCCGAGGGCGTAAGCTCCACCAGGGTCGCCTTGATGGTGTCGCCGGGCTCGGCGCCGTCCACGTAAATCGGACCCGCAATGGGGTTGACCCGGTCGAAGTCGAGGTTGGCGACCGCCTCGGGGGTGGAATCGGGCGCGAGCTGCCCGCACACCGCATCGACCTCTGCGAAGGCGACGGTCTCCCCCGGTGCGACGGTCGCCGCCGGCTCCCGGGCATTGTCCCAGGTCATGTGCTGGTGGCCAGCGTGAATGGTGCGCACGCCGATATCCGTGTCGGATTCGCTCACGAGGGGCCCTCCCTGCTGCAGCTATGCCCGTGCCGCCTCGGCCAGGAAGGTGGGGTCCTCGCCGCGCCGGAGCATGGCGAGCAGCTCCAGGTTCACGGCGACGTAGCCGGGCGCGACCTCGTTGGTCCCGACGAGCTTGGAGTCCGACTTCTCCCGCAGTTCCCGGCTCAGCGCGCCCAGCTTGTGAAAGGGCACGCCGGGGAACAGGTGATGCTCGGTGTGGTAGGGCATCTGCCACATCAGCCAGCGCAGGATCGGGCCGGCGCGGGTCGTGCGCGTGCTCCCGATCACGCCGCGCCCGTTGGGCAGGCCGTGGTGCTCGGCCGCGACGTAGAGGCGATAGAAGCACGTGGTGACGATCATCGGCCCCCACACGCAAATCAGTGCCGCCCAGCTCTCGAAGTAGGCCGAGAGCGCCACAACGGCCGCATAGCCGAGCAGATAGAGCCGCGCCTCGCGGATCACGATGCGCCGCTCTTTCTCCCGGAGGAAGGGCTCGGGCGCATGGCCGAATGCGTGCTCCACGATGTTGCGGACTTGGGCGATCCAGAGGGCCAGACCGGCCACGAATTTGAGATAGCTCCAGAACGTCCAGGGCTTTTGAACCAGGAGTTCCGGATCATGACCGGCGACCTTGGTGTGGCGGTGGTGAGCGAAATGGAAGAAGCGCTGATAGTTGTGGGCGTAGAAGCGGGGGAAGCTCGCCAGGTGGCCGAAGGCGTCATTGAGGGCCCGGTTGCGGAAGACGGTCCAATGCCCGAGCTCGTGCTGGCCCGCATAGCAGAAGCCCCAGAGGATGATGCCGTGGGCGACGAATACCGGCGCCACCCACCAGCTGCCCCACAGCGCATGGATCGCGTAGCCGGTGAGCCCCGCGGCGCCGAGCTGGCTCAGCGTCTGGAGCCAGCCCAGCAAGTCCGAGCGGCGCGACAGCGCCTTGAGCCGCGGCGCCTCGATCAGGTCCTTGCGGGCGATCCAGTCGTCCATGCCGTCACTCGGTCTGGCGTGCGGCCGCCAGTGTACGCCCGCGCTCGATCAGCAGGAAGCGATTCGCGGCGGTGCTCTGCCAGGGGCTCCAGGTCCCGTCCGGCCATTGCACGCGAACCTCGGCGGCTTCTGCCGCACCCAGGCCGAAGTGAATCCAGCCGGCCTGCCCGCTGACGTGGCCGCCGCCGACCACGACCTCGTGGCGCTGGATGCGGCCGGCGGCGCGCACCTCGATCCATGCGCCGATGGCGTTCCGGTTGGCCTCCTCCTGATGCAGCATGACCTCAAGCCAGTGGCCGCTGATCCGGCTCCGGTTGTGCAGGATCTCGACGTTGGCCACGCGGTTCACGACGACGATATCGAGCAGGCCGTCGAGGTCGAGGTCGATCACGGCGCCGCCGCGGCTCCGCCCCATGCTGGCCGCGCCTGCCTCCACCGAGGCCTCGCGGAAGCGGCCGTCGGGGCCGCCCAGGAGCAGGTTGTTCGGGTCGTCCGCCGCCGCCTCCTCCATCTCCTCCACGTTGCCCTTGGCGACGAAGAGGTCGATCCAGCCGTCGTTGTTCACGTCGGCGAACTGCGAATGCCAGGCGGTGGACGGGCGCTCGTCGTCGCCTGCGTGGGGGCGCTTGGCCTCGACGCCGCGTTCGAAGGCGATCTCGCGGAACGCGGGCCCGGCAATGCTGCCCGGTGCGAGCGTGCGCAACCTGTTCGCCCCCATGTTGGAGAGGAAGTAGTCGGGCAACCCGTCGCCCGTGAGGTCGTGGCTGGCGATCCCCATGCCCCAGATTCTGAGGCGCGGCCAGCCGTCGGCCCGGCCGTAGAGCCGGGGCTCGGCGCCCAGGTGCCAGAGCTGCTCCTCGCCGGTATCCTCGTGATAGAAGCGGTCGTTGCTGACGCGCAGGTCCGGGCGCCCCGTGCGGCTCCAGTCGGAGAACAGCATCGAGAGCGGGCAATGGCCGGGGCTGAGGCGCACGGCCGGCCCGTATGTCGCCGCATTCGCATCGGCCGGGCGGAACAGGACGTTGTCCGGGCAGGCCGGCGTCGGCGCCTCTCCCGTCGCCGAATCGCCGAAGGGCAAGTGCATGGCCGCCCACATGTCACGATCGACGTAGTTGCCGAACGCGAGGGTCGGCAGCCGGCTGTCGCCCTCCCAGACGGCGCTGAAGGCAGTGGTCCAGATTTCGCCGCCGGGAACGCCCCAGGCCTCGTCGGCCCGCGCGAAGCGGCAGTCGCCGAGACCGCGGTAGAGCCGGTTCGCGCCCTGCCGGAGCACGGCGAGATCCATCATGCCGTCGCCGTCGATATCCAGCGGGTAGGCCCCGGTCACGCCGGTTTCGACGAGCTCGCTGTCGGCTACTGCGGAGAAGCGCAACGCGCCAGGCGCGCTGTCGTTGCGATAGAGCCGGGCCGGGCTCGCACCGCCTGCGAAGAAGAGGTCCGGGTCGTCGTCGAGGTCGCAGTCGAAGGCGGCGACACCGCCGCCCACGTAGTACGTCCAGTCGCCGGTATAGGCGTGCTCAATGCCGGCCGCGGCGGCGACGTCGACGAAGCGCGGCGCATCGGGTTCGGCCGGGTCAGCGCCGTTGGCAGCGCCGGTGCCGCCTATGCAGACGAGCAGGGCGAGCAGGGTAGCGGCGGGGTATGCGCGGGTCTGCCGGCGCGTCATCGCGTCCGTTCCGCGACGGCCTAATCGGGTGCGGCCGAATCTCGTCGCAGGGCCGCGGTCAAGCGCCGTTCGATGTGCTGGACCAACGCGAGGCGCTGGAGCCGCTTGCAGACCGACTCGATGGCGCCGGCGACCCCCTCGGGCAGGAAGATCATGAAGAGCAGGACCACCAGCCCGAGGCCGATATTGCGCAGGTCGGAGAACTCCTTGAAGAACTCGTCGGCGACCATCAGCAGGCCTGCGCCGAGCAGCGGCCCCCAGTTGCGCCCGATGCCGCCCACCACGAGCATCGAGATCAGGAAGAGCAGCAGCGGGAAGGAGACAAGGTTGGTGCCGACCGAGCCGAAGTGGGCGGCGTAGAAGGCACCGGCCATGGCGGTCAGGAAGGCCGAGGCGGCGAAGACGATGAGCTGGTACTTGAAGACGCTCACGCCGCGGGAGGTGGCGAGCTCCTCGTTGTCGCGGAGCGCCTTGAAGGCGAGGCCAATGCGGCTCTGGGTCATCGCCGCGGTGAAGACAAGCGCGACGATGAGGAGGCCCAGCATCGAGTAGTAGTCGCCCATCATCCAGTTGCGCCCGCCCAGCACCTCGCGCCAGCCGAAGGTGCCGAAATCGCCCAGCCCCTGCGGGCCGCCGGTGAACGCCACGCAGGTCGACGGGTTGATCGCCTTGTTCAGCTCGCTACAGTCCGAATCGGTCTGGATCAGCACGAACATGGTCTGCGAGATGGCGAGCGTCAGCAGGGCCACGTAGATGCCGCGCATCCTGAGGCACGCAAGACCGATGAATATGCTGAAGATGACGCCCGCGGCGCCTGCGATCGGGAATGTTGGCCACAGGCTCCAGTCCAGGTAGCGGCCCATCAGCGCCGTCGAGTAGGCGCCGAAGGCGAAGATCGCGAGCTGCGCCAGCGAGAAGATGCCGGCGATGCCGAACACCAGGTTCCACTGGCTGACCACGGTCGCGTAGCAGAAGAGCAGCAGCGTGCTCGCGATGATGTAGCGCGGCACCCCCATGAAGGGGAACGCCGCGGCGAGCGCCAGCAGGATGACGAAGAAGACGTAATCCCGGGTCTTCATCTCGTCGTCCTCACTGCCGCGCGATCTGGTGCTTGCCGAAGAGGCCGGCGGGGCGCCAGATGATCGCAATGACCACCACGACGAGCATGGCGAGGAAGCCCCACTTGTCGGCCACGAGCACCTTCACCGCCGCCTCCACCATGCCGATCAGAAGCGCCGCATAGAGCGCGCCGGCCATGTTGCCGAGGCCTGCGAGCACGATCACGATGAACGCCTTCAGCATGGGCGTCTGGCCCATGAGCGGCACGACGTCCTTGAACGAGCTCAGCATGATGCCGGCGACGCCCGCGAGTGCGCTCGCGAGCGCCAGCACGATCACGTAGACGCGCTTTACCTTCACACCCATGAGCCGCGCGGCGTCGCGGTTCTGCGCGGTGGCGCGGATGGCGCGACCCATGGTGGTGCGGGTGAGGAAGAGCGCGACGAGGGCGATGAGCACCACGGCGACCGCCCAGATGATGAGGCGCTGATAACTGACCGGGACATCGTTGATGAGGAACGAATCGGCGCCCATCGAGAGCGGTTGCGCATAGGGCGAGGCGTGGAACCACTCGCGCAGGATCTTCATCAGGCCGGCCTCCAGCGCCATGCCGAGGCCGAAGGTCGCGATGATGATCGTTACCTCGAAGTTCCTTTGCCGCAGCATCCAGTGGGCGGAAACGAAGTAGACCCCGGCGCCGAACAGGCCGCCTGCGAGGAAGGCGAAGGGGCCCGCTAACCAGAGCGGCAGTCCCCAGCCCTCGGCCCAGACCAGCACGAAGTAGGCGCCGAGCGTCATGATGATGCCGTGGGCCATGTTGAGCATGTTGAACGCGCCCCAGACGAGGGCGAGCCCCACGGCCGCCAGGGCGTACATGGCGCCGAAGGTCAAACCGCTGACGATGATCTGGATGAAGAAATTCACTGTGCGCCCTCGATGCCGTCAGCCGCCGAGGTAGGTCTCGAGGATTTGCTGGTTGTTCTGGAGCTCTTCGCCGTCGCCGGCCCAGACGATATGGCCCGTATCGAGCAGGTGAATGCGGTCGGCGAGATCGATGATCCGGCTCGCGTTCTCCTCGACCAGCAGGATCGTCCGCCCCGATGCCTTGAGGTCGGTGATGATCTCGTAAATCTGGTCGATGACGATCGGGGCCAGGCCGAGCGAGGGCTCGTCGATCATCAGAATGCGCCCACCGGCGAGCAGGCCGCGGCCGATGGCGAGCATGCGCCGCTCGCCGCCCGAAAGGGTGCGCGCGAGCTGCGTCGTGCGCTCCTTCAGCCGGGGCAGGATCTCGTAGATGTGCTCGACCTCCCGGTCGAAGGTCTTGCGCACCCGGGGCAGGTAGGCGCCCATCTTGAGGTTGTCGTAGACGCTCATGTCTGGGAACAGCATGTCGCCCTGAGGGATCAGGACGACGCCGAGCCCGACCACGGTTTCCGCCTCGGCGCCATCGATCCGACGGCCTGCGAGCTCGATCTGGCCGCCGGTCGGCCGGAGTAGGCCGGCGATACAACGCAGCAGCGTGGTCTTGCCGTGCCCGTTGGGGCCCAGCATGGAAATGAGCCCGCCTTCGGGCACGTCGAAGGACACGTCCTTGAGGACGCTCTGTCCCTCGTACCCTGCATAAAGGTTCTGAACGGAGAGGAGCGTCTCAGCCATCGGCTGCCGCGCGTTCTTCCAGCATGTGCTGCAGGCGATCCGCTGTGCCTTCGCCGAGATAGACCTCGACGACGCGCCGGTCGCTCAGCAGCCCCTGGGTGTCTCCCTCATAGATCTTCTCGCCGTGGTGCATGATGACGATCCGCGACGACACCTGGAGCAGAAAGCGCATCACGTGCTCGATCAGGATGATCGTCATGCCCTCGGCAGCGAGGCCCAGGACGATCTCCATCACGTCGTCGACCTCGTGCGGGTTGAGACCGCCCACCGGCTCGTCGATAAGGAGGAGCTTGGGGTCGGTCGCCACCGCGCTCGCAAGCATCAGCAGCTTGCGCTCGAGCACAGGCACGTCGCGGGCGACCGTCTGCGCACGATCGGCGAGGCGGCACAGCTCCAGCGCCCGGTCCACCCGCTCGTGCACGGCACGCGAGAAGGTCACCGCCGGTATGCCGTGATCGCCGAGGCCGAAGGCCGAGCCGATCAGCACGTTCTCCCGGATGGTGAGCGAATCAAAGCCGGCGTTGAGCTGGAAGGTGCGGGCCATGCCCCGATGGCAGATGAGGTCGGGCCGAACCTTGGAGATGTCCCGCCCCTCCAGCTCGATCTCGCCGCTGGTGGCGGGATTGATCCCCGAAATGACGTCGAGGAACGTGGTCTTGCCGGCGCCGTTCGGGCCGCCGATGCCGACCACGTCCCCTGCGTAAACGTCGAGCTCGAAATCGTTTACCGCTGCCAGCGCGCCGAAATACTTGAAGACGTTTCGGCACGCCAACAGCGGTACGTGTTCCCCCGAATCCATCGCTTGGACCGTGTTCTACGTATTCGGGGTGACCGCCCCTAGCTGCTGAGCCACGGCGGGTTCAACCAGTCAGCCGTGTCATAGGGGGACGGTCCGACGTAGACCACGTCTTTGGTCCAATCCTGACACTGCATCATGATCGTCGGCATGCCCAGCGAGGGATCGTTGGTTTCCGCCGGATAAGGCGTTGCCGCCTGACCCCACATGAACCGGATGGTGCCCACCACGCCGCGATAGATCGATTCGCGGAGGAAGTGACACACCTTCTTGTTCTGCTCGATGCCGTCGTAGGGCATGCCCGTGCCGCCGGCGCGGCAGGCCGCGATCGCCCAGAGATAGTACGAATCGTAGACCTGTCCGCCGACCGACGGGCTCATGTCCTCGCCCCACCGATCGCGGATCTTCCTGGTAAAGGCGTTGCCGATCTCGTCCTGCAGGGTGCCGATCGTGGTCGAGCAGAACACGCCTTCGCCGGTCTCCTTGACGATGTCGAGGAAGGCGCGCAGCTGCAGCGCGTACTGCACGTAGAGCAGGCTGTTGGTCGGGTTCTCGGCGAAGCCTGTCACCAGGCCGGTCTGATCGCTCGGGAAGCCGTGAGTCGCGGCGATGATGGCTGGATCGACCTCCCGCGCACGCACGAGCGCCGGCCCCCAGTCATCGACGGGCTGCGTCACGACGTCGTCGATCGCGAGCTCCCAGCCGAACTGCGGGGCCGTGTCGCGCACGGCAGCCGCGATCGTGGTCGCGTAGTCGATGCTGCCCGAGAAGAGCACGAACTTGTTGTTGGGCCGTTTCCATTTACCGCGCTTCTCGAGCTCGTCGAGGAAGTAGATCAGGCCCGAGCCGTAGTAGTACTCGGACGGATCGTCCTGGAAGATGCACCAGTAGCGATCCGGGTTGTCCTTGACCGCGAACTGGTGGCCGTACTGGGTGTTGTCGTGGATGTAAGGAATCCCCGCATCCGCGATGGTGGGGTACTCGGCCCGGACCGAGAGCGTATTGTAGCCGTTGACGATGGCATGCACCTCGTGCCGGTCGATCAGGCGACGCGCGGCCGAAGTCACGGTCTCGGCGGTGATGTCCTTGGTGTCCTCGTAGTGGACCTCGATGGGTCTTCCGAGGACGCCGCCGAACGAGTTGATCTCCTCGACCGCAAGCGTGATGGCGGCCTCGAAGTTGCGCGCGTCGTCCGCACCCCATCCGGTGAAGGGCAGCATGGCGCCCACCGGAATCGGCTCGCCGTCGGCCTTGGCGCCGTTGTTCAACGCGACCAGGGTGTTCGCCCCGGCCACGCCCATCGCGCCGATCGCCGCGGTGCCGGCCATCGACATGAAGCCGCGCCGCGACGGGTTCAGCGGATCGACGATCCCGCCAGAGGCTTTGATCTCCTCGTCGAACTTCTGCTTCTTCGTCTGCTTCCGTTTGTGAAACCACTCCATCGAGCCGCCTCCCCTGTTTGCATGGTTCGAAGGTCGCACAGCCGCCGACGGGCGGGAAGCCACGCCGACCGCATGTTCAAGATGTAGACCGGAGTTTAGCGACCGCGCCGCGCCGGGCGCAACCGCAAAGCCGACGGCATGGAGCGGGGCGAGGGATCGTATGCGTTTCGCCCCCGCGGCGCCGGCTGTCATGCGGCCGCGGGAGCGACTACAAAGGCCGCTGAAAAGACGGGTGCGGCGGGGGGCATATGTTCGTGAGCGGCGACTGGCATCGGATGAGCGCGCTTGCGCTCGGCGCGGGTATCGAGAGCGGCACGATTGATCCGTGCGCGCTGACCGAGCATTTCCTCGAGCGAATCGAGGCTGCCGACGGCGATCGCGCGATCTACCTGCGGCTTACCGCCGAGCGCGCCCGCGCCGAGGCCGAGGCCGCCCACCGCCGAGCCCAGGCCGGCCTCAGGCAATCGCCGCTGGACGGAGTGCCGATCTCGTGGAAGGACCTCTACGACAGCGCCGGCGATGTCACCGGCCACGGCACGCTGGCGCTGGCGGACCGCATCCCGACGCGCGATGCGACGGTCCTGGCGCGCGCCACCCGCGCGGGTCTGGTCTGCCTCGGCAAGACCAATCAGAGCGAGTTCGCCTTCTCTATCCTCGGGCTCAATCCCAAGTTGGGCACGCCGCCCAATCCCTTCGACGATACCGTGGCCCGCCTGCCCGGCGGGTCGTCCTCGGGCGCGGCTGTCTCCCTCTCGCGTGGCCTCGCCGCCGCCGCCATCGGCTCGGACACCGGCGGCTCCGTGCGCGTGCCGGCCGCGTGGAACGGGCTCGTCGGCCTCAAGACGAGCTTTGGGCTGCTGCCGCTGGAAGGCGTGCTGGGGCTCAGCACCAGCATGGACACGGCCGGCCCGCTGACGCACGACGTAGCGGATGCGGCAGCGCTTTTCGCCGTCCTCGACGGGCGTTTCGGCGCCGGCAACCGCCCGGCTCCCGACCTCGCAGGCGCCACGCTCGACCGCGACCGTTTCACGCTGCCGACCACCCTCGTCTGGGAGTCCCTCGATCCCGGCGTCGAGGCCGCGACCCAGGGCGCGGTGGAGCGCCTGCGCGCCGCCGGCTGCGCCATCGACGAGACGCCGGTGCCCGAGTTCGACGAGGCCGAGGCGCTGGTCGGCCGCCTCGGCCCCTATCACGCCGCCGAATGCCATGCGCTCTGGTACGACGCGATCGAGTCGCGGCCCGAGCTGGTCTACACACCCATCCTGGAGCGCATCCGCTCCGGCGCGGAGATGTCGGCCACCGATGCAGCGCGGGCCAAGCAGGGACTCGCCGAGATCGCCGGGCGCCTCCACACGCGGATCAGGCGGCACGGCGTTCTTGTCATGCCGACGGTGGCGGTGAGCCCGCCCCCCATTGCCAACCTCGAAGCCGACATCGAGGTCTACCGGGCCGCCAACGTCGCGATCCTGCGCAACACGCGCCTCGCCAACTACCTCGCGTGCTGCGCGCTGACGCTCCCTTGCGGGCGCGACGGCAACGGCGTGCCGGTCGGCCTCATGCTGGTGGCGCCGCCCGGCGACGAGGAGCGGCTGTTGCGCCTGGGGAGTGCTATCGAGCCCGTGCTGGCTGGCGACGCCTGACCCGCGCCGCATCTTCCGCCGGTTCGGGAATCGTCAAGGAGCGCCCGGTCATCGCCGCCGGCGCGGGCACGCCCATGAGGTCTAGCACCGTCGGCGCAATATCGGGAAGCCCGCCGTTGCCGAGCGCCAGGCCCGGCGCGCCGACGAGCACGGCGGGGACGGGGCCGTCGGTATGCGCCGTGTGAGGAGTCTTATCGTCGGCCCCGAGCATTTGCTCGGCGTTGCCGTGATCGGCAGTAATCAGCAACGCGCCGCCTGCCTCCTCCACGGCGCCGGCGAGCCGGCCGAGGCAGCGGTCCACGGCGGCGACCGCCGCCATCGCCGCGTCGAGGTTGCCGCTGTGGCCCACCATGTCGGTGTTGGCGTAATTCACCACGATCAGGTCGAAGCGCCCTCCCGCGATCGCGTCGGCCGCGCGGTCGGTGACCGCCCGCGCTGACATCTCGGGTTGAAGGTCGTAAGTCGCGACCTTGGGCGAGGGCACGAGCACCCGTTCCTCCCCCGGCATCTCCTTCTCCTCGCCGCCGTTGAGGAAGAAGGTGACGTGGGCGTACTTCTCTGTCTCGGCGACGCGCAGCTGCCGCAGCCCCGCGCGTGAGACGACCTCGCCCAGATGGTCGGTCACCTGCAGCGGCGGGAAGAGCGGTTCGGCCAGGCGATCCAGGGTCTCGGAATAGCTGCACATGCCGCAGGCTGCGGCAATGCTTGCCCGGCGCGTGCGCGCGAATCCGTCGAATGCCGGGTCGAGCAGCGCGGTCATGATCTGGCGCGCACGGTCTGCGCGGAAGTTGGCCATGACCAGCCCGTCGCCGTCGGCCATTCCCCGGTAACCGGTGATCACCGCGGGCTCGACGAACTCGTCGCCGATGTCCCCGGCGTAGCTCTCGGCGACGGCCGTTGTCGCGTCGGTCGCCGGCCGGCCCTGCGCGGAGACCAGCGCGTCGTATGCCCGCGTGGTCCGCTCCCAGCGCCGGTCCCGATCCATGGCGTAGTAGCGGCCCGTCACGGTCGCGATCCGCACGTTCGGCAGATCGACGAGCGAGTCTTCGAAGCCCGGAAGATCGTCGATGGCCGAGCGCGGCGGCACGTCGCGGCCGTCGAGGAAGGCGTGAATCGCCACCGGCACGCCGGCTCCGCTCACGATCCGAGCGAGCGCGGTGATTTGGTCCTGGTGCGAATGCACGCCGCCGGGCGAGACCAGGCCCATCAGGTGGCATCGGCCGCCGCTCTCCCGCAGCCGCTCGATCAGCGAGAGGAGGGTCGGGTTCTGCGCGAGCGAGCCGTCGGCCACAGCGGCGTCGATGCGGGGCAGGTCCTGCAGGATCACCCGCCCTGCGCCGATGGTCATGTGGCCCACCTCGGAGTTGCCCATCTGGCCTTCGGGCAGGCCCACGGCGGCGCCGGCGGTGGCGAGCAGGCCGTAGGGTCGAGCGGCGCACAGTCGGTCCCACACCGGCGTCTCGGCGAGCGCGATGGCGTTGTGGTCCGTCTCTTCCCGATGGCCCCAGCCGTCCAGCACGCAGAGGACGACGGGCCGATATGCGTGCTCGCTCCCCATGGCCGGGGTTCTACCCCGCCCACCCCGGATTCGCCACGGCGGCGCGCGCTCAGCCCGATGCGGCGCCGTCGCTGCGGCTGATGGTCACCGGAGCGCTGCCCGTGAGCGTCTGGTAGACCACGCAGTAGCGTTCCGTCAGCTTGTAGAGCCGGTCGAGGTCCTCCGGCGCGGCATCGCTCTCCAGCGCGAAGTGCAGGCGGATCGCCCGAAACCCCACCGGCGCGTCGCGGTCAACGCCCAGGGTGCCGCGCACGTCAAGATCGCCTTCGGCGCTCACCTGCGCGTCCCGGATGTCGATGGAGAGCGCTGTCGCGACGGCTCTGAGCGTCACCCCGGCGCAGGCGACGAGGGCCTGGAGCAGCATGTCGCCGGAGCAAGCCTGGAGCCCGGTGCCGCCGCCCGAGGGGTGCAGGCCGGCCTCGACCAGCGCCTTGCCGGTATCGACCGAGCACGCGATCTCCGAATCGTCCACCGCGCCGGCGGCCTTGAGCACGATCAGCGCGGCATCGGCGTCCTCGCGATAGCGCTCCTTGAGCTGCGCCTGCAGCGATCTGAGTTGGTCGGCGTCCATGGTGCGATTCCTTTCTAAGGAGAAGTTATCCGGAAGTGTAAAGCCCGCAGGGGTAATACCCTGCGGG
>JAPPNV010000069.1 GCA_028818565.1 Rhodospirillales bacterium | reverse complement strand
TCAGCGTCGCCTCGGCGTAGAGCCGGCCCGAGACGCCCATCGAGGCCACGAACACCTGCGCCTCGTGCTCCTTGCCGTCGACCAGCAGCGGCACCGTCATCCCGGCGTAATCGACGAACAGCCGCTCGCCGGGACGGCGGTTCTGGCGCATCGTCGCGTCACGCCGCGGACGCCAGTCGCGGAATCGGCGGCACCAGGTCGGGTAGCTCATCCCGTCGGGATGTGTCTCGCGCCACTCCTCCCACAGCAGCATCAGCGTCACGCCGCGGCCCGACAGCGCCTTCTCGACCGCCGCCCAGTCCACATCCCCTGCCGGCGCTTCCTGCGTGGGCGGATAGAGCGCCGCCTCAAGGGCCTCCTCCTCCAGCTCGCGCGCCTCCGGCCAGCTCAGGCCCGAGACGTCGAACCGCTCCAGGACCAGCGACACCGAGCGGCGCGCCACGCCGCAGTGCGCCGCGATCGCCCGCGCGCTGCGCTCCTCGTCAAAATGATACGCAAGGATCTTCTTCACCTTTCTCATCGGCAGCCTTCCCCGTGCCATCCCTTCCCCCTCGGACCAGTCGCGAAAGTCCGAGCGGTAGGACGGCTCCCTGAGTCGCTCCAAAATCCGCTGCGCTCAGGGGGTGGCTACTTTGCTGAGAACGGGTGGCTACTTTCGTGAGAATCAGTGGCTACTTTGAGCGAGAATCGGTGGCTACTTTCGTGAGATTCGGCAGGGCTGCCAGCCGATCAGCGCGAGCCAAGTCTCACCGTGGACCGCGACATGGCGCAGGCCCTTGCCGATGACGCCGTGGAACGCCAGGTAGTGGTGCTCCTCCACCAGCCGGTCCCAGCGTCGGTGCTCCCGCGCGCCCTAGGTGGGCCGCACCGAAACCGCGCGCAGATCAATGGACGAATCCAGGATCGGCAGCGTCGCCATGAGCGGCACACTGCCACGTCAAGAACGGAATGGCCAGCCCCGAGCTCAGATCACCCTGCGCGACGGGCGGACAATAAATTCGTCCTGGAACCCCGACCAAGCTGTTCGAGAACCCGGAGCGGGAGCGGACGCAACAGTTCCTGAATGCCGTCCTGCACGCAAACTGAGGGAACGCGGCAGCGGCAGGCAGGGTGGGTCGAAACGGAGTGGCGGTTGGCATGCCCAATCGCATACTCTGCCACGCCGCCATCCAGGGAGAATGACCATGCAGCTTCTACACACCATGCTCCGCGTGGGCGACAGGCAGCGCTCCATCGACTTCTACACCAAGGTCATCGGCATGGACCTGCTGCGCACCACCGAGCGCGCCTACCAGGGCTACACCCTCGCCTTCGTCGCCTTCAACGGAGGCAACAAGAACGGTGAGGCGGAGCTGGAGCTGACCTACAACCATGGCGTCTCGGACTACGACCTGGGCTCCGCGTACGGTCATATCGCGCTCGGCGTGGGCAATGTCGCCGTGACCTGCGAGCGGATCCGGGAAGCGGGCGGCAACATCACGCGCGAGGCAGGGCCGGTGAAGGGCGGCACCACCGTGATCGCCTTCGTGGAGGACCCCGACGGCTAAAGGGTCGAGCTGATCGAGATGGCTGGATACGGAACCTGAACGCGCCCGCCTCACGGAGAAACTTCCCGTCGTGAGGGGTAGACCCGACGTTAGGCGCGACGCCGAGCGGGCCTTCGCCCCAAAGGGAGTACTGCGGCTTCGGCATCTGCGTCGATCTATCCCGCGACCTCCGCGATCCTGTTCGCGATCCTGTTTGCGGCCGCCTTAACGGGGTCGTTGGCCAAGTGCGCGTAGCGAGAAGTGGTCGTCACCCTGTTGTGGCCAAGAAGCTTGCCGATCATCGGAAGTCCTTCCCCGACCAGCAGACCGCCACTCGCAAAGCTGTGTCGCAAGTCATGCACTCGCAGATTCTCGATCCCGGCACGGTCGAGAATGCGACGCCACGAATCATGAAGGTAAGCGATGTGCTTGCCCTGCTTGACGCCCGGCAACACCCACGGACTACCCTCCATGCGCGGGATGCCCCGCAGCACCGCGATCGCCGGATTGCCCAGATGCACCACCTTGGAACCAGTCTTCGACTCGGGCAAGCGCAATTCGCCCGCTTCGAGATCGACGTGCTCCCACCGCAGGCTCATGATCTCACCGCTCCGGCACCCGGTCAGCATCAGCAGACGTATGGCGGCGATCGCCACCGGGGATACGAAGCCCTCCCGTTCCGCGTCTCGCAGCGCAGCACCGAGACGGCGGTACTCGTCATCCGACAGAAACCGCTCGCGCCTGTGCTCGGGGTACTTCTTGACGTGACGGCACGGGTTGACCCCCTCGGGGCGCATCTCCCAGACCTCGGCAAGCGTCAGCATACGCGAGAGCACGCTCAGTGTGCGGTTGGCATGGCCGGGAACGTCGCGCATCTCGTGATGAAGGGCGGCAACGTCCTTCTTGCCGATATCGCCGACCCGGCGCTTGCCGAGACGGGGGAGGATGCGGTTGTCGATGATCTTGCGGTAGAGCCGCGCGGTGCCAGGCTTCAGATGGGAAGGCGCGTACTCGTTCATGAAGCGCTTGGCGAGGTCGGCCACGGTGGCGCCTTTCTTCCCGCGAGGGATCTTCCCTTCAAGATCACGACCCGTCTTGGCGAAGGTGACGATTTCTGCGGCTCTCGCCCGCGCGGCGGCGGGCGTGATGGGACCGTGGGGTCCTATGGTGACCTTCACGGATCGTCCCTCGTGTCGGTACTTGACGATGTAGACCTTTCGCCCGGTGGGATGCACGCGGACCCCAAAGCCGGTTATGGCGTCATCCCAGACGATGCGCTCTCGCTCTGCGGGGACGAGTGCATCGACGGTTCTCTTGGTGATTTTCGGCAAGGCAATTTTCCTTGTCGTAATTCTTGGGCACCGGATAGGCACCTAGAGGGAGCGAGTTGTAGCGTACGGTAGCGTGCTTCCGTCCGCAAGAGAATACAATCAATACACTGAAAATAGTAGACTATCGTACCTCTATCGTCTTCTGACGCCATTTTTTCAATACCATGGTGCGGTGCAAAGCGCAGGACGGGTGTGCCACCGTTACGTCATGAGGAGCGAGCGGACCGCAGCAGGTGAGTGCGGGAAGACGGGGTGCTTTGCCGGCGCGCAACTGCCGCCGGGAATCCCGCTTATCCCAGTTAATCCCAGTTGATCCCGGCAAATCCCGCTTGTCCCACTTAATCCCGGTTGATCCCGGCGAATCCCGCAAGAAGGCTTACGGGCTGTCCGTCCCGTGTGTCAGGGCCTCGCCTCGAAGGAGAGCTTGCTGCCGAGCGCGCGCGCGAGCGCGTCCGCCGCCGTGCGCGCCTTGCCCGACGCGAGCGGCCGGTGCTCGGGCGCGAGCCGCAGCACCAGATAACCGTCCTCGGCCGCGATCTGGGAGCCGTCGAGCACCGCCGGCTCCCCGATGGAGAGCCGCTCCGCCAGCCTGAGCGCAAGCCCGAGCGCCCGGGCCTCGGCGCGCACCTCCGGGGGTAGCAGCCGGTTCACCGTCCGGCTGGCCGCGACCGGAAGACGCGACTTGTAGCGGGTGGCCACGGCCAGCGCCAGGAACACGCGGCCCGTGTGATCGATGCCGACGAAGGGTGCGCGCGAGATTCGCGTGAACGCATCGGCCGCGCGCAGGTCGGGATGCTGGCGCCAGGCGATCTCGGAGAGGAACGCCGCCGCAGGCAGCATGTCCCGATGCCGGGCCAGCGCCGGGAGCGTCGAGCGGCCCAGCCAGGCGGCGAGGGCCTCGGCATAGACCAGCGAGCGGCCGTCCCGCCGGGCGATCGAACGGCAGGCATCGTGCACGGGATCCTGCGCCCGCACCTCTGCGGGCAGCCTGTCAAAGAGCAGGCCCTCGCGCAGGCCGAAGGCAGAAAACAGGACCTCGCCCGGTGCGGCGATCTTCAGCAATGCCTTGAGCGCCGCCGCGCCGCTCGGCACGGTCGCGAGCCGCCGGGGCAACATTCCCTCCGGCCCCGGGCGCAGCGTGGCGGGATCGGCGACCGCGAGCTCCTTGGTGGCCTCGCGCGCCTCGGCCGGCGTCATTTGGTAGTGATGCACCACCGGGATGGGGTGCCTCTCGGCGGCCATGCGGAGGCGGGCCAGCGCCCGCCACGCCCCGCCCACGAGATAGACCGGCGCCCCGCGCACCCGCTCGAGCCAGGGCAGCGCCTTCAGCCGCTCTGCCGCAAGCGTGGCGCGCTGGCGGGGCTCGAGGCTGCCGAGGCGGAGCACACCCAGGGGCAGCGTCGCGTGCTCGGCGAGCCGCCCTTGCTCCAGGCGCACCAGTTCGAGGCTGCCGCCGCCCAGGTCCGCCATCAGCCCGCTCGCGCCGGGGAAGGCCGAAACCACGCCGAGCGCGGCGTAGCGGGCCTCCTCCTCGCCCGAGAGGACGCGGAGCGAGAAGCCGGTCTCGCGGCTCACCGCCTTGCGGAACCTCTCACCGTCGCTGGCATCGCGGACCGCCGCGGTGGTCACGGCGTCGAGCGGGCCGACGCCCAGCGCGTCCACCGCGGCGGCGAAGCGGCGCAGCGCATCGAGCGCGGGCTCCACCGCGTCCGGCGCGAGCGTTCCGCTCTCGCCGAGCGTCGCGCCGAGGCCGCACAGCTCGCGCTCGTTGAAGACCGGCGCCGGCGCTCGCGTCAGCCCTTCGAACACGACGAGGCGGATCGAGTTGGAGCCGACATCGAGCACGCCGTAGGGCGCATCCGCCTCGGTCGCGGCGGGGCGTCGTCCGGTCTCGACCGGAAGCGGCGCCGCGTCGGCCACGAGGCGGGTCTCCGCCAGCTGCTCCGTCACCCGTCGTGCGGTTCGCCGCCGTCCTCCCCTGCGACGGCAAGGCGCGGCTCGCGCCGGGCCGTGCCGCGCCCAGAGAGCGACGGGTTGGTCATGAAGAAGCGGTGGGCGTTGAAATGTTCGGCACCGGGGGCCACGCGCGAGAAGCCGCCGTCGGAGCCGAGGGTCCAGCTCTGCTCATTGTCCCGAAAGTTCGCCGTCATGATCTGGTCGAGAATCTGCTCGTGCACGGTCGGGTTCTCGATCGGCACCATGACCTCGACCCGCCTGTCGAGATTGCGCCCCATCCAGTCGGCGGACGAGATGTACACCTTGGCCTGGGGCGAGGGCAGCCCGTGACCCGCGCCGAAGCACATGATGCGGGAGTGCTCGAGGAAGCGGCCGACGATGCTCTTCACCCGGATGTTCTCCGAGAGGCCCGGCACGCCGGGCCTCAGGCAGCAGATGCCGCGCACCACCATATCGATGGAGACCCCGGCGGCAGCGGCGGCATAGAGCGCGTCGATCACGTCGGGGTCGACCAGGGAGTTGAGCTTCAGCCAGATCGCCGCCGGCCGGCCGGCGAGGGCATGGGCGGTCTCCTCCTCGATCAGCTCATCGATGGCGGGCCGCATGCCGAGCGGCGCAACCGCGATCTTCTCGTAGCGCTCGGGCGCCGCCCCTCCCGTCAGGTAGTTGAAGAGCAGCGCCGCATCGCGGCAGAGCGCCGGATCGCAGGTGAAGAAGGAGAGGTCGGTGTAGATCGCGGCGGTGATCGGGTGATAGTTGCCGGTGCCGTAGTGGACGTAGCTGCGCAGGCCGTCGGCTTCGCGCCGCGCCACCAGCGACGCCTTGGCATGGGTCTTGAGGTCCATGAAGCCGTAGACCACCTGGGCGCCGGCGCGCTCCAGGTCCCGCGCCCAGCGGATGTTCGCCGCTTCGTCGAACCTGGCCTTGAGCTCGACCAGTGCGGTGACCGACTTGCCCGCCTCCGCCGCCTCGATCAGGGCGTTGACGATGGGCGAATCGTTGCTGGTGCGATAGAGCGTCTGCTTGATCGCGATCACGTCCGGATCCCGCGCCGCCTGGCGCAGGAACTGGACAACCACGTCGAAGCTCTCGTAGGGGTGGTGGACGACGATGTCCTTGGACTTGATGGCGGCGAAGCAATCGCCGCCAAAGTCCCGGATGCGCTCGGGGAAGCGTGCGCGGTAGGGCGTGAACTCGAGATCGGCCCGGCCGCACTTGATGAGCATGGCCGTGTCCGCAAGCCCCAGAATCCCTTCGACCTTGACCACGTCGCGCCGGTCGACATGAAGCTGGTCGGCGAGGAAGTCCAGCATGCTCAAGGGCATGGTGGAGTCCACCTCGAGCCGGATGACGCTGCCGCGCCGGCGCCGCTTGAGCGCGCTTTCGAACGAGCGCACCAGGTCCTCGGCCTCTTCCTCCAGCTCGATGTCGCTGTCCCGGACCACCCGGAAGCGCCCCGCCGCACGCGGCTCGAAACCAGGGAACAGCCGGTCGAGGTAGTGCTCCACCACGTCCTCCAACGCGATGAAGCGAACCTCGCCCCGCTCGCCCTCCGGCAGGCGGATGAAGCGCTCCACCTGGCTGGGCACGCGCACGAGCGAGGGCACCTGGCGCCGGGTGCCGCGCTCGACCAGCTCCAGCGCCAGGCTGAAGCCCAGATTTGGAATGAACGGGAACGGATGGGCCGGGTCGATCGCGAGCGGCGTCAACACCGGGAAGAGGCGATCGATGAAGTAGCCGTCGAGCCACTGCCGCTCGTCGTCACGGAGCCGGTCGGGGGAGAGGATCGCGATGCCCGCATCGGCCAGCTCCGCCCGGAGCGCGAGCCAGCGCTCCTGCTGCTGGGCCATCAGCGCATTGGCGCGCTCGTTGACGGCGCGGATTTGCGCAACGGGGCTCAGGCCGTCCTGGGACGGTTCGAGGATGCCCGCCTCGACCTGGCCGTGCAGGCCGGCCACGCGGACCATGTAGAACTCATCGAGGTTCGATCCCGAGATCGAGAGAAAACGCAGGCGCTCGAGCACCGGGTGGTCGAGGTTCTCGGCCTCCTCCATCACCCGCTCGTTGAAAGCGAGCCAGCTCAGCTCACGGTTGATGAACTTGTCGGCCGGCGCGAAGCTTTGCGCCTCGGCGGCCCGCTTGGCTCTCGCCATTCGGCTGCTCCCGCGTCCCCTCTACTTGGTTTGATTCGCGGCCTTTTACAATACGGTCATTGCCGCACCGTGACAAAACCGCGCGGGCACGGGTGGTCCCGCAGATCAGGCGCGCGGTGGGGCCTCGTCCCCGCCCTCGTCCAGCGCAAGCACCGTGCGCACGAGCGGCACGGTGACCCCCCTGCCCTCGGCGAGCGCCGCACGGTCAAGTCGCTCGACCAGGCGGGCCACGGCCTCGAACGTGCGCTCGATTCGCGGCACGACGTAGGCCGGCACCTCGGGCGCCACCGTGATTTGCCGGTCGGCGAACAGCTTGAGCATGAGGGCTGCGAGCAGCGCATCGTCCGGCAGGCCGAGCGCCACCGCCGGGGCGAGCCGCAACCGGGAGGCGAGATCGGGGAGCGCGAGGGGCCAGCGCGCCGGAGGGGCCGAGGCGGTGAGCAGCAGATGGCCGCCCCGCTCGGCAACAGCGTTGTACGTGTGCAGGAGGGCGCGCTCGTCGATCGGCCCATCCAGCCCGTCGATCACCAGCGCCTGCGCTCCTCCGGCGTCGGGCACCACGTCCGCAAGGCGCGCCGCCGGGACGATTTCGGCGCTGCTTCGCCCGCGCCACACTTCGGCGAGGTGGCTCTTGCCCGAGCCCGGCGGCCCGTGGATCACGAGCGCCGGCCCCGGCCAGTCCGGCCAGCGGTCGAGCCAGGCGACCGCCGCCTCGTTGCAGGGCGCGACCAGAAAATCCTGCCGCCCGAGCGCCGGGCGGACGCCCCAGTCGAAGGTGCGCTGCTGCCCGAGGACTGCCTTGGCCGCCATCGGTGCCTTACTCCTCCCCACCCGGGGCGGGCGTGTCGGGCGCCTCCGGCTCCGGGGATGCGGCGCGGGGCCGCAGCCACCAACCATCTTCCTCGGGCGCGAGATCGAGGTCGTCCTGGCCGAGGGCGAGGCGGAGCTGGTCCTCGGTGCCGTGATAGCGGAGGGTGAGACTGCCTTCGCGCCGCGAGAGCGAGTCGATCTCGACCGATGCGACCATGCCGAGCGCCGCGAGGCGCTGCTGGATCGACACCCATTCGCCGAGGCTCGCGATCGGCACCCTCGCCCGGAGCACCTGTTGCTCGTCGTAGCGGATCAGGTTGGCGGCCTTCCAGTCGTCCTCCAGCAGGGTGACGACTCTGTCGCTGCCGCGCTTGAGCAGCGCCCGCTCGCTCTCCCCCTCGCGGCCGATCAGTGTCTTCTGGATCGCCTGGCTCTCATCGGCAGCGATCCGGCGCAGCGAGAGAGTGAGGGCCCGGCCGGCGGCCGCGTCGTCGTCGGTGTTTTCTGCGTCCGGGGCGGCAGGTGCGGCGGGCTTGTCGACGGCAGCGGAGCCCGAGAGGCCGGCGACAGCGACCGCGACTTCGCTCGTGCCGTAGAGCGCGGCCAGTGCGGTGAGCGCTTCGACATCGGAGGCCAGGGCTCGCGCGGCATCCACCGTGGCGAGATCGATGACATCGCCGAGCGGCAGAAGGATCGGCACCAGGCCGCCGTGGGGTGGGCGCTCCTCCCACGCCCGCCGCCAGCGATTGCCGTCCTCCCACAAGAGGATACCGCCGGGGTCGCGCTGAACCGCCACCACCAGCACCGGCTTGCTCACGGTCTCGGCATAGGCGACGCCGCTCACGCGCAGCAGGCGGCGCACCTCGGTCGGGTCGAAGTCCACCGTCAAGGACGCGCGGTAGCGGGTGGTCGAGACCAGCTCGCGGTCGATGGCGAAGCCTGCCACCATCGTCGCAAGAATGTTGTCGGGCGGTGGGGGCAGATCCGTTCCCGCGACGGTGAGCCGACGCAAGAGGGTGTCCAACGCGGCGCGCTGGCCGGCGGCGATGGCGAGCTCCCGCGCCTCCGCCGCCGATGCGGCCTCGGCGTCGACGGGAACGTGCGCGACGGTGAACACCGATTCCGCCCGCGCCGTGCCGCAGGCGAGGAGCAGCGCCAGCGCGCACATCAGTGCGATGCGAGCCAGTCCGCACATGGTTGAGCTCGGAGTAATCACTGACGTCACGTCTTGCGGCCGACGGCGGCCGAAATCCGGACGGCAGGGTATCATGGCGTTTGTAGCCAAGCGACCAGCAGCGGCCGAAAGACGGCGGGAGACCCCATGGCGCGGCTCAGAGTGGGCGTCCTGATCTCGGGCAGCGGGACCAATTTGCAGGCCCTCATCGACGATTGCGCCCGTGCCGATGCCGAGAGCGAGATTGTCCTGGTGCTTTCCAACCGGGCCGATGCCTTCGGTCTCGCGCGCGCCCAGCGCGCGGGCCTCCCCCAACGCGCAATTGACCACGAAGGGTATGATTCCCGCGAGGCCTTCGAGCAGGCACTCACCGAGGCGCTCGAGGCGAGCGGTGTCGAGCTGGTCTGTCTCGCGGGCTTCATGCGCGTGCTGACGGCGAGGTTCGTCGAGCGCTGGCGCGACCGGCTGATCAATATCCACCCCTCGCTGCTGCCGGCGTTCCAGGGCCTCGACACCCACGCGAGGGCCATCGAGGCCGGGGTTCGCCTTGCCGGTTGCACGGTCCACTTCGTGCGGCCCGAGGTGGACAGCGGGCCGATCATCGTCCAGGCGGCGGTGCCGGTCCTGCCGGACGACACGGTGGAGAGCCTCGCGGACCGCGTGCTGCGCGAAGAGCATCGCTGCCTGCCGCTCGCCCTGCGCCTCATCGCCCAAGGCCGCGTTTCGGTCGTGGGCGAGCGCTGCGTCATCGATGCGGCGGCGCCGGACGGTGCCCTCATCAACCCGGCGCCAGGCCCATAAGCGAAGGGCCCGGAACCGTGCGGTCCCGGGCCCTCGGTAACGGGTTGTTGGCGCCGTTAGGCGGCGGGCTTGCCGTAGCGCTCGACCAGGTCGTCGGCGCGCGCGCGGATCGGCTCCATCGCGTCGCCGGTGGACTTGACCGTCATATCGGCAATGCGGTTGCCCGCAGCCATCGTGCGCTCGAACGCGCCCTTCGCGGCGCCGGTCTGGGCCTCGGTGAGCTCGGTCCAGCTGCGCGCACCCATCAGCGCCTCGGCGGCGTCGGCCTGGGCGGCCATCGCCTCCCTGGCGAAGTCGAACCAGGCGCTGCCGATGGCGCCATAGCCCTTGGCCGCGATGGTCGAGGCCTGGACGAAGCTGTCGAGGCTCGCACGGCCCTCATCGGCCATGGTGTCGAAGGAGTATGCGCCGTTCCACGCGGTCTTGGCGTTGGCGGCGGTGGCCTTGCTCGCGGCGTCGGTCTTGGCGGTCATTGCTTTCACCCTATCTGTTTGCGGTTGTTCCTGCCGATGCGCGCCGCTCCAAGACGGAACGTAATATTGCAGCGCAACATCATGTTGCAATGCAATATAGACGAGTCGCACCGGCGGTCAAGGCCCCTTGACACTTGAATTTTTTGCCCCGCCGTCTCCTGTTTACCGAATGACCTGAACCGGGACACGATCTCGACGCGTTTTCGGCGCCTTGCGATACTCACCGGTCGCGTGCAGCCCGGTCCGAGACGGTCCTTATGCCAACGGTGCTTCAGGTCTTGCCGCGCCTCGGCGGTAGCGGCGGCGTCGAACGCGAAACACAATACATCTCGCGTGCCATCGCCGGCGCCGGCTGGCGCTCCATGATCTCGAGCGGGGAAGAGGCAGACGGCGAGGCCGCCGCCGACGCAGGCGCGCGCCACGCGGCGCTCCCGGTTGCGCGCCGCAACCCCGTGCAGGCGCCGGGGACAATTCGGCGTCTGGCGCGCCTCATCGCCGAGGAGGATGTCGATCTCGTCCACGCCCGCTCGCGCTGGCCGGCCTGGCTCGCCTATTACGCGGCGCGGCGGGCCGGGCGGCCGTTTATCACGACCTTCCACGGCGCCTATTCCACCGGCGCAGCACCTATGAAGCTGAAGCGGCGCTATAACGCGATCATGACGCGCGGTGCCCGGGTCATCGCGATCTCGGAGTTCATCGCGCGACACATCGTCGAGAACTACACCGTGGAGCCGGGCAGGATCAGGACCATCCCACGCGGCGTGGACCTCGCGGCCTTCGACCCGGCCCGCGTGGCCCCCGATCGCCTCGCCGCGTTGCGCGACGCATGGCGCGTGCCCGAGGGTCTGCCGGTGGTCATGCTGCCGGGGCGGCTCACCGCGCTGAAGGGGCATCTCGCCCTCCTGGACGCACTGGCGCGGATCGAGGAAAGCGTGTGTTGCCTGTTCGTCGGCGCCGGGGACGCCAACCGTGCGGGCTACCGCGCCCGGGTCGAGCAGAGAATCGCGGCGCTCGGCACGGCCCATGACGTGCGGCTCACCGGCCCATGCGGAGACATGCCGGCCGCCTACTTGCTGGCCGATATCGTGGTCTCGCCCTCGTTGCGGCCCGAGGCCTTCGGCCGCGTCCCCGCCGAGGCGCAGGCGCTAGGGCGGCCAGTGATCGTGTTCGCCCACGGCGGGGCACTGGAGACCGTGCTTGACGGCGAGACCGGCTGCCTGGTGCCGCCGGGCGATATAGACGCGCTGGCGGACTCTATCCGCCAGACGTTGGGAGCCAGCCCCGCCGAGCGATCGAGGGTGGCCTCGGCGGGCCAGGCCCATGTGCGCCGCAACTTCACGCTCGAGGGGATGTGCGGTGCGACCCTCGACGTCTACCGGGAGCTGCTGCCCGCCTCATCGTGATCCGGGTCGGCGCCGGCTGGACAAGCGCGCGCAGGCGTCCGACACTCCAAACTGAACACGCGCAGGGCCGAGGACATGGATCTCAAGCTCGACGGCAAGAAGGCCATCGTAACCGGCGGAACGCGAGGGATCGGCCACGCGATCGCACGCAGGCTCGCGCTGGAGGGCTGCGGGGTCGGCATCTGCGCCCGCGGCGGCGCCAGGCTCGAGGCCGTGCTGGCGGCGTTTGCGGGAGAGAGTCTGAATGTCATCGGCGCCGCCTGCGATGTCGCGGACGGCGACGCCGTGCGGCACTGGACCGCAGCGATGGCGGAGCAGCTCGGCGGCATCGACATCGTGGTGGCCAACGTGAGCGCAATCGCCGGAGCGCCGGACGAAGACTCCTGGCGGGCCGCGCTCGAGGTCGACATGCTGGGCACCGTGCGCACGGTCGAGGCGGCCATGCCGCACCTGGAGACGTCGGAGGCCGCGGCGATCGTCACCGTATCGAGCACGGCAGGCGTCGAGAGCTTCGGCGGGGTCAGGCCCTACAACTCGATCAAGGCCGCCCTGATCAATTACACCTCCAATCTGGCCACCGTGCTCGCCGAACGCGGCATCCGCGTGAACTGCGTCTCGCCGGGCACGATCTATTTCGAGGACGGCGTTTGGGGCCAACGCAAGCGGGAAGACCCGGAGCGCTACAATTTTGCGCTCGGGCTCAATCCCACCGGCCGGATGGGCACGCCCGAGGAGGTCGCCGATGCCGTGGCGTTCCTTGCGAGCTCGGTCTCGAGCTTCACCACGGGCGCCAACCTGATCGTCGACGGCGGGCTCACCAAGCGCGTGCAGTTCTAGCACTGCCGCCGCGCCGGCCGGCGAGTGCCAACGGATGGAGGAGAGCCATGGATGTTGGCGCGTTCATGATGCCCAACCACCCGCCGGGCCGCGACTTCGCCGAGGGGCACGAGCACGACCTCGACACGCTGGCGTTCCTCGATCGCATCGGCTTCGCCGAGGCGTGGATCGGCTGCCACTACACGGTGCCGACCGAGCCATGCCCCGCGCCCGACCTGCTGGTCTCCCAGGCGCTGCTGCGCACCGAGCGCATCCGCGTCTCGCCGGGCGGCTACATGCTGCCCTTCCACCACCCGGCCGAGCTGGCGCACCGGATCGCGTGGCTCGACCATATCGGGCAGGGGCGCTGCTATATCGGGGTGGGCTCAAGCGGTATCCCGACAGACTGGCTGATGTTCGATATCGACGGGTTCGCCGGCCAGAACCGCGAGATGACCGAGGAATCCCTCGACATCATGATGCGCTTCTGGGAGAGCGACGGCCCCTTCGAATATCGCGGCAAGTACTGGACCGCACGCCGGCCCGAGGGCGTGCTCGGGGGGAACTACGAGTATCACATCGGCACCTTCACGAAGCCGCACCCGCAGATCGCGATCGCCGGATTCAGCCCGGACTCGCCGACGCTGGTGCTCGCCGGCCGCCGCGACTTCATCCCGCTCAGCCTGAGCTACAGCGACGCCTACCTCGCCGGGCACTGGGCGTCGGTCGAGCGCGGCGCGGCGGAGTCCGAGCGCACCCCGGACCGCAGCACCTGGCGCATCGGGCGGGACATCTACGTGGCGGAGACCGACGCCGAGGCGTGGGACAAGGTGGTCAACGGCGCCATCGGCGCGCACTACCGCAGCTTCTGGCTGCCGGTGCTCAAGCACATCGGCATGCTCTCGGCCTGCAAGCACCACCCCGACGTGGCCGATTCCGACGTCACCGTCGAGTACATTGCCGAGCACTGCATGGCGGTGGGCAGTCCGCGCACCGTGGAACGCAAGATTGCCGCCATGGTCGAGGCCTCGGGCGGGTTCGGGACCCTGCTGGTGATCTCCTACGACCACCTGGAAGACATGGAAGGGTGGCGCGATTCCATGCGCGCGCTCGCCGGGGAGGTCATGCCCGCGTTCGCCGGCGTGGGCGCCGCCGCTCGGTAGACTCCCGCCGCACATTCCGCCTAGAGTTGCCGGCGGATATAGCACTGCCGTCGGGTGACGGTACTGCAGAAGACCAACGTCCGGCCGTACTAGGGAGGGAACCACGATGCGGAAAATGACGTTGCTGGCTGGCGCAGCCGCGCTTGCCCTATCGCTTGGCGTTGCCACGCCGAGCCAGGCTGCCGACGACGATATCGTCATCGGCTTCGCCATCGCGCTCAGCGGCTGGATGAACCAGTACGACGGGCCGCCGTCGCGCTCGGCGAAGATGGCAATCAACGATATCAACGAGGCCGGCGGCGTGCTCGGCGGCCGCAATTTCAGCTTCACCCAGTCCGACACCAAGTCGGAGGCGGCCGAGGGTGCGCGGGCCGGACAAGAGGTGATCGCCGACGGCGCCAACTTCATGATCGTCTCGTGCGACTACGACATGGGCGCCGCCGCCGCGACGGTGGCGAACAGCAACGGGATGGTGGTCATCTCGCTCTGCGCCTCCGACGCGAAGATGGGCGTGCAGGGCATCGGCCCCTACGCTTTCACCATGTCCAACTCGTCGCTCACCAGCGGCGCGGTGATCGCGGAGTGGGCGTGGAACAATAAGGGCTGGAAAACCGCCTATAACCTGCTCGACACCTCGATCGAGTACGACAAGGCGATCTGCGCCGGCTTCAAGACACGTTTCGAGAAGCTGGGCGGCGTCATGCTGGGCGAGGACACCTTCAAGCAGGACGATGCCTCCATCGCCTCGCAGATCACACGCTTCAAGCAGGTGGCCGAGGAGAAGGGCGAGCCTGACCTCCTCCACGTCTGCTCCTACGGTGCCGGCGCGAACGCCGCGATCCGCCAGATCAGGGCGGCAGGCATCGACACGCCGATCTCGGGCGGCGATTCGATGGACGGCGACTACTGGACCGAGGCCATCGGCAACCTCAATGACCACTACACCGGCACTTACGGCTCGGTGTTCGGCGACGATCCCCGGCCCCGGGTCAACGAGTTCTTCGATCGCTACGAGGAAGTGCACGGCGAGCGCGTGTGCTGCTCGTTCGCACTCTCGGGCTACAGCATCATCCAGGCGCTCGCCCTCGCCATCGATCGGGCGGGGACCATCGATAACGACGCGGTGCTGGCCGAGCTCAACAAGTTCGACAAGGAGCCGCTGCTGGTGGGTCCCACCACGTTTACCGAGGACCTGCACATCAACCTCGAGCGGCCCCAGGCGATCATCGGGATCAAGGACGGCAAGGGCTATTTCGTCGACCTGATCCAGTTGCCGGAGCCGCCGCCGCTGCAGCTCATCTTCAAGTAGGCACAAACCCGGTGGGGGGGGGGGGGGAAAAGGGGGGGCCGGGCCCCCCCCGGTTTACAGGCGCGGGGGCGCCGCCCCCCGCCCCCCCCCCCCCCCCCCC
>JAPPNV010000160.1 GCA_028818565.1 Rhodospirillales bacterium | reverse complement strand
GGACGATGGTGATGTCCGCCGCGGGCCTCCTGCCGCACCCGCACCTGCCGACGCTGCGACTGTCCGCGGCGTCACCGGCGCCGGAGCCGCCGCCGACACTGTCACCGCCTAAACCGGCAGCACCACCCGCGCCGCCGACGCCGCGATCGGAATCAGCACCCGAGCCGTCAACGCCAATGATTCCAGCGAGGATGCCGGCGGCGCCACCGCCACCGGAGTCGATGGGGTCGCCGGTGTCGCCGTCGCTGCCGGAGCCGGTCCGGCCGGCGCCTGCGTCGCGTCCGGCGGTGTTCGGTTTGCCGGCGGCGGAGTTGCGGGCCCGGTTGCGGGCCTCGGACCGGGCGTAGATGCTGCCGTGCGCTGTCAGCGTGTCGAGGGCGTCGGCCGTGCGCTGGTTGAGGTCGCGCTTGTCGCCGCCTGCACTGTGCAAGTCGGCCCTTCGCAGCCGCTCGGCCTCCTGTGAGAACCGCTTGCGCACCTTGGCGCCGGTCACCGGGTCCAGTTCGCCCCGGAGATGCACCATCCCGTCGTCGCCGTCCCAGAAGCGCAACCGCCGCCGAGCCCGCTGACGCCGATAGCGCTCCTCGCCGTCGTCAGCCTGGCGCTTCGCGACCCATCGCCCCGCCTCCTGAGCGAACCGCTCGGGCGCCAGGTCCGCGGCCATGGCCAACAGTTCGGAGTCCTGCTCGACCTGGTCCACGCTGGTCTTGTCGGAGGCGGATGCGAGGGTCTTGGCGTTGGCGACGGAGATCTCGCCGCTCTCCAGCGCGTCGCGCACCCCGGGCATCTCACCGAGCTTCTCGACGGTGTCGACCTGGCTGGCGGCGTCCTTCTTGAACAGCCCCGCGGACCGGGCCAGGACCCCCACCCCGCCGTCGCCGTGACGCTCACGGGCCGCTACGACCACCGCAGAATCGGATTGCAGCACCGACACCTGAGCGGCCAGCGCCTTGGACTCCGCGAGCACCTCCCGCACGTCGGCGGTCGCGGTGTCGGCCTCGTTGACGAACCTGATCAGCGAAGCGAGCCCGTCGCGTACCTCTCGCCGCACCCGCCGTGCCGTGTTGGTGTCCATGAACACAGCATCCCACAGGGGTGTGACATTCATAGGTCCATTCAGGACATTTTCATGGATTTCTCTAACGGACCGACCTGTAGGCGACCCAGCGGGCGCAACACGCGTGGCCAGGTCACGGTGATGGGTCCAGGACGTTCAACAACTCATCAAGCACCGGGCTGCCCCATGTGAGCAGGACGACGTCATCGTGGCGGCCGCACACGTCACGGTCGAAGGAGACCGGCACCGGGGCAACCCTCTCAGGGCTGGAGTTGAAGCTCAATAGCCACACACCCTCGTGCTGGAGGTCGGGCTCAAGCTGATTCGCCGCGCCAGGGAGCGACAGCAGCCTGTCCCGCAGTCCCTCGAGGGTCATCGCCGGAGCGAGATCGCACTCGGGCTCCGGGACGGCGTCGAGGTCGTCGAGCGACATCGAAGCGTCCTCGGCGATCCGGATCGACTCGTCGATCCGCTCGAACGCCTGCTCGGGCCCGATTGTGCCCATGGCCGCGTCCAGCAGCGTGTCCTCCATGGCGGCGAGCACGGGGGCGCTGCGGCCCAGCACACCCTCGAAACTGTCGAAGCACTCCCGAAGGCGACCGTAGATGTCGACCTCGACCGTGTCGCGGTAGTAGAGGTTGTGGACCGTGATGTGGGGCATCCCGCCGATGCGGTCGAGACGCCCGATCCGCTGCTCGACCCTGGTGAAGTTCCACGGCAGATCAAAGTTCACCATCACATCGCAGGTCTGCAGGTTCAGGCCCTCCGACATCGAGTCGGTGCCGATGAGGATCTGGATCTCGCCGGAACGGAACTTGGACTTGATGTACTCCTTCCCGACCCCGCTCCAGCGGCCGAGTTCGTTGTCCCACATCTCGCCTGCGCCGCCGTAATAGCAGGCCAGCCCAGTGCGATAGGTGCCTAGCAGCCGCCCGCGGATGTAGCGCAGAGTGTCGGCATACTGGGTGAACACGACCGCGCTGCGGTGTCCTGATCCGAAGCAGTCCTCAAGGATTCTTGCCAGCCTCTCCATCTTGGGCTCGTCGGGCGCCAGCGCGTCCAAGTCGGCAATGAAGCGGTCCAGTTCGTCGAGTTCCGACGGCAGATCGCCGACCTCGGCGAGCGTCAACTGAAAGTCGGCTCCGCCGTCGGCCCGGGTCGGGTCCGGCGCCAGCACCGAGTCGTCGAGACCGTCCAGCCGGAGGTCGCCCTCGGCGGCATGGAGGTCGTCGTCATCGAGCAGGCTCGCCGCCTCGGCCTTGCTGCTGAGCGCCTGCCGTCGGCGCTGGAGCGAACAGCGGATGGCGTGGAAACTGGATGTGAGCCTGCGGCGGTAAACGGTCATGATGAAGCCCATGCCGCGAGCCTTTGAGTCGCGGCGGCCGGCGTAGGCCTCGTAGCGGGCGCGGATGTAGCCGTCGATGCGCCCATATAGCTGCTCGGCGTCGCCGAGGCCGTCGAAGTGGTCCTTGATGTCGCGCTCGGGGATCACGGTGCCGGCCGGGAGCAGGCCCTCGTCAAGGTAGGCCCGCAGCGTGAGGCGCGTGGTGCGGAACACACGGTCCCGCACCGGCGTGCAGGCCCGCAGCCACTCGTCCCAGGCCGGCCGGTTTGACTCCTTGACGTTCTGCGGCCGGTGCAGGCCGTCGTCGGCGAAGTGGCGGATGCGATGGGCCTCGGCCGGGCCCGCTCTCGTCAGCGCCGCCGCGGTCCGCTTGTCCGAGGGAGTGTCGGTCTCGGCCAGGTGCGCCCTAACCATCGACTGCACGAAGTCCCAGCTCCGTTCGTTGAACGACTCGCCGAGCTCCTGGTAGTAGCGCGCCATCCTGTCGGCGCCGTCGCCCCAACGTTCCGGCAGACCGAGCAGATCCAGTAGATCCCAGAGTTCGCGGGGGTGCATCTGCATGGGTGTTGCCGAAGCCAGCAGCAGCGCCTTGAACTTGCCATGGCGCTTGAAGTCACGCAGAAGGGCGAGCATTTGGTTTGCCGCGGCACCCGGCTTGGATCCGCGGCGGCGGGCGTGGTGGGCCTCGTCGAGGACCACCAGATCCCAGCCCGGTGCTTCGAGCAAGCGTTGGCGATGGATCCGTCTGCGGGCGAGATGCGACGACGCCAGCAGCACCCGCTCGTCCGCCCACGGGTTACTGCCGGCCTTTATCGGATGCCGACGAGCGGGATCGCTGTACACGAGGTCTGCGCCGTCGATTCGGGCCACGTCGAGGCAGAACTTCTCGTAGAGCTCCTGTTGCCACTGGATGAGCACCGACGCCGGCACCAGGATCAACGCGCTCGCAGCCCGGCCCGACAGCAGCAGCTCGCGCAGTACCAGCCCGACCTCGATCGTCTTGCCCAGCCCGACCTGGTCGGCCAGCAGGTACGACCGCGGCCAAGTGTCGAGGATGCGGCGGGCGATGGCCAGTTGGTGGGGCCACGGCTCCACCGCTGCCGATACGAGTCCCACGCCCGTCCGGGTGGCCGGCGCGTGGCGGATCGCCTCGACGAGCCTGCGTTCGGCCTCGCTAAGCGAAGTCGGGTCGCCCAGCGGCCGCGGCGGCTGCTCCAAGGACGCACGACCACGAGGGATTCCGGGTTCGTCCCCTGGACCAGGATCTACGGGTTCCGATGCAGGCGGCTCAGCCGGATCGCGTCCGGGCGGCTCGTAGTCGTCGGGCACGAACTCCAGCAGTCGGCTCTTGAGCGCCTCAGGCAGAGCGACGATGCGCCAACCAGGTATCGACTCATCGCTCCAGAGCCGCTCGAACCGCCGCACTTCGGGTTCGCCGTAGTCGGCCCAGGACTCGGCCTTCCACGACATGTAGACGCTGAACTGCTCGAAGTTGCGCGACCAGCCCTGCGATGACTCGTTGATGCTTCCACTGAACGCCACGGAGTTGCCGTCACTGTCGCGCAGGATTCCCGTCTTGATGTGGAAGTAGCGACCGTCGTTTTCGGGATCGTCGGCAGCTAGCGGCTCGCCGTCAGGGCCGCAGGCCACGCCGACACGCATCTCCAGCCGGCCCTCTCGCACCATCCAGGCAATCACCTGCAGGCGCTCTCGCTCCACATCGTCGCTCCACAGAGTCGCGGCGGCGAGCCGGTGGGCGAGGACCGCATCAAGATCTGCATCGCCTCTCAGGGCCGCGCAGTCGGACTCGCGCAGCTGCGCCCCGACGATCATGCGCATCGAGCCGCCGCTGTTGACGAATCGCGCCAGCCCAGCGGCGGCGCTCACGAACGCCGACGATGCGAAGTATCCGGCGATGCGGTCATAGCTCGACGCCCGGCTCAGAGCCGGCACGTAGAAGTCCTCCAGCAGGTCGTCGGTGCCCGACGAGTAGCTGGACCGAAGCGGGAGCTGCCGGAAGCCGTCGGCCATGGACGGTCTCAGGCTCCGCTGTCTCTGAGTTCGTCGCTGCCGGATCCGCCGTCCTCGAAGGGGTCGTTGTCGGGTCCGCCGTCCCCGGGGAAGGCGATGGCCTGCTGTTCGTCGGGGATGGCGACCAAGCTCGGCAACGCAATGTCGCCGAAGTGGGTCGAGACCAGCGAGTGTACGACCTGGGCCTCCGCCACGTTCCACGAACCGTCCGGCCGGCGGGTGTTGGGCAGCGCCTGCGCGAGGGCACCAAGGCAGCGCCTGAAGTCGGCGTCGCCGCGCAGGCCGCGTTCGTCGAGCCACGCCTTGGCCGTGCCGAGTCCGTCGGCAGCGGCCACATACATGGCCGTGTGGACCGCGTCGATCTGGCGGGCGAACGTGAAGGCTGCCCGGTCCACGCCGCCGCCGCGGCGGCGCTCGTCGGGGGCAAGCAGAGTGACCTTGCCGCCGGATGCGGAGACGATCCGCTGCGACTGGAGGTCGCGCACGTCAAGGCCGCCGGTGGCGTAGGCGAGGCGACGGGCGTCGTCGAAGGGGAACGTGCGGGCCCCGAAGATCTCCCAGGCCAGGATGGTGAAGTCCGTCACCGGATCGAAATGGGCCTGCGATCCGACCAGGCGAGCCAGCACCAGGCGGGTCACCTCCGAGCGGGCGATGTCGAGCGCCTCCTCGGGCTCCAAGCGCCGGGAGCGCCCGTCGTCACCGGCCTCGGTGGAGTGGACGGGCCAACTGCGCGACAGCACCGAGAGCGCAGGGCCGTAAGTGGCGAGCAGCAGATCCACGCCGCTGAGGCCGTTGCGGCGGGCCTGCTGCAGGGCGACCGCAACGGCGTCGCGGAGTTCGGGCTCGATGTCGCCGAGGTAGCGAACCGCGGCTGCGTCCGCGGGCTCCGAGCGCTTGCGGCATACCAGGAAGATCGTGGAGTTGGCCGAGTTCTGCCGGGCCTGATGAAGTGAGTTCTGCGACTCGGTGCGCACGGGCCAGGAGGTCTCGATGCTGAAGCCGGCATCTAGCAGGGCGGTGCCCAGCGCGTTCCAGGCACCAGCGGCCTTGTGGGTGAACATCACGCACATCACGCCGTCAGGCCGCAGCACCCGGCGGCATTCCGAGAAGATGACGGCCATCTTGAGGGTGTAGTCGTCATGCGCCATGGACTCGGCCCGGTGGCCGACGACCGCGAAGCGGGCCTTGTTCTTTACAGCCTCATCGACCTTGTTGGTGAGCGGCGCAGCGAACAGGTCGGGCAGCACACGGCCGAGAGTGCGCTTGTGCCAGACGTAGAAGTAGTCCGACAGCTCTGCGTACTGCACGTTGTCGTAGTACGGCGGATCGATGCACACCAGCGTCTTGGACCCGGCGGCCACGTCGGCGAGGTTGGCGGCGTTGGCGTTGGTGACAGTCACCTCCGGGCGCGGCGGAGGCCGCTCGCCGTGGTACGCGGTCTGCTGGGGGCCCGGATCGATGAGCGCGGCGATCCCCTTGTAGGCGTCGAGCATCTGCAACAGGCACCACGGGTGGAGCGCGCGCCCGCCCTCGAACTCGCCGAAGGTCGTCTTGAACGGGAAGGCGTGGACGCTGAACGCGTTTCGTAGCTTCTGACGGCTCACATCCCATCCCGCCTGGCGTGAGTTGTAGTCGACGGCCTTGCCGCCGATCATGGCCAGCAGTGTGAGCACGGCGTCGGCGCGGTCCGGGCCATCGGCATACGCCTCCCGCACCTCTGGAATCAGCTTGCGGTACTCCTCCACGAAGCATCCGTGCACCAGCAGTTGTCGCGGCGTGAACATATCCCGCCAACGCGGCATGCCATAGAGGTGTGGGCGCCCATCGTTGCCGGGGGGCACCGGCTCGTCAGGCAGCACGTCCTCGGCCTCCCAAACCGGGATGAGCCTCTGCAGTTCCGCCTCGGCTGCGACGACGCCCTTCAGATCGGTGTCTGTCGGCGCGCGGAAGCGGCGGACCCCGCCGACCCGCACCGCCACTGCGTAGAGCAGGTCGCCCATTCGGCCGTCTTGGGCTTCGGCGCGGATGTAGTCGCCGTCGATCACCTGGCCGTCCCACGGCGACACCGCCTTGCCCCGAGACCAGGTGGCCGCCGCCTTTGGGTCGTAACCCTCGAGCGCGCCGCGCCCTTCGAGAATCTCGAAGACAGGCTGGTCCAACTCCACGCCGTCGCGCCGAGTCACCAGCCGCACCGCGACCGGCTTGTCTCCCTTCCGCAGCCACCAGTCCCCCACCAACGGGACCGTCTTCCCAGTCCGAGGACACGCCACCGTCCGCGCGTAAATGTAAGCAACAACGCGCTCGGTGACATCGTCCAGCGGGAACGACCGCACCAAGCGGTCCCTCAGACGCCCAACGAGGCGATTGCCCCACTTGTCTAGGTCTTCGGTCAACTCCAAGCCGTACGTAGAAGTCGTTGAAACCCCAGCCCGCAGCACGCCAACTGCCACCGGGTTCAACTCATTGGCCAGTGTCGGAAGACCGTATCGCAGCGCCTGGAACGGGATCGATCCACCACCGGCGGTTGGATCGATGACGGACGGAGCACCGCCCCAGACGGAGCCCAGCACCTCATGCAACCGCGCCACATCCTCAAGGGGCGGGCTGTTCTTGAAGGCCTGCTTGTAGCCGTATCCGTTTCCCGGAAGCCTCCTGCCGAGCGCGTTGGCCTCGTCAATCAGTCTCCGAGCCTTCACCGGGTCGCCAAGAACGCCACAAAGCTTCAAGAACCACTTGCGGTAGGCGTCCTCGGACTTAAGTTCGGCGTGATGCGGGAACCGTGCGGCTAGCCCAGGCACCCAGGCGGGCATCACGCTGCCGAGAACCGCGGCAGCGCTAGCCACCAGCGGTCGCCTGGCCCACCAGACGTGCAGGAAATAGAGCGGTGGAAGAGCGCTGGCCGCAGCACGTTCCCGAACAGCCTCCACCCCCAAGGCCGCGACCGGTAGCCATTCCTCTATCAGCAGTCTCGGCCGGTCATCGCCGCGGCAGGCCGCAGAGCTCACCTCAGACCCCTCTCCCGGATGCTCGACGGCCATCTGGGAACTCACGCCTCCGTTCAGACTGTCCCGGCGCTTCTCAGCCGTCCGTCAGGAGCAGGCGCAGCGCCCGCAGCGCCCTGTTACCGGCGCTGCCGCGGGCCTTGGCGTACCAGTACAGGCACTCCTCGTCGCCCAGGGCCTCGACGCCGGCGAGCACAGCGGCGCGCCGCCGCGGGCAGCGCATCCGCAGCACCGCCAGAGTCGCCAACGCGAGGCGCACCCCGGCGTCTGAGTCAAGTTGAACGGCCTTCTGCGCCCCAAGCCGACAGCCTCCGGCGAGTAGCCGTCGGCGACAACTGCGCTGGTCACCGCCCGCCGCAGCGGCCCGGTCCGCTCGGACGACACCGAGGTCACCGGCTCTAGGCCGCCGGGTGACTCCTCCCACAGCGCGAAGCCCCACCTGTCACGGTCGTCGGCGATCAGTCGGAGCACGAAACGCCTCTGCGCCCTGCTAGGAACCGGCACGCTCGTCCGGCGTCGTTGGGGCTATATCGACGACCTCTGCCGTCAGAGTCACATGACCCGGCGCGGCCCGTCGCAGTACCTCAGCGAACTGTCGGAAGTCCGCTCCCCCACAGTCGATGGCGCCCGCCTGCGAAGCGGTCAGCGTCAGGCTGCCGGCCACCTCGGACGCGTCGTCCAGCGCCGCCCAGAAGGCTGAGAAGATCGGAGAACACGTCGCGGCGGGGCCCTCGAAGCGGAGTTTGACGGCGCCCGAGAGGTCCTTGAACTCGGCTGTGGCGTCGAGCGTCAGGCTCACGTCGAAACGGGCGAGTTGCGGCACGCACATCCCGAGAACTCGGAACGGCTGCACCCCTTGGCCCGGTTCGGCACTGACGCGAACCCCGACCTGCGACAGGTGCTGCGCCCCGGCGTCGCGCATGGCGTCGTCGAGCTTCTGCAATGCCGCTGCGGCACTCCCGTGAGCCTCCAGGACGCGTGGACCGGACCGGTCGCTACCGCGCCCACTGTCCTGGCCGCCGGCGGCCGGACCATCGCCCGACGCGGGGCCGGGCTGAGTCGGGCCGCCGGGCGGGTCTCGCCGGTCGGTGTCCGCAGGCGGCTCCGCCAGCAGGCCGAGCTGCCCGGCCCGATCGATTGTGTAGAGCATCACGTCTTCGGCGATGCGTACGCTGTTCGGCGGATCCTGTCGGGTGAACACAGTTCCGGACGCGGCGTCGTGGCAGACCCAGGTGCCGTTGCGCACGCCGGCCGCGATCGCCTTGCCGATGAGGGCCGGGTCGAGGACCACGGCCTGGGATGGATCACGCCACGGCGACCGTGCGAGCGCCTCCGTCGAGATCTCGCTGCCCTGGTCGAATCCCGACGAACGGGCCAGTGCGTCGGTGGCCGGCGGCGAGTCCCTGACCTTCGAGTAGTCGCGCAACAGCTTCAACACCCGGTCGGTCTGGGCGCCGCTGGCCTTGCCCTGGTCGGCGGGCGGCAACGGCAACAGGCGAAGCTGCACCCCGCCGTCGCTAGAGGCCCTCTCGGGGTACCAAACGTGCTGGTAGGCGCGGCTCAGGGCCATGCGCGACTCCAGCGCGGCGGTGGCCGCCAACTCCTTTAGCCTATTGACGACCGCGGAGCTGAAGTCGCCCTTCTGCTGGCGGGCCACGACTCGCTTGGCGGCCAGCTCGAAGCCGATCTTCTCGCGGGCCGCGGCGATGTGCGCCTTCTCGGCCAAGACGAACACCAGGCCGTTGCGGTACGTCCTGTGCGTCTCGCCGGCACCGCTGCGGTCGGCGATCAGGCGCACCGGGCGAGGGGGCGCGGCCTCCTCGGGCTTGACGGCCTCGGCTGGACTGAGCACCACCAGTTGGAGCCGGGGCGCGTCGGCGATGTCGCCCGGCGCGGCCGGGAAGTGGACCGCGTGCAGCGACCCCGACGGCGCGAAGAGGTTGCGGACCTTGGACTCCAGTTCGTCGGTGATCTCCGAGTGCGAGACGTTGACCATCTCGGTGGCGACGATCTTGTTGGCGTTGGGCTCCACCCGGAAGCGCCACCTGCCGCTGTCGAAGTGCAGGTGCCAGGCCACCTTGAGCGCCTCGCGCAGCGCTTCGTCCAGCAGGGCCGGATCCTCGTGCGGGCGAAGCGTTCCCAGGCACACGTCGGCGGCGGTCGCGCCGTGGGACTCGCCGGCGATGCTGTGGCAGAACACGGCGGTGCAGGCGCGGCGGGCCATCTGCTCCTGCGGCCAGCGCCTCGAATCGACCGCGACAGCGTGGGCGCCCTCTCCAGCGAAGTCCGCAAGCGCGGGCGGGTCCATCTCGGCGCGGTTGATGCCTCCGGTGATGCACGAGCGAACCGCGGCCGACTGCAGGGGTAGGTCGCCGAGGTTGATCATCGGCACCGACGCGCGCCGCGCCGCTGGCTCGCTCCAGAGCACCGCCAGCGACTCGGCCAGCAGTTTGAGGGCCCCGCGGGCCCGCTGGAACCCCGGCAGCGGCCCGATCCGCTGGTCGAGGCAGGCGATCAGGGCCGGATGAAACGGATAGCAAGTCCTGATCCGCTCGCAGTACGAAGCCGGATCCTCACCCGCGGCGCCGAGCACCTGCGACTCGCGCTGCGCCAGTTCGGCGTAGAGATCCTTGAAGGCGACAAGCGCCTGTTCGACAGCAACGTTGTCGACGCGCTCGAAGAGGCGGCGGCGCAAGATGTGGCCGATCTCGTAGTCATCGGCAGGGCGACCAACCCCACCCTTCGAGCGCGCCATCACGTCATGGGCGGCCTCGCTGGCACCCTCCAACGACACGCTGGAGATCGCCGCCGCGAGCTTGTCGGTGCGGGCCGAGAACGCGGCCGTGCCGGTGGCGAGCGTGAAGATCAGCCGCACCGCCGGAGCGGCGGTGGCCGCCTCGAACAGCACCTTCAACGCCTGGATGGTCGCCTCCTCCTGGCGGCGCACGTCGGGGTTCTGCGAACTGGCCAACTGGGCGAGGTGCAGCGCTAACTCGTCGATGACGATCAGGGTCGGGCCCCGTTCGAAGGCGTCCATCCAGAGCTGCTTGCCGGGCGGCGTGCGCTCGCGGTCGCTGCGCTCGAAGCGCGACCACACCTCAGGGCCGAGCTGGCGGGCGACCTCGCCCCAGAAGGTGTAGGTCGAAACTCCGGTTGACGGGTCGTTCAGGCCGTTGACCGGATCAAGCCGGTCGCCGACCACCGTGGCGACGGCGCACGGCCGATCGGGCAGCAACGATGGGTCGACGAAATCGGCGACGTTGGACGGCCGGGCACCCTTGGCCAGGTGCCAAAGCGCGATCAGGCCGTGAGTCTTGCCGCCCCCGAACGAGGTCTCATAACGGTAGACCGCGTGCCGCGCGTCGGGATGGGGCTCCAGTGTCTCTGAAGCCCCCCCCCCCGGTGGGTTGAGGCGGGAGAACGTGCTGGCCAGCAAGTCCTGGAGGCCACGTGTCGGGTAGGTCAGCGCGAAGAACTGGTCGGCGTCGGCGTAGGCCTCGTAGCCGGCCGCGCCCGTCACGACCTGGTCGAGCTGTGCCGCGAAGTGCTTGTCCTCCAGCCCGCCGCGCAGCACATCGGAGCGTGGCGTACAGGCGTCTCGAACGTCAGCGATCACGCCCGCCGGCCCCTGAGCACGAACGCGGAGCCTACGCAGGCATCGAACACGCCGCAAACGGTGCAACGCCTGCCCGACCGCCTCAGTGCCGTCTGGTTCGCCGGCGTGCGCAAGCCTCACCGCGGCCTCGAACGGCGCGACGTTCACGTCTCGGGCCGATATAGTGGAACTCCGTTATACTATCTGTATCTTCAATGCGCTGATGCGATGATCGGCGGGAAGGAGAAGCCGATGGGCGCAACTTACGCCACCGTGACGATCAAGAACCCGGCCGACCGCGCCCGGGCCTGGGCGGGCGAGTTCCTCGTCGACACCGGCTGCCACGACACCTTCGTGCCTCGCAGGCGCCTCGAGGCCATCGGCATCGAGCCCGAGGGCGCCGAGACCTACGAACTGGCCGACGGCAGCGCCGTGGAACTCGACGTAGCCGTGGCTCGCATCGAGGCGATGGGCCGCTTCGGCGGCCTCAACGTCGTCTTCGGCGACGATCACGCCGAGCCGCTACTGGGCGTGATCGCGCTGGAGACGCTCGGCGTCGAAATCGATCCGCGCAACGAGTGCCTGAGGCTGCTGCCCGCCAAGCGTGCCGTGACCCCGCGGCGGGTGCGCCGACGGGAACGCGGCGGCTAGAACGCGCCGGCTAGAACTCGGCGGCGACCCCGACCGCCACCGCGTCGGCGTCGACCGTCGAGCCGTCCCGCAGGGTCGCCCGCTCCGCCCGGCCGCCGCCGGAGACGCTCTCCACGCCGCCGGCGGTGCGCGAGACCGACCCCGTGGCGGCGGTGGGCGTCGGCGCACACCCTGCCCGTCTCGCCGCCGAGCACGGCGTGCCCCGCCGTGGGGGAGACCGCGGCGGGCTGCCGTCCCGCCCGACGATCACGTCGGCGACGCTCGGGCGGCGGGCCTTGATACGTGTAGAGATCGACGCCCTGATGTTTCACCTCTACGGCGTATCGCGTGACGATGCCGACTACATCATGGACACGTTCCCGATCCTCAGACGCAAGGACGAGGAGGCACATGGGGAGTACCGCACGAAGCGCCTCGTCCTTGATCGCTACGACGCCATTACCGCAGCCTTCGAGGCTACCCACAGAACTCTCGCAGCCACCCCCAACGGCGCGAGGCCGCCTCTGGATCAGCCGAGCCTCACCACCTACAGCCGCCTCCTCGCCGACGCCCTCGACGACAACTACCAGACCAACGTCGATCCTCCACCAGCCCACCCCAGCCAAGCCCACCTCGCCTCAACCCGCCCCTCGTGGGCTGACAGCATTCTGAACGTGCCTGGACGCTCTACCGATATCTTCCATTCTGAGAGGACAATCCGATGACGGACAGGAGCACAATCGTCGAGGATGCGGCTGCCGTCGACATTCGGGTGTCGCGCGTCGTAGTTCGAGGCTTCCGCTGCCTCCGCGAGGCCCGGCTCGATCTGTCCCCCGGAACTACATATCTGGTCGGCGAGAACAACTCCGGCAAGACGTCGATCCTGCTGGCGCTCTGGTCTGCTCTCGGAAGCCGCAGGCCCGTTGACGACGACCTACGGCGAGAGGGCGACGGCGCCCTTGCGGACGAAGCGTCGGTGGACCTGCTGATCGTTCCCGCGAAGGGTCCGAGGTTCTTGCCCCAGACGGCGCAGAAGTTGGTACATGTGCAGCGCGATCCGGCATCCGGCTCAGAGACCGTGGGAATCCGAACAACGTTCGTGCCCAGCCGAGAGGACCGCGTTCTGGCGACTCGGCGCTCATTCCTGCAGCCCGACGTCGATGGCCGCTGGCAGCCTGCCGTCGCGCCAGCCCTGCCACCGACGATGATGACCAGCCTCGAGGCGCACCTGCTGGACGCTTCCCGGGATTTGGTCTCAGAACTCGGCAACCGCAGGAGCGTGTGGGGCCGGGTGCTTGCGGACCTCCAAATCGAGCAAGCCCCCGAAGCGGGCGAGGGGCGAGCCGACCTCGAGCAGGCTCTAGCTGACATAGCCGTACGGATCCGCGATGCGAGTCCTGTCCTGAGCGATCTGCAGTCGGACCTGGCCCGGCTCGCCGACGCCCAGGCCAGTATCGGCAGAGTCGAGTTGCAGCCGCTGCCTCTCCGCCTCGAAGAACTGGCGCGAGCCGCCGAGGTGGTGCTCAGCCAACACGACGAAGCGGCCCTGCCCCTGCGCTTTCACGGGCTCGGGAGTAGAAGCCTGGCCACACTGCTGGTCTTTCAGACGCTCGCCAAGCTTCGGCTTGGCGCCGACCAAGACCAGCCACCGCACCTGTTGACACTGCTGGAGGAGCCTGAAGCGCATCTGCATCCTCAGGCGACCTCTGCGCTCCAGTCGTTGCTGGACCGCCTGCCGGGACAGCGTGTCGTCTCAACGCACTCTCCCCAGCTCGTGGCCCAGGTCGATCCAAGGGATGTCAGGATATTCCGAAGATCAAGCACAGACATCGAAATCCTCGGGCTGCCTCCTGAGACCGCCAAGCATGCCGCCCAGTTCCGCCGATTCGTGGAACGTCCGTTCGGTGAGGTCATTTTCGCCCGAGCCATCGTACTGTGCGACGGCACATCGGAGCGCTGCACGCTGCCGATCCTGCTAGCCGCCTACTTCGAATGCCACCCTGCCGGTTTAGGCGTCTCCTTCATCGACTGCGAATCGATGAACCGAGAACAGACAGGCATCATCATCCAGGCGGCACATGATCTCAAGCTGCCCTGGCTTGCCTTTACTGATCGCGACAAGGCCGGAGAGTTGGCGCTCGGCAAGATTGTTCATCCAGCGACATCCGAACCACTTACGCCAGAATCGCCTGAAGTGATAATGAGCGGCGAGAAGCAGATCGAGCAGATGCTCATCGACGCTGGCTACACCCAGGAAATCGAACAGGTAGCAGCCGACAGCGGCATCAAGCTCGACTCAGGCAAGCAGCCACACTTGACGTTTCTCAAGAGCAACAAGGCATGGGCAGTCGAGCAGGCTGCCGCTAGGGCAATGGATGCGAATAGGGCGCTCCCGGCATGCATCGAGGAACTCGGCCAGAAACTCGAGGCCATCCTTGGAATCGACCGGAGCGTTCCGGACGATGCGGAGACCGCATGAATCGGCGCGTTCCCCGATCCCTCACTCCCGATCAGGAGCGCGCCGTCTCCTCGGAGGGATCTGAGGTGCTGGTCGTCGCGCCTGCGGGCAGCGGCAAGACGGAGGTTCTGATCCGGCGAGTCATACGAACGCTCGAGAGCAGCGCCGGGGAGTCGTTTCGCTTGCTCGTGGTGACATTCACGGTCAAGGCGGCCGAGGAGTTACGACGACGGGCTCGGGACGCCGTTGCCGACGAGTTGTGGCGCATCGACGCCGACACGATTCACGGTTTCGCGCTCGATTGGCTGCGCCGCTACGGCAAGGAGGTTGGTGTCGGCCCCGACGTGGTGGTGCTAAGCGACGACATCGACCGCGCCGCCGTCGTAAGGACGTACCTCCAATCTGTGGGCCTCGGTGCGAGCGTCAGCGACGGATTGGACGATGACCTGAGATCCCTGCTCGATGCGATCGACACCCATCGCCTTCAGGATGGCGTGACGAACTGTGAACCCGATTCGATCGGTCGATACTTTGGAATCACTCTTGGCGAAGTGTCCGAGGCTTATGAGTCTTCCCTCATAGACCAGGGCGCCATTGATTTTCCCGGGATGCTGCTTGGCCTTCGCAAGCTTCTGGATGAGGACGATTGGGTGCTTGGTCATTTTCGCACGCTCTATCGAGAGATTCTTGTTGATGAAGGGCAGGATCTCTCCGAGTTTCAGGCGAGACTTCTGCGCCAACTCGCAGGCGACAGCATCAGTCTGTTTGTCGTCGCGGATGACAAACAGTCGATCCGAGGGTACGCCGGAGGTGCCTTCAAGCACGCCGAGCGACTGGTGCCACAGGCAGCGGAGGCTCCACTCACCCTTCGCCACAATTTTCGCTGCGCGCAGAGAATTCTGTGTGCCGCCGAGGCTGTATTGCATTCACTGCCGGAAGCTGACCGTAACGTGTTCTCTCCAGAGAACATGCC
>JAPPNV010000284.1 GCA_028818565.1 Rhodospirillales bacterium | reverse complement strand
TCCAATACGTACGACTCTGCGCCGATGAGCTCGTCGGTCTCGGCCAGGTTCGCGGAGCCGCCGTGGCGGATGACTTCCTTCGCCACCCAGCCGGCGAGCGCGTTGCCGGAGACGCCCGAGAATGCGTCCGAGCCGCCGCACTGGAGCGCGAGCCGGAGCTCGCCGACCGGCTCCGGCGTGCGTCTGGCGGCCGCGACCTCGGGCAGCCAGCCTTCGATCAGCGCAGCCGCCCGCGCGACCTCCTCCTCGAACCCGCCCTCGATGCGCAAGAACGCGTGCGGCACGCGGTCGAGCGGGTCGTCGCGGTCTGCCATGAACTGCTGCAGGTCGTCATTGGTGTAGGCGCCCGCGCCGTCGTCGGCCGCGAGCACCGCGCCCACGTTGGGGTGAACCATGAAGCCCGCGAGCACGCGCAGGACGTGCCCCAGGTTGTTCGGCCGCGCGGCGCCTCCGCCTTCGGTATGGGTGACCGCGACCACGCCGTCGATCCCCGCAGGCGCCTTGGCCGCTGCTCGGTCGGCGACCGCGCGCACGAAGCCGTTGGCGCGCGACGTGGTGGCCACCACGACGGCGAAGTTTCGGGTGCCGACGCCCCGTCCGCCGGGGCGGCGGAAGCCCTCGAAAGTGGCGCCGTCATCGGCAGGCGCGACCTGCGTGCCGGGCGCAAAGCTGGCGTCGTCCAGCGAACAGGTCTCCATGGTGTCCACGAAGTTGGCGGCGCCGGGCAGCGCAAAGTCGATATCGCGGGCCGCCAGTGCCGCCAGAATCCTCTCGTTGCAGACGTATTCGCCGGGCTCCAGCACACGGGCCGCGATGCCGAAGGGGAGCCCCCAGGAGGTGAGCTGCGCGCCCTGCGGGACGGCCGCACGGACGAAGCGATGCCCTTCGAGGATCGTGTGGGGCAGGCGGAACTCGCCCGCCCCATCCGCAACGCGGGTGCCGGCCTCCAGGCGCCGCGTCGCGATCGCGACGTTGTCTCCCGGCGCCGGAACCCGGGCCACCCGGTCGAATTCGAAACGGTCGGTCATCACCACTCACTCGGCCCACGCGCATGACTTGTCACGGCCGCCATCATTATCGGGAAACGCCGACCAGGGGTAGCCCGCCGGCGCTATGGAGGCTCCCTGGTTTACGCCCATGCCGCTGCGCCCTATCGTCCGGCGCAGGAAGAGTTCCGTGACGGAGGGCGGCGGCGCATGGCGATCCACTTTGCAGAAACCGAGTTCGACCAGCGTCGCGACGCGGTGGTGCGTGCGCTGAAGGGGCGCGGCCTCTTCGGCGTCCTGCTCTTCAAGCAGGAGAGCATGTACTACCTGACGGGCTACGACACCTTCGGGTTCTGCTTCTTCCAGGGCCTCTGGCTCGGCAGCGACGGGCGCATGACCCTGCTCACCCGCGCGCCCGATCTGAGGCAGGCGCAGCACACCTCGATCATCGAGGACATCCGCATCTGGGTCGACGAGGCCGGCGCGGACCCTGCCGGCGCGCTCCGCGACGTGGTCACCGGGCATGGCGGGGCCGGCAAACTGATCGGCATCGAGCGCGACACGCAAGGCCTTACGGCGGCGAACTGGCTCAGGATCGAGCGGGCGTTCGACGAGTTCTGCACGCTGGAGGACGCGTCGGACCTCGTCTCTGCGCTCCGCCTGGTCAAGAGCGACGATGAGCTTGCCCATGTGCGCCGCGCGGCCGAGCTCGCCGACGACGCCCTGGCGGAGGCCGAAAGGCTGGCCGCGCCGGGCGCGTTCGAGGGCGACATCCTCGCCGCGATGCAGGGTGCGGTCTTCAAGGGCGGCGGCGAGTATCCGGGAAACCCCTTCATCCTCAGCTCCGGCCCCGACGCGCTGCTCTGCCGGGACAAGGCCGGGCGCCGCATGCTCGCGGAGCAGGACCAGCTCACCCTCGAGTTCGCCGGCGCCTATTGCCGCTACCATTCCGCGCTCATGCGCACGCTCGTGGTCGGCCCGGTCTCCGACGAGCACAAGGCCATGCACCGGGCCTGCGGAGACGCCCTCGACGCCTGCCGCGATACCCTGCATCCCGGCCGGCGCTTCGGCGAGGTCTTCGACGCCCATGCCCGGGTGCTCGACAAGGCCGGCTATCGCGCGCATCGCCTCAACGCCTGCGGCTACAGCCTGGGCGCAACCTTCGCCCCGTCGTGGATGGACGGCCCGATGTTCTACACGGGCAATCCGCAATCCGTGGAGCCCGGCATGGTGCTCTTCGTTCACATCATTCTCGCGAACAGCGATGACGGGCTCGCCATGACCCTCGGCGAGACCTACGCCATCGGGGATGACGGCCCGGAGTGCCTGAGCCGGGCGCCGCGCAACCTCGCGCCCGGCGGTGGCGAGGCCGCCGCATAGGCTATGTACGAGGTCGCGCTCACCGAGGCCTGCTTCCCGGCACAGAGGGATACCGACGTTCGCGAGATCACCGTCGGCGGGCTGCTGCGCGAGATGGCCGCGCGGCGTGCGGAAGCGGAGGCGCTGGTCGAGGTCCGGCAAACCGGCGAGATCGGGCGGCGCTGGACCTACCAGGCATTGCTCGCGGACAGCGAGCGGTTGGCGATGTCCCTGGCGTCGCGCTTCCGCCCCGGCGAGCGGGTCGTCGTCTGGGCGCCCAACAGCCCCGAGTGGGTGCTGATGGAGTACGCCTGCGCCCTCGCCGGGCTGGTGCTGGTCACGGCGAACCCGGCCTATCAGGTGCGCGAGCTGCGCTACGTGCTCGAGCAGTCGGGTGCCGTGGCGTTGTTCCTGGTCCGTGAGTTCCGGGGCAACCCGATGGCCGAGATCGGCGCCGCTGCCGCCGACGGCCTGGGCGCCATCCGCGAGGTCGTCGACATGAACGATGCGGCGGCCCTTCATGCCTGGGTGGGGGAGGGGGCGCAGGCGCTGCCCGACGTCGCGCCCGGCGATGCGGCGCAGATCCAATACACCTCGGGCACGACCGGCTTCCCCAAGGGTGCCGTGCTGAGCCATCGCGGGCTGGTCAATAACGCGCGCTATTACGCGGGCCGCTGCGGCGTGACCGAGAGCACCACCTGGATCAACCCCATGCCCATGTTCCACACCAGCGGGTGCGGCATGTTGACCTTGGGCTCGCTCCAGGCCGGCTGCAGGATGGTTCTGGTCAGCCTGTTCGATCCGCACGTCGTCGTCGGCCTGATCGAAAGCCAGAGGGCGAACATCGCCCTCGGTGTGCCGACGATGATCCTGGCGCTGCTCGACGCCTACGAGGCATCGCCCTGCGACACTTCGTCGCTGGAAATGGTTAACAGCGGCGGCGCCATGGTGGCGCCCGAGCTGGTGCGCCGCACGCAGCGAAACTTCGGCTGCGCGTTCTCCACCGTTTATGGCCAGACCGAGCACAGCCCGCTCATCACCCAGCACCACAGCGGCGACAGCATCGACGATATCTGCAACACGGTGGGGCAGCCCGTTCCACAAACCGACGTCTCGATCCGGCGCGTTGCCGACAACCGCACCGCCGCCATCGACGAGATCGGGGAAATCTGCGCCCGGGGGCCCAGCGTCATGCTGGGCTATCACGACAACGCCGCGGCGACGGCCGAGGCCATCGATGCCGATGGCTGGCTGCACACCGGCGACCTCGGGCGCATGGATGCGCGCGGCTACGTCACGATCACCGGGCGGGTGAAGGAGATGATCATTCGTGGCGGCGAAAACCACTTTCCTGCGGAGATCGAGAACGTCCTGCTGGAGCACGCAAGCGTGGCCGAGGTCGCCGTAGTCGGCTTGCCCGACGAGACCTGGGGCGAGGTGATCGCCGCCTTCGTTCGGACCGAAGGCGGCCGGAAGATCGACAAGGAGGCCCTGCATGCCCACTGTCGCGCCAGCCTCTCGCCCCAGAAGACGCCGACGGTCTGGTGCCGCGTCGACGCCTTCCCGATGACCGGCTCCGGCAAGATTCAAAAGTTCATGCTTCGGGACGGCTACCTCGCGGGCGAGTACCGGGGAGGACCACGATGACGACGCCAGTCCTCTACGAACGCGACGGACGGATCGCGCGGATAACGCTCAACCGGCCGGAGGTCTTGAACGCTATCGACGACGAACTGCCGGGCGCGCTCTCGGATGCCGTCGCCCGGGCCGATGCCGATCCGGCGGTTCACGTCATGGTGCTCGCAGGCGCCGGGCGGGCCTTCTGTGCGGGCTACGACCTGACGCGCTACGCGAGCGGGGAGGGGACCGGCGACGAGGGTGGCTACACGGGCCAGGAGATGCCCTGGGACCCGATCCAGGACTACGCCTTCATGTGGGCGAACACCCAGCACTTCATGGCGCTCTGGCGGGCGCTCAAGCCGGTGGTCTGCAAGGTGCACGGCTTCGCGCTCGCCGGCGGCTCCGACATCGCGCTGTGTGCCGACCTCACGCTCATCGCGGACGACGCCGAGATCGGCTACATGCCGGCGCGGGTCTGGGGCTGCCCCACGACCGCCATGTGGGTCTATCGCCTCGGGCCCGAGAAGGCGAAGAGGATGCTCTTCACCGGCGACAGGATCTCCGGCAGGGAGGCCGCCGAGATGGGCCTCGTGCTCAAGGCCGTGCCTGCGGCGGCGCTCGACGACGAGGTGGAGGCGCTGGCCCGGCGCATGGCGAGCGTGCCGATCAACCAGCTGGCCATGCAGAAGCTGGTGATCAATCAGGCGATCGAAGCGACCGGCCTCATCAATACCCAACGGCTCGCCACGATCTTCGACGGCATCACGCGCCACTCGCCCGAAGGCCTGAACTTCAAGAAGCGGGCAGAAGAGGTTGGCTGGAAGCAGGCCGTGCAGGAACGCGACACGGGCACGTTCGATTGGACTCTGGACAGGCCAATCGAAGGCTCGGACTGACTCCCACGTTGCACCAACCGGGAGATGCCGCAATCAGGCGGCATGATGGCTCCACTTTCCGTCGCTGGCGTTGCTCCCGGCCATGGCGTTTGCTTGACGGTCTCCAACCCGAGGGATAGCCTCTTGAAATAAGTGGTCGGAGATGTGGGAGGCACCAAGGCCATGTTCATGAAATCAAGCGAAAAATCGGGCCTTCGGGGGTGGCTGAAGCGGTCACTCGCGATGGCAATTCTCGCCGGGGCGGTCGCGCTCGGAGCGCCGGCACAGGCGAACGACACAATCAAGATCGGCTTCAGCATGGCGCTCACCGGCGGTCTCGCCGGGGCGGGCAAGGGCGCGCTCATCGCCATGCAGGTTTGGGCCGAGGACACCAACGCCGCGGGCGGGCTGCTCGGCAAGCAGGTAGAGTTGATCTACTACGACGATCAAACCAACCCCGCGAACGTGCCCGGCATTTACACGAAGCTGCTCGACATCGATGACGTCGACTTCGTGGTGTCCGGTTACGGTACGAACCTGATCGCGCCGGCAATGCCGATCGTGATGCAGCGCGGTCTCGTCTTTCCGTCGCTGTTCGGCCTCGCAGTCAACGAGAAGTTCAATTATCCGAACTATTTCCAGATCATGCCGGCAGGGCCGGAGCCGTTGACCGACTGGTCGAAGGGCTTCTACACCGTTGCCATGGCGCAGGATCCGCCGCCGAAGACGATCGCGCTCGTGGGCGCCGATGCGGAGTTCGCCAAGAATGCGGTCAAGGGCGCCCGGATCCAGGCGGAAGAACTGGGACTCGAGATCGTCTATGACGAGTCCTATCACCCGAAGACGCCGGACTTCACCCCGATCGTCAATGCCATTCAGGCGCGCAATCCGGACATGGTGTTTGTCGGCTCGTATCCGCCCGATTCGGTCGGGATGGTGAAGGCGGCCACCGAGGTTGGCCTCAAGACCAAGATTTTCGGCGGCGGCATGGTAGGGCTCCAGTTCGCCTCGATCATGACGGCGCTCGGGCCGAAGCTGAACGGCATCGTGAACTACGATTTCTGGGTGCCGGAGCCGACGCTGAAGTTCGAAGGCGTCGAGGCATTCCTCGCCAAGTATCAGAAGGCGGCCGAGGGCCAGGGCGTGGATCCGCTGGGCTACTATCTCCAGCCTTACGCCTATGCGTACCTGCAGGTGCTGGGGCAGGCGATCAACGCCACCAACAGTGCGGATCACGCGGTCATTGGGGAATACATTCGCAACAACTCGTTCGACACGGTGGTCGGCAACGTGAGCTTCGCGCCGAACGGCGAGTGGGCGAAGACGCGGGTGCTGATGGTCCAGTACCAGGGGATCGAGGACAACGAGCTCGCGACCTTCACCAAGGCCGGGACGCGCGTCGTGCTCTATCCGGCCGAGTGGAAGTCGGGGGACGTCAACTACCCCTACGCCGAGTAGCAAGCGCTCCCGAGAGGAGCTCAACAGCAACAACCGATGGAAGTGTCATCCCGCACGCGACGGGATGACACTTCCTGTTTCCGGTAGGCGGTCGTTCGTTGTTCACCGTCGATCTCTTATTTAATGCGCTGATCGCCGGCGTGCTGCTCGGCGGCTTCTACGCCGCGGTCAGCCTCGGGCTGACGGTTTCGTTCGGGCAACTCAATATCGTCAATATCGCCCATCCGGCGTTCGTCATCCTGGGCTCATACATCGCCTACATGTGCAACAGCCTGTGGGGGCTGGATCCGATCCTGACGGGAATCATATTCATTCCCGTGTTCTTCCTGATCGGTGCCGGGGCTTATCGGCTTTACTACGAGAGTTTCGAGCGCAAGGACGATGAAGCGCTGCGCGGCCTCGCCTTCTTCTTCGGCGTCATGTTCATCATCGAGGTCGCGCTCATCATGGTTTACGGCGTGGACTTCCGCACCGTGCAGGCGTCCTACATCGGGCAAAGCTGGAAGGCCGGCGGGATCGGGGTGCCGACCCGCATGTTCGTGCCGTTCTGCGTCGCCATCGCCATGTTCAGCGCGGTCTATCTCTACATGTCGCGCACCTTCAACGGCCGCGCGATCAAGGCCGTGGCGCAGGATCGGCTCGCGCTGCAGCTCATGGGCGCCGATCCGGTCAAGATCAAGCAGCTCGGCTTCGGGATCAGCATCGGCACCGCCGCGCTGGCGGGCGCGCTGCTGATCATCATCATTCCGGTCGAGCCTTCCGTCGGCCGGCTCTATATTGGCCAGGTGTTCGCGATCGCGGTCCTCGCCGGGCTCGGATCGATCCCCGGCACCCTCGTTGCGGGCCTCATCCTTGGCATCGCCGAGAGCCTGGTCTCGACCTTCTTCGGCCCGTCATGGGCGCCCGCCGTGGCCTTCGGCATTCTGCTGGCGGCCCTCGCCTTCCGGCCACAGGGACTCTTCGGCCGATGAAGTGGCCTGCGGTGAAGCTCTCGCCCTTCTGGCTCTGCGCCGCCGTCATCGCGCTGCTCGGCATCGCGGTGACCATCTTCGACCTGTTCAACATCAACACCTTCATCTTCTTCGCGGGCTATGTGGTCCTGCAGTACGTGGTGCTCGCGACCGCCTGGAACATCATGGGCGGCTACATGGGCTACGTGAATTTCGGCACTGCCGGCTTCTTTGCCGTCGGCGCCTACGCCTCCGTCGTGCTCTACAACCTCTTCCAGGCGCCGTTGGCTCTGATGATCCCCTTCGCGGGTGTGGTCTGCGCCCTGCTCGGGCTCGCCATGGGCTACTTGACGCTGCGCCTGCGCGGCGTCTTCTTCGCCATCGCCACCCTCGCGATGGCCATCGTCCTCGAGACGCTCATCATCAATTGGGAATTCGTGGGCGGCGCCACCGGCGCCTATATCCTGCGCTCGCGCGAGCAGGCGCCGTTCGGCGACTACATCGAGTTCCTGTTCTTCGTGATGCTTCTGCTCGCGATTTTCGCCGTCTCGGTCGCGCGCTGGCTCGAGCTGTCGAGGACGGGGCGCGGCTTCGTCGCCATTCGCGACGACGAGATTGCCGCCGAGTGCGCGGGCGTTCCGACGCTCAGGCTCAAGCTGATCGCGACGACGGTTTCCGGATTCCTGATGGGCGTCGCCGGCGCGCCGTTCGCGCTCTACGTGAGCTTCATCGAGCCGTCCTCGGCGTTCAATCTCATCTATGCGGTGAACGCCATCGCGATGCCCATGATCGGCGGCGCCACGACGTGGCTCGGCCCTGTGATCGGCGCTCTGCTGCTCGGCACCGTTCAGCAGGTCGCCACGGTGACGATTTCCTCGGAGCTCAACCTCCTGATCGTCGGCGTTGTCCTGGTGTTCTTCGTGATCGTGGCCCCGGAAGGGATCGTCGGACTGCTCAAGAAGTGGTTTGGAGGCCGTCGCGATGACCGCTGACGCGCTGCTCGACGTGCGCGCCGTCACCAAGCGCTTCGGCGGCTTCACGGCGCTGGACCAGGTCGACATGGAGGTCAAGGCGGGCGAGCGCTTCGGATTGATCGGCCCGAACGGCTCCGGCAAGACCACCATGATCAACTGCATCTCGGGCACGCTCGCGAACGAGGGCGGCGAGATCGTCTTCAAGGGCGTCAAGCTCGACGGCAAGAAGCCCCATCAGCGCACGCGGTTGGGGATCGCGCGCTCGTTCCAGATTCCCAAGCCGTTCCGCTCGCTGACGGTGCTGGAGAACCTGGGCATCGCGCTCGAATTCGCGACCGGCACCGGCCGGTCCGAGGTTCGGGAGCAAGGCATGGCGATCCTGGAGACGATCGGGCTTGCGGAGCGCGCCCGCGCGAACGCCGGGTCGCTCACGCAAATCGACATGCGCAAGCTCGAACTCGCCCGCGCGATGGCGACGCAGCCCGAGTTGCTGATATCCGATGAAGCGATGGCCGGCCTCTCCTCGACCGAGGTCGACGACATCCTCGATATTCTGTTCAAGCTGAACGAGGGCGGCATCACGATCATCATGATCGAGCACATCATGCGGGCCGTGATGCGGTTCTCGACGCGGATCGTGGTGTTGGACGCGGGTCGCAAGATCGCCGAGGGCAACCCCGACGAGATCGTCAACGACCCCGAAGTCGAGAGGGCCTATCTCGGTGAGTAGGATCGTCGTCGACAACATCGAAGCCGGCTACGGCTCCGTGCGCGTCCTGCACGGCGTGTCGGTCTCCGTGGATCCCGGCGAGACCGTCGTTCTGCTCGGCACCAACGGCAACGGCAAGTCGACTCTCATCAACTGCATCATGGGGATCGTCGCGCCCACCGCCGGGTCCATCACGTACGAGACCGACGAGGGCGAGCGGATCGAGCTCGTGGGCAAGACGCCGCAGGACGTGGTCGAGCTCGGCATTTCCCTCGTGCCGGAAGGACGGCGCCTGTTCCCTCAGCTGACAGTGGCGGAGAACCTGACGCTGGGCGCCTATCGGGAATCCGCGCGCAAGCGGATCGACGCGAATCTCGAGTTCGTGTTCGAGGCCTTCCCGGTGCTCGCCGAGCGCCGGCGCCAGCTCGCCGGCTCGATGTCAGGCGGCGAGCAGCAGATGCTGGCGATTGCCCGCGCGCTGATGTCGGAGCCCCGCATCCTGGTGATCGACGAGCCCTCCGTGGGGCTCGCGCCGATCCTGGTGAGCCGCGTGATCGCCAAGATCAGGGAGCTGAAGGAACAGCGCAGTCTGACCGTGCTGATGGCCGAGCAGAACTTCAACCAGGCCATCAAGATCGCCGATCGCGGCTACATCATCGTTCACGGCGAAATAGCGTTCGCCGCCGCCTCCGCCGCCGATCTCTCCGAGAACGAGATGGTCAAGCAATACTACCTCGGCGCCTGAGGCGAGCACCGGCGACACGCCGGCCCCACCATTGCCGCGAGACGTGCGCTAGCCTACGCTTGCCGGCCCGGCTGCCGTCTGGTCCGACCATTGCGGCGGCTTGCCAGCCCTCGAACATTGGAGACGCAGCATGTCGCTCGATCAGGCCCAGAACATCTCGCTGGAGGAGCTCGACAAGCAGGTCATGCTCCATCCGGTCACCTCGATCGCGGAGCATCAGGACGCAGGCCCGGTCATCTACGGCAGGAGCGGCGGGGTCAAGGTCTACGACCGCCAGGGCAAGGGCTACATCGACGCCGCCGCGGCGCTCTGGTGCGTCAATATCGGCTACGGGCGGACCAGGCTCGCCGAGGTCGCGGCCGAGGAGATGTCGCGCATCGGCTTCTTCCACACCTTCGGTGCCGCCTCCAACGAGCCCCAGATCAGGCTCGCCGAGAAGCTGCTTTCGCTGCTGCACGAGCACGCCGACTGCCACCACATCGGCAAGGTGTTCTTCGGGCTTTCGGGGTCCGACGGCAACGACACCCAGTTCAAGCTGGTCCGCTACTACAACAACCTGCGCGGACTGCCCGAGAAGAAGAAGATCATCTCGCGCCTCGGCGCTTATCACGGCGTCACCGCCGCGGCGGGCAGCCTCACGGGCATTCCGCTCTACCACAAGGCCTTCGACCTGCCCTTCGAGGGGGTGCTGCACACCGACTGCCCGCACTACTGGCGGGAAGGTCTGGAGGGCGAGAGCGAGGAGGAGTTCGCCGACCGCATGGCCGCATCGCTGGAAGCCATGATCGAGCGGGAAGGGCCGGAGACCATCGCGGCCTTCATCGCCGAGCCCGTCATGGGCACCGGCGGGGTGATCATCCCGGGCGGCGGCTACTACGACAAGGTGCAGGCGATCCTGAAGAAGCACGACATCCTCTTCATCGCGGACGAGGTGATCTGCGGCTTCGGGCGCCTCGGCACCTGGTTCGGCGCGAGCTACTTCGGGCTCAGGCCCGACATGATGACCTTCGCCAAGGGGCTCACCAGCGCCTACTTCCCGATGTCGGCGGTCGCGATCTCGGACGAGGTCTGGCAGGTGCTGGCGGACGGCACGCCCGAGGTCGGCATGTTCGCCCACGGCTTTACCTATTCGGGCCATCCGGTGGGTGGCGCGGTCGGCCTCGCCAACCTCGAGATCATGGAGTCCGAGAACCTGGTCGCCAATGCGGCCGAGGTCGGCCCCTACTTCAAGCAGTGCCTGATCGAGCGGGTGGGCGATCACCCCAACGTCGGCGACATCCGAGGCGCGGGCCTCATGCTCGGCGTCGAATACGTCGCCGAGCCGGGGAGCAAGGCCGCGCCGGACATGACTCCGCCGGCGCATCGGCGCGTCTCGGCGGCGGCGCAGGAGCGCGGCCTTCTGACCCGGGGGCTGCCCTTCCTGCCGGTCAACGCCTTCTCGCCTCCGCTCACCTTCTCGCGGGCGGACGTCGACGAGACCGTCGGCATCTTCAGCGAGGCCGTGGAAAGCGTCTTCGGCAAAGGCTGATCCCTCGCCCATAGGGGGCTGCGCCGTGGGCTTTCGCATCTCCGTCGATACCGGCGGCACCTTTACCGATGTCGTGGCCGGGGGCGACGGGCGGGAGGTGGTCGGCAAGGCGCCCACCACGCCCGACCGCATCTTCGTCGGCATGCAGGGCGCGCTGGAGAATGCGGCAGAGCAGCTCGGCCTGAGCCTGCCCGCGCTGCTCGGCGAGACCGACCTCCTTATCTACGGCACGACGCGGGCCACCAATGCGATCGTGCAGGGCGCGGTCGCCAAGACGGCGTTCCTGGTCACCGCGGGCTTTCCCGACATCCTGGTGCTGAAGGAGGGCGGCAAGCACGGGGTCCACGACTTCGAGACCGACTTCCCGGATCCCTACATCCCGCAGGCCCACACCTTCGAGATCGACGAGCGGATCGACTCCGAGGGCGGTGTGGTGACGCCGCTCGATCGCGAGCAGGCCCGCGCGGCGCTCGCACTGGTCAAGGAGCGGGGCTTCGAGGCGGTTGCCGTCTGCCTGCTGTGGGCGGTCGCGAACCCTGCGCACGAGCAGGCGGTCGCCGCGTTGATCGAAGAGGTTCTCCCCGGTGTCCCCTACACGCTCTCGCACCGGCTGATCCCGATCGTGCGCGAATACCGGCGCGCATCGGCCACCGCCATCGATGCCTCGCTCAAGCCGCTGATGCAGGCGCATCTGCGCGGCATGGAGGACGATCTGCGCGAAGCCGGCTGCAGGGGCGAGATCCTGGTGAGCACCTCCGTCGGCGGCTGCATGCACGTGCAGGAGCTGGTCGAGCGCCCCATCCACACGGTCAAGTCCGGCCCCGCCATGGCGCCGGTGGCGGCGCTGGCCTACTCGCAGATGGAGGGTTTCGGCGACGACGTGATCGTCTGCGATACCGGCGGCACCACCTTCGACGTCGGCCTGGTGCGTGACGGCGCGGTGAAGCAGACCCGCGAGACCTGGATCGGCGGTCTGTGGACTGGCCATATCCTCGCGATCTCCTCGGTCGACGTGCGCAGCATCGGCGCGGGCGGCGGCTCCATCGCCTGGATCGATCCGGGCGGCCTGCTTCGGGTGGGGCCCCGCAGCGCAGGCGCGGTGCCGGGGCCGGCCTGCTACGGCGCGGGCGGCACCGAGCCCACGGTGACGGATGCGGCCCTGCTGCTCGGCTATCTCGACCCCGACTATTTTCTCGGCGGACGGCTCGCGCTTGACGAAGGCGCGGCCCGGCGCGCGGTGGGTGGACTCGCCGATCGGCTGGGCAAGTCCCTGGACGACGGGGCGCACGCCATCATGAGCCTCGCCAACGAGCTGATGATCAAGGCGATCCAGGACATCACCGTGACCGAGGGCTTCAATCCCCGCGAGTGCACGCTGGTCGCGGGCGGCGGCGCGGCCGGCCTCGGCGTCATGGCGATCGCGGGCGAGCTCGGCTGCGATCGGGTGGTCCTGCCGCGCACCGCAGCCGTGCTCAGCGCCTGCGGCATGCAGGTCTCCGAGGTTATCCACGAGCACTCGGCGAGCATGGTCACGCGCTCCGCCGGCTTCGACTTCGAGGGGGTGAACGCCGTGCTCGAGTCGATCGACGCGGAGCTCGAGCGCTTCGCCGCGACACTGGGCGAGCGGGGGCTCGAGACCATGCGGATCGAGCGTTTCGTCGAGGCCCGCTACCTGTTTCAGGTGTGGGAGCTCGACGTGGCGCTGCCGACAGACCGCTTCGAGAACGAACGCGACGTCGCCGCCCTGGTCGAGCGGTTCCATGCCACGCACGAGCTGGTTTTCGCCGTGCGCGATCCCGACAGCATCCTGGAATGCCTCAACTGGAAGGGGCGGGTCTCGGTCAGCCTTGACGCGGCGGCGCGGCCGCCGTCGATCGGCGCTGCCGGCGGGCCGCCCGTGCCTGACAGCCGCCGGCCCGCCTACTTCGGCGGCGGGGCGCGCGTGGAGACGCCGATCTATCTCGGGCGCAACCTGAGCCCCGGCGCCGCGATCGAGGGGCCCGCGATCATCGAGGAGCCGACCACCACGATCGTGGTCGAACCCGGCACGCGGACCCACTTGAGCGAAGGCGGCAACTTCATCCTGGAGGCCCGCTGAGATGTCATCGCCCGAACCAGCGCCGGGGACTCTCGACCCGGTCCTACTCTCGGTGCTCTCCAACCGGCTCGACGGCATTGTACGCGAGATGTCGAACACGCTGCTCAGGGCCGCGCGCTCGGCCGTGATCGCCGTGGCGCGAGACTTCTCGTGCGCGATCTGCACCGGCGACAACGAGCTGCTGGCGACGGCGGAGGGATTGCCGGTTCATATCTTCGGCTCGCACCTGCAGACGCTTGCGATGACCGATCTGCACGACGATCTCGCCGAAGGCGACGCCTTCCTCCACAACGACCCCTACCTCGGCAACACCCATCCCGCCGACCACGCGGTGCTGGTGCCGGTCTTCATCGACGGCGAGCACCTCTTCACCGCCTGCGCAAAGGGGCATCAGGCGGACATCGGCAACAGCATCCCCACCACTTATCACGCCGCCGCGAAGGACGTGTACGAGGAAGGCTCGCTGATCTTCCCCTGCGTCCGCGTGCAGCGCGATTACGAGATGGTGGACGACGTGATCCGCATGTGCCGCCGGCGCATCCGGGTGCCGGAGCAGTGGTACGGCGACTTCCTGGCCGAGCTCGGGGCGGCGCGCATCGCCGAGCGGCGCCTGAAGGAGCTCTGCGCCAAGTACGGCAAGGAGACCATCAAGACCTTCATCCGCGAGTGGTTCGACTACTCCGAGCGCCGCATGGTGCAGGCGATCAAGGAGCTGCCGAAGGCCGAGGTCGAGGCGGAGGGTGCGCACGACCCCTTCGAGCCCTTCCTGCCGGACGGCATCCCGATCAAGGTCCAGCTTCGCATCGAGCCGGACGAGGGCCGGGTCACCATCGACCTCCGCGACAACATCGACTGCCTCGACTGCGGCCTCAACGAATCCGAGGCCTGTGCGATCAACAACGTGGTGGCCGGCCTCTTCAACTGCCTGGGCCCCGAGATACCGCACAACGGCGGGTCGTTCCGCCGCGTGGACGTGCTGCTGCGCGACGGCTGCGTCGTCGGCCGCCCGTCCTTTCCCCACTCCACCTCGATGGCGACCACCAACGTCGCCGACCGCCTGGTCAACATCACCCACTCGGCGATGGCGCGGCTCGGCGACGGCTACGGCCTGGCGGAGGGCGGCAGCGCCATGGGCTCCGGCGGCGCGGTGATCAGCGGCGCGGACTTCAGGCGGGGCGGCGATCCCTACATCAACCAGCTCATGATGCTGGTGAACGGCGGGCCCGCCGGGCCCAAGGCCGACGGCTGGGTCACCTACGTGCTGCCCGTGGTCTCCGGCCTCATGTATCGGGACAGCATCGAGCTCGCCGAGGTCAAGCACCCGATGCTGTTCAAGACGGTACGCCTCATGCCCGGCACCGGCGGCGCCGGGCGCCATCGCGGCGGTCCCGCCTGCGAGGTCGTCTACGGGCCGCGCGAGGACCCGATGACGGTGGTGATCCCCTCCGACTGTCAGGTCAACCCGGCGCGGGGCGCCCAGGGCGGCCACGACGGCGCGCCGGCGGTCCAGTACAGGGTCGGCGCCAACGGCGACGAGACCCTGCTGCCCAACGTCGTGCAGCTCGCCCTGCAGCCGGGCGAGATGATCCGCGGCTTCGATGCCGGAGGCGGCGGGTACGGCGACCCGATGGAGCGCGATCCGGAGCGGGTGCGCATGGATGTCGCGCGCGGCTGGGAGACGCCGAAGCGCGCCCGCGAGGTCTACGGAGTCGTGCTGACCGGGGACCGCGAGACCGATTCGCTGGTGGTGGATCGGGCGGCGACCGAGGCGCTTCGGGCCGCGAATCCCTAGGGCCAGCCGCAGGCATCCGGCACCCACTTCTTAGCGTCTTGCCCTTGCCAACGGCCCGTGCTAACCCTGTCGCCGCTCGCGGCAGCCGCCGC
>JAPPNV010000274.1 GCA_028818565.1 Rhodospirillales bacterium | reverse complement strand
CGGGTCTCGCAGGCGACGCATTTCGCATAGCTGCCGTTGCCGTGGAGCTCGATCACCTTCTCCTTGGGCACGCCCGAATCCTGGTGCAGGTTGTCGATGTTCTGGGTGATCACGCTTGAGACCTTGCCGAGTCGGACCAGCTTGGCGACCGCTCGGTGCCCGCGGTTGGGCGTGGCGTCGACGATGTCCCGGTCGACCAGCAGCTTGCGCCGCCAGGCCTCGATACGCGCCTCCTCGGAGGCGAGGAAGTCCTGGTAGTAGATCGGCGTGGTCTGCGACCAGATGCCGGTCGGACTGCGGAAGTCCGGGATGCCCGACTCGGTCGATATCCCGGCGCCGGTAAAGACAACCGCCCGGCGCGCGTCTGCGATCATCCCGGCGAGGCGCTCGATATCGGCGCGGGCGTCCTCCATCTCAGCCGCGCTCCGGGGCAGCCACTTCTCAATCTCCCCTGGTGCTATCGCCGGTCACGCGCTCAAGCGGTCCAACTGGCAGAGCTCGTCAAGACCAGCATCAACTTCGGGATCATTGGCCTACCTGATTGAGTAGTCCAGTTTCAATGTTGGTTGAGGGCCATCGAAGGCGGACGCTCCCTACCGGTGCTTCTCGAGGAAGGGGCCGACGGCGGCGTGGTAGCTCTCCGGGTTCTCCCAGAACGGCATGTGGGCGCAGCCGGGGAAGAACGCGTACTCCGAGTTCGGCAGGTACTGGCAGGAGACGGCGCAAAGCTCCGGCAGGATGTAGTCGTGCTCGCTGGCGACGACCAGTACGGGTGCCGTCACGCGGTGCAGGTCGCCCACGCGGTCGTACCAGCGGAGCGTGCCGGTGCAGTTGAAGAGGTGCGGCCCGAACATGCGTCGCAGCGGGCCGAAGCCGATATTGCCGAGGGATTGTTGCACCGGCTCGGGCCACGTCTCCATCCGGCACATGTGCCGGTAGAGCAGGATAGTCACGGCCGCCTGATATTCGGGGTGCTCGGTGGTGCCCTCTGATTCGCGGCGCGCCATCATCCGCACCGTCTCGTCGCCGAGGCTCTGCTTGCAGCGGAGGAAGCCGGCCTGAACCCCGCGGAAGTCGTAGGCGATGCTGCTGGAGACGAAGCACTTCACGTTATCGGGGTGGGCGAGGCAGTATTCGAGGCCGAGCATGCCGCCCCACGAGTTGCCGACCACGGCGACGCGGCCGAGGCCGAGGGCGCTGCGCACCGTCTCCATCTCTTCCACGTAGCGCTCGACGGTCCAGAGCGCATCGTCGTCCGGCCGGTCCGATTCTCCGCAGCCAAGCTGGTCCCACGAGACCACGCGGAACCCCTGTTCGGCGTAGCGCAAATGGGCGTCGCGCAGGTAGTTGCACGGCACCCCCGGCCCGCCATGGACCACCAGGATCGCGTCGTCACCCTCGCCCTGGCTGAAAGCGGTGATCGAATGCGCGCCGACACGCACCGGAATTCGCTCCATTTCGCTCTCCCCGCCCGCCGTTGCAGACACCGTGTGCTACGTTCGGCTGCCGGCCACAGGAGCAGCCCGTGCGCGCAGCGTTCATCGATATCGACGGTACCCGCACACGCTATCTTTATGAAGGCGACGCAGGCGAAACCCTGCTTCTCATCCACGGATTCGGGCTGAGCGCCGACATCTGGGCGCATGTGATGGACCCGCTGGCGGCGCAATTCTCGGTGTATGCGCCCGACATCCTGGGCCACGGCTTCACCGACTTCAAAGAGCCAGGCGCAGACGCCGCGCCGCTCGTGATGACCCGGCACCTCGAAGGCTTCATGGACGCGGTCGGGATAGAGCGCTGTGCCGTGCTCGGCAGCTCGCTCGGCGGCCTGCTGGCGCCGCTGCTCTACGCCGCGCGGCCCGAGAGCATCACGGCGCTGATCATCGACGGCCTGCACACGCCCGTCTCCGACTCAGGCAAGCTGCCGCCGGAGACGATCAGGGCGACCATGGCCAACGGAACCACGGCCATGACCGACGTGACCTGGCAGTCGTGCATCGATCGCATGGGCCGCATCTGTCACGACCCCGAGCGCTCGCCCGCCGACATCGCGCTGATGCAGGTCACGGTCTATGCCCAGCCTGACCGGCTGCCGGCTTATCTCGCCTACGGACAGAGCATGATCGACCACGTGGACGACGAGGCGGTGCGGATGCGGCCCGAGACCATCGCGGTGCCGACGCTCTTCCTCAGCGGCCGGCAGGACATCCGCGCGCCCATCGAAGTGATCGAGAAGAATTATGGGCGCGTCCCCGGCGCGTCGCTCAGCGTCTTTGAGGACTGCGGGCATTTGCCCGAGGTGGAGCATCCCCAGAAATTCGTCGAGACCGTGACCGGGTTTCTTCGAAGGTAACTCCGCAACATGGTGCGGTATTAAATTCAGGCGGAGAGAGATAGCCGGTCCACCCATCAGATTCCGGGTTCGGTGCCGAGCCAGGTCACTTGGAGTTCGCCCGTGCCGCTCAGCACCATGCGGAACGGCACCTGGACCGCCGAAGTTCCCACCTTCACGGGCCCGGTCGCGGCGCGCGAGCCGTTCCTGGTGCGTGATTGGGAGGGCGCGCAGGCGGCGACACAAATGCCTGTCAAGATCACCGTGCCCGGGCCGCTCACGATCGCGGACTCGACCGCCAACATGTTCAACCCCGACCGCCTCGTGCGCCCTGCCCCATCTGGACCCTGCGCAGCCGCGTGGCCATACTGGCGGAGCGCCGCCAGGGAGAAGGAGCCCCATTCATGTCGTCCATCCCCTCCGCCTTGGACATCACCCGCGACATCGTCCGCATGGACACCCGCAATCCCCCTGGCCGCGAGTTGGAGTGCGCCCATTACCTGGGCGACCTGCTGAGCGCGGCGGGGATTGAGGTCTCCTACCACGAGTTTGCGCCGGAGCGGACGAGCCTGGTCGCGGTGCTGCGCGGCGAAGGCGGGAACGGCAAGAAGCCGCTCTGCTTCGGCGGGCATATCGACGTGGTGCCGCTCGGCGCCAAGGAGTGGTCGGTCGATCCCTTCGGTGCCGACATCGTGGACGGCAAGCTCTTTGGCCGCGGCACCACGGACATGAAGGCCGGCATCTCCGCCTTCGTCCATGTCGCGCTGAAGCTCGCGGCCGAGGACAAGCGCGGCGAGGCGGACATGGTGATGGCCATCTGCGCCGGCGAGGAGACCGGCTGCGAAGGCTCCTATCATCTGGCCGAGGTCGGCGCGCTGGGCGAGGCCGGGGCCATCGTCATCGCCGAGCCGACCTCGAATTACCCGATTCTCGGCCACAAGGGCGCGCTCTGGCTCAGGGTGGAGACCGAAGGCATCACAGCCCACGGCTCGATGCCCGAGCACGGCGACAACGCGCTCTACAAGGCGGCGCGCTCGGTGACCAAGCTCGAGGAGTTCGATTTCAACGTCATGCCCCACGAGCTGCTGGGCCGGTCGACTCTCAACGTCGGCACCATGCAGGGCGGGCTCAACCTCAACTCGGTGCCCGACCACGCCGAGTTCACCATCGACATCAGGACGCTGCCCGAACAGAACCACGCGGAAATCTTCTCGGGCCTGGAGGGGTACCTCGGCGACGAGAACAAGATCGCCCGTGTGGTCGATTGCGGCGGCGTGCACACCCCGCACACCCATCCGTGGATGCAGGAAATCTACGCGGTGATGGAGCGGGTCCTCGGTGAGAAGATCGAGCCGCGCGGCGCGCCCTACTTCACCGACGCCTCGGCGTTGACCCCGGCGTACGGGCGCCCGCCGACCGTCATCCTCGGGCCGGGCGAGATGCACATGGCGCACCAGACGGACGAATACTGCCCGGTCGCACATGTCGAGCAGGCGGCGGAGGTTTACGAAATTCTGGCCCGCAGCTGGTGCGGCTACTGATCGGGTTCAACTTGGTCGGTGGAACTGGTCGGGCCAATGGTAGACTCGGCGGCGGACGCGGTTGTACGCTTTCGGCAAGGATTTGGCCGCGTGGGCCGCTGAGGGCCTCGGCTTCGATGGGGAGGCAGCCACCATGAAAATCATGATCATCAACCCCAACTCGTCGCAGGACATGACCGACGCCGATGCCGTGGCCGGACGCTCCGTGGCGCGGGAGGGCACAGAGGTCGTGGCGGTGACGCCCGACTACGCGCCGGCCTCGATCGAATCCTTTTACGACGAATACCTGTGTGTGCCCGGCATCCTCAACGAGATTCGCAAGGGCGACCAGCAGGGCTTCGACGCCTATATCATCGCCTGCTACGGCGACCCCGGCCTGCATGCCGCGCGCGAGATGACCGACAAGCCGGTGATCGGGATCGCCGAAGCATCGCTCTACCTGGCCTGCCAGCTCGCAGCGCGTGTCGCGATCGTCACCATCATCCCGCGCTTCCGCGTGCCGGTGGAGGACATGGTCGCAGGCTACGGACTCAGCCACAGGGTGAGCGTGCGCACTTCGCCGGTCTACGTGCTCGACGTTGAGCGTGACTACGAGGGCTCGCTCGAGAAGCTGCGGCAAGAATGCTATCGCGCCCGCGACGAGGACGATGCCGAGGCAATCTGCCTCGGCTGTGCCGGCTTCGCGGAGTTCGCCGACGGGCTGGAGGCCGAACTCGGCATCCCGGTGCTCGACGGGGTGGTGTGCGCCACCAAGATGGCCGAGGCCATCGTCGAGATCGGGCGCAAGACGAGCAAGTACAAGACCTACAGGTACCCGGAGCAGAAATCCTTTACCGGGATGTTGCAGCAGTTCGGTACTGAGGCGCCGGCCGGCAGAGCCGCCGCCGAGTGACCACCGGCCGCCCGGTGCGAACCGGGCTGCGCCACTGCACCAGGGAGGGCAGAGATGGACAGCGGACACCTTGACAAGAGGCACGAGAAGTTCTGCGACGACGCGGATACACGCTCGCGCACGGCGGCCGGGCTCGACCGGCGCGAGTTCATGGCGGCAGCGGGTGCAACGGCCGTTGTCGCTGCGGCGGGCCTGGGCGCCAGCGAGGCCGAGGCCGCATTCTCCGACCGGGTTGCGGGCATCACCCAGGACGAGCCGATGCAGCTCATCGGCACCGGGGTCTCCGCGCAGGAGCGCTTCTTCAAGAAATTCGAGGAGATGAGCGGCGGGCTCCAGGTGACGGGCCAGGTCGCGAGCCTCGCCGATTCGGTCCAGAAATGGATTACCGGCGGATACGATACGTTCTCGATGATCGAGACCAACGCCTTCCGCGTGCCGGCGCTCCGGGAGGCGGAGACGATCGCGCCGATCCCGGCGGAGAAGATCACCAACTGGGAGTTCGCGGACACGCTCTTTACCGACCCAGCCCATGTCGGCGCCGACCACACCAGCGGGTGGCCGGTCGAGATGGTTTATTGGGACGAGAGCCGCACTTCGTTCGGGATGCTGCCACAGATCTACAACATGGATGCGCTCGGCATCCTCCCGCACAAGTTCGCCGAAACCCAGACGGATCGGCTGACGCCGGACACACTGGGCGTGCTCTACGAGGGCCAGTGGCGCGACGTGGACGTGCGGGGCAAGGTCTCGATCCAGAACGAGGACCTGATCGGCCCGCCGCGCTGCGCGAGCTACCTGGTGAAGAACCGCAAGATGGACCCGGTCACGGTAGGCTATGGCGATCTCGAGCCGGACGAACTCAAGAACGTCATCGACTTCTTGATTGGCGCCAAGCAGGACGGCGTCTTCCGCGCGCTCTGGACCAACTACGGCGAGGCGGTGAACCTGCTCGCCTCCGAGGAGGTCTGGGGCATCGACTGCTGGAATCCGGTGATCGAGGACGTGAAGAAGCGCGGCATCCCCTGCTTCTATGTCGACGTCTGGGAGGGCACCGGAGCCTGGTACTACGGCATGTGCCTCTCCAGCGAGGCGCCGCAGCCCGAGGTCGCCATGGCCTACATGGACTGGTGCCTCGAAGGCTGGCGCGGCGCGGCGGATGCCGAGCAGGGCTACTATTCGCCTTGCCCGGACACCGCGCGCAACTACATGACCGAAGAGGCGTGGTTGAAGTGGTACGAGGGCCGCGGGCGCGACACCGGACCCAAGCTCCGGCGCCAGTCGAACATCGCTTACTGGATGATCTGGCCGCGCAACATCACCCTCTTCATCAAGGAGTGGAACCGCTTCCTCGCTGCTTGAAGAGCATTTTCTTACCGCCCCGCCGGCGCAGGATGGTGCCGGCGGGGCAGCACTCAGTCTCGCGACCGGTTCGAGTTAGGCCCTGTAGTCCAGCTGCGGGGCAGGCCGCGCGGCTGCCGGCCACCTATCGCCGATCCTCGCGTACGTAGGGTAGGCCAAGTGCGCCGGGCGCGCCCGAGCCCGTGCGCGAAACGAGGCCGACGTAGGTGAGAACCGCGAGCGTCACGAGATAGGGCATCATCAACAACAGGTACTGCGGCACCGCCAGTCCCACCGCCTGAATGCGTGGGATCAGCGCCTCGATCCCGCCGAACAGCAGCGCGCCCAGCACGGCGCGTCCCGGCCGCCAGCGCGCGAAGATGACCAGAGCGACGGCGATCCAGCCACGCCCGTGGGTCATGTCCTCGACCCAGATCTTCGACGCCGCGAGCGCCAGATAACCGCCCGCGAGTCCCACCAGCGCGCCCCCCGTTACCACCGCACCGAAGCGCATGAATTCGATGCTGACGCCGGCGGCATCCGCAGCCTGCGGGTTCTCGCCGACAGCGCGGAGCTTCATTCCCGGAATGCTGCGGTGGAGAAAGCGCCAGACGAAATAGACGATGGGGACGCTCGCGTAGACCATCAGGTCCTGGCTGAACACGATCTTGCCGAGCACGGGGATGGTCGACAGCACCCCCATGTCCACCTTGGTGAAGCCTTCGACCGCCCGTTCGGTCCAGGGATTACCGATGAGGCCGGTGAGGCCCGAGGCGAAGAAGACGATGGCGATGCCTGCCACGACCTGGTTCAGGCGCATCGTCACAACCATGAAGGCGAAGAGAGCCGAGACAACGAGGCCCGCGGCGATGGCCCCGAGGGTTCCGAGCGCGAGGATGTTGCCGCTTTCGATATAGACGACCACGCCCGCGAAGGCGCCGACGAGCATGATCCCTTCGGCGCAGAGATTCATCACGCCCGCGCGCTCGTTGATGATGAGCCCGATGGACGCCAGCATCAGCGGCACGGCGAAGACCGGCGTGAACGCGATCCAATTGACGATGAACTCGACCATGCCTAGCGCATCCAGCGTACGCGGTAGCGAACGAAGAACTCCGAGCCCACTGCACAGATCACGATGATCGACTGGATGAGCCCGATCAACGCCTCGGGCAAACCATAGAAAACCTGGATGCTCTCACCGCCGACATAGAGCCCGGCCATCAGGAACGACACGACGACGACCGCCGCCGGGTTGTTGCGCGCGAGAAAGGCGATGACGATGCCGGAGAAGCCATAGCCGATGGCAACATAGATCGTCAGCGCGTACTCCTGACCCGACGCGACCAGGTACCCTCCAAGCCCCGACAGCGAGCCCGAGAGCATCACGGCTACGAGAATGGTGAGCGTGACCGGAATCCCGGACGCCAGCGCCATGCCGGGGTTGCTGCCGACGAACTTCATGTAGGCGCCAAATCGGCTCCTCTCGGTAACCAGCCAGACGATGAGAGCCGCGGCGAGAGCGATGAAGAGGCCGACGTGAATCTGGCCCCAACCGATGAGCGGCAAGCGCTGATAATCAGCGAACTGCGCTGTCTTGTAATAGACCGCCGCCGGGTCCTGCCAGGCGCCGAACAGCTGATTCAGTACGAATAAAGCGGCAATATAGTTGAGAAGCAACGTCGAGATGATTTCGTTGACTTGCAGGCGCAGCCGGAGAAACGCAGGCACGGCAATCCACGCCATTCCCCCGATAATACCGCCCAAGAACATCAGGTAGATCTGGATCCAACCGGGGCCGATGTCGTAGATCATCACCACGGTAGTGCCGATGGCACCCCACACGAATTGTCCCTCGATACCGATGTTCCAGAATTGGACGCGAAAGGCGACTGCGGCAGATAAACCGACGAGAATTAGCGGCGCCCACTCGAGCAATACGTCGGCAAGACCGGCGCTGTCGAAGAACGTGAAGACGATGAATTCTTCGAAAATGTTCGAGACATCGATGCCGGAAACGACAAGCAAGAGGACAGAAACCCCGAGTCCGACAACAATCGACGCGAGCACGATCAGCCCGTGCAGCCAGAGCTCGATGCCCTGACGTACCTCCAGACTGACTCGGCCGACAGCGAGCGTTCGACTAGGCATGTCCGAGCATCAACTCGCCAACCCGATGGCGATCCGCCGGTCGCCCCAACTCGCCGACAATGGCGCCGCGGTTGATGACACCGACGACGTCCGAGAGGTTGAGAACCTCGTCGAGATCCTCGCTGATCAAGAGCACGGCGGCGCCGAAATCCCGCGCTGCGCGCAAATGGTCGTGAACCGCCGCGCAGGCACGCACGTCGAGGCCGTGGGTCGGCGAATGGGCCACGATCACCGCGGGCTCCCCATGCAGCTCGCGCGCGAGCACGAGTTTCTGGGCATTGCCGCCGGAGAGCAGACGAACGCTGGTATCGACGGCGGCGCCTTGAATCTCGAAGTCTTTCAGCGCGGCGCTCGTTTGCGCCCCGATCGTGCGTCTCGACACCCAGGCGAGGGTTCCGAACGACCCGCTACCCAGCCGGGTCGACGCATAGTTGTCGCCGACCGAGAGCTCCTGGGCGAGGCCGTAGGCGGAGCGGTCCGCCGGCACGTTGCGAATACCGAGCGCACGGCGTCGCTTGGGATGGAGCGCTGTAATGTCGGACCCGTCCAGCCCGATGTGTCCTGTCTCCGGCGCGCGGACGCCCATCAACACCTCCGCCAGCTCCGTCTGGCCGTTGCCGCCAACGCCGGCGAGTCCATAGATCTGGCCGCTGCGAACGGTCAGCGACAAGCCGCGAACGGTGCTGACGCCATCGTCCCTTCGCGCCGTGAGGTCGGAGATCTCGAGGCGCACGGGGCCGCTCTGCCCGGGTTCGGTGTCGTCGACCGGTGCATCACCCACCATCATGCGGGCGAGGTCGGCAGCGCTCGTGCCCCGCGCAGCGACCGTAGCAACGGTCCGGCCGCTGCGCATGACCGTGACCCGATCCGCGTGGGCCAACACCTCGCGCAACTTGTGCGTGATCAGGATGACACAGGCGCCGCGGCGGGCGAGCGCCTGAATCGTGCGCAGCAGCCGCGCCGCCTCCTCGTCGGTCAGCACCGAGGTCGGCTCGTCGAGGATCAAGAGGCGTGCGCCTCCCATGAGCACCTTGACGATCTCGACGCGCTGCTGCTCGGCAACGGATATGCGATCGATCCGGGCTGCAGGATCGATCTCGAAGCCGAGTTCATCGGATAGGCGCGCGATGCCCTCCGATACCGTGGCAACGCCCTTTCGCCACGATTTCTGCGGGTTAGCCAGCATCACGTTCTCGGCGATGGTAAACGGCTGCACCAGCTTGAAGTGCTGGTGAACCATGCCGATACCCAGCGCGCGCGCATGGGACGGTCCCTCGATGCGGTGCTCGACGCCGTCGATGCTCATGCGGCCGGCGTCGGGCCGGTAGAGCCCGCACAGCACGTTCATCAGCGAGGTCTTGCCGGCGCCGTTTTCGCCGAGCAGACCGTGGACCTCGCCCCAGTCGGCACAAAACTCCGCGCGATCGAGCGCCATGCGGCCGTCGAAGGACTTGACGATGTCCGTCATCTGCAGGGCATGAGCCATCCCGTGCCCCTATCGACACCATGGCGCCACAACGGCCTCCCGGCATTTCTGACACGGCGCGAGAGGCCGTCGTGACCTCCGTTCGGAGGAAGCGCTCCTGTTATTGCGGCAGCCTACTGCGGCAGCTCGCCGACGACACCCTGCACCAGATAGTTCATGCCCCAAATCTGGCCGTCGTCGAGTTGTTCACCTGCCGCGACCACCGCATTGCCGTCCTGGTCCGAGAACGGGCCCTGGAACACGTGGCGTGCGCCGCTGACGATCTCTTCGCGCACCGCCATCACCTTGGCCGCGACGTCTTCCGGCACTTCGGGACCACAGCAGACGGCATCGGTGCCGCCGTCCTTGATCCCCAGGAAGCGAATCCCGCTGCTCTTCCAGTCGCCGGCGACAATCGCCTGAACCGTCGGCGTGATGTAGCGCGCCCAGGCCCAGACCGAGGAGCACTGCGTGGCGGTCGAATACTCGCTCATGTCCCGATGGTAGCCGGTCGACAGAACGCCGGCTTCCTGAGCCACGATCTGGGTCGATGGCGTATCCTGGTGTTGGCCCAGGAAGTCCACTCCCTGCTCCAGCAGCGCCTGTGCGGTGGCCCGTTCCTTGACCGGGTCATACCAGGCATTGGTGTAGATGACGTGGACGATCGCGTCGGGGTTCATGAGCTGGGCGCCGAGCGCGTAGGCGTTGACGTTCCAGGTCGTGACCGAGATCGGCACGGCGGCGACGAAGCCGATCTTGTTGGTCTTGGTCAGGGCGCCGGCCACCATGCCGCAGAGGAACTGGCTCTCGTACGTGCGCGCGTAATAGCCTTCCAGGTTATCGGCGCTGACGGTGCCAGGCGTATTGAAGAACGCGATGTTGGGATTTTCCTTGGCGATCTCGAGCAAGGCGTCGTTATAGCCGAAAGCCGAGGCCGCAATGATGTTGTAATCCCGCCTGATATAGCGCTCCACAACCGCGCGGAGCTTCGACGCGACTTCTTCAACGCCTTCGGTATAAGCGGTATGGATTCCGGTATCGGCCTCAAGGCTGACGCGCGCTTCTTCTTGCGCCTGCACCCAGCCGCCATCGTCCTTCACGTTAAAGTAAATGAAAGCGACCTTCGGTTCTCCCTCGATGTTTACTTGCGCTTCGGCAGCAGAATAGGTCAGCGCGAGAAGTGCCGCGGCAACGAATGCGGCTCCGACTATCTTAAGTTTCATCGATACACTCCCTTCCGTATTTGCTTCCTATTGTCACGAAGGCTTCACAGCCCGACCGTTAGATTGCGGCACTTCTTCTTTCATCCGCCAGGGATTCAGCATAGTCTGCGAGCCACCATGTATCCAGCACCGATTGAGGCCTATTTCGCGCCGCGAACCATCGATGAGGCGCTCCACTGCCGCGCCGAAGCCGGGGATGACTCCAGTTTCATCGCCGGCGGCATGAGCCTCATGCAGGCGATGAAGGCGCGATTGGCGACGCCGCCTGCGCTGATCGACCTGAACGAGGTCGAGGAGCTCCGCGGCCTCGCCAAGGGGCCGCGTGGCGTGACCGTGCGCCCCATGACCCGCTACCGCGAGCTGGCGGTTACTACGGCTCTGCACGGCGCCATGCAGGCGATCGGCGACGCGGCGGCGACGGTGGGCGACCGGCAGGTGCGCAACGCCGGCACCATCGGCGGCAGCCTTTGTTGGAACTACGTTGCCTCGTGCATGCCGAACGTCTGCCTCTGCCTCGACGCGACGCTTGTTCTTGTTTCGCTGGACGATGGCGAACGCACTGTGCCAATCGACGAGTTCTTGATCGGGCCGCTCGAGACCGCACGGCGCGACGACGAGCTTTTGGTCGAGATTAACTTCCCCGCTCCCAAGTATCGCGGCGTCGCGAGCGCTTACCGGAAGTACGGCGGAACAATCGATAGCTTGCCGATTATTGGCATCGCGGCCTTGATTGAGGTCGACGAGGCGGGGGTCTGCACCGACGTCCGCTTCAGCGTCGGCGGAATTCTGCCGACTGCCCAGCGTTTCGATGGCATTGGCGACGTTCTGCGCGGCCGGCCGGGGACGCCCGAAGTCTTCGCCGAGGCCGCGAGCGCAGCAGCCGAAGCCATCGAAACGCAAACCGACCACCTCGCCAGCGCCCACTATCGCAAGGTGCTCATCCGCACCCTCGGCCGCGACGTGCTGGCCGAGGCCCATGCCCGCGCGACGGGAGGATAAGGCCGTGGAGAAGACGATCACGGTCACCGTCAACGGCACGGCCTACACGCGAACCGTGCCGCTCCGCCTCCTCCTCGTCGATTTCATCCGCGACGACTGCGGCCTCACCGGCACACATATCGGTTGCACCTACGAGGGGCGCTGCGGGGCCTGCACGGTGCAGATCGGAGGCCGCGCCCACAAGTCCTGCATGAAGCTTGCGGTGCAGGCGGACGGCAAGGAGGTCACCACGATCGAGGGCCTCGGCAGCCGGGACAACCTGAACCGCCTGCAGCAGGCGTTCAGCCGCTATCACGCCCTGCAGTGCGGGTTTTGCACGAGCGGTATCCTGATGAATGCGGCCGAGTTCCTGAAGGAGAACATCAATCCGAGCGAAGCCGAGGTGCGCCGCGCCCTGGTCGGCAACCTTTGCCGCTGCACGGGCTACAGCCACATCGTCGAGGCCATCCTCGCTGCCTCCGCCGTGCGCCACGGCGTGAAGCCGGTGCCGCCACCGGCCGGGACCGAGCCCGACCGATGACCGCGATCGGAGAGACAGGCTGGATCGGCCGTTCGCTGGAACGCCGTGAGGACGCGCGCCTGCTCACCGGCCGTGGCGAGTACCTGGCCGACGTGCGCGTGCCCGACTGCCTGCACCTCTGCTTCGTCCGCTCAGACCATGCCCACGCCAAGATCGGGGAGATCCGGCTGGCGGCGGCGCTCGAAATGCCGGGCGTAGTCGGAGCCATCACTGGCGCCGAACTTTCGACGGAGATGCAGGGCCAAAAGATTCCGGTGCTGATCCCCGCCTTCGCCGCCAACTACCGGCAGTACTGGCCGCTCGCGGTGGACGAGGTTTATTGGCACGGCGAGCCGCTCGCCGCGATCGTGGCCGACGACAAGTATGCCGCCGAAGACGCCGCTGCCGCCGCGGAGGTCGACTACGAGCCGCTCCCCGTCGTCACCGACCCCGAGGCAGCGCTCCGCGACGGCGCACCGCGGGTCTATGACGACTGGGACAACAACGAGATCTTCGCCACGAGCTACACCGGCGGCTTCGACCCGGATCAGATCGCCAAGAATGACGCCGAGGTCGAGGCACTGTTCGCGAAGGCAGACGTGGTGCTCAAGCAGCGCTTCCACACCCAGCGCTGCGGTGTCTGCCCCATCGAGACCCGGGGCGCGCTCGCGATCTGGAGCGAGGCCGACGGGCTGACGGTCCACTTGACGACGCAGCGCCCCCACATCGAACGCCTCGCCCTTGCCGATCTCCTTGAACTCTCCACCGCCGAGGTTCGGGTCATCGCGCCGCGCGACCAGGGCGGCGGTTTCGGCGTCAAGGCGCCCTTCTACCGCGAGCACGTCGTGGTCTGTCATCTCGCGCGGAAGCTCGGGCGGCCGGTGCGCTGGGTCGAGACCCGCGAAGAGCACCTGATGACGGTCAGCCAGGAGCGTGACCAGATCCACGATCTCGAAATAGCGGCGAACAAGGAGGGGCGCATCCTCGCCCTCCGCAATCGCGGCATCGGCGACGTGGGCGACGGGCGCCAGGGGGTCTACTGGGGCTTCGTCATGCCCTCGCTGGGCTCGGTCATGCTGCCCAACGCCTATGACATCGGGCACGCCGACATCAAGCTGCGCTGCGCGGTCACCAACAAGACCTGCCTGAGCCCCTCGCGCTCGTTCGGGGCGCTGCCGACCCGCTTCGCGCTGGAACGCGGGCTCGATATGCTGGCGCGCAGGCTCGGCATGGAAACGGCCGCGCTGAAGCGCAAGAACCTGGTCACCGAGTTTCCCTTTACCAGCGTGACCGGGGTGCATCACGACAGCGGCGACTACGTGCGGGCGTGGGATGCGCTGCTAGAGAGGTTCGACTTCGCCGGATTTCGCGCATGGCAGAACGAGGCCCGTACCTCGGGGCGCTACATCGGGATCGGTTTCGCCTGTGGCGCCGAGTTCTCCGGCATTCCGTCGGACGTTCTCGTGCCTCTGGAGAACCAGCCGGGCTACGGCGTGGTCACCATGCGCATAGACCCGCGCGGCAAGGTCGCGATTTTCGAGGGCGACGCGCCGCAGGGCCAAAGCCACGAGACCACGATGGCGCAGGTCGCTGCGGACGCATTCGGCATTCATCCCGATGACGTGAGCGTGCGGCACGGCGATACCGGCACCACACCTCTCAGCTCAGGCACCATTGGCGCGCGCGGCGCCTCCTATACCGTCGCAGCGATCGCCGAAGCCGCCTCCGCGCTCAAGGCCAAGATGGCGCGCTACATGATCCACGATCACGGGCTGGAGGGTGCGAGCGCCGACGATTTCAGCTTCAGAGACGGCGCCATCATCTATGAGAAGGACGACAACGTGCGTCGCGATTTCGCCGCGCTCGCGGATCGCATCGTCATGGGGTCGATCAACGTGCCGCCCGGCGAGGACCCGGGGCTCGAGCACACGGCCTATTTCGAGGCGCCCAAGCCCATGATCTGCTTCACCGCGCAGGCCGCCAAGGTCGAGGTCGATATCGAGACCGGCCAGTTCACGATCCTCGACTACGCCACCTGCGAGGATGTGGGCACGGTGATCAACCCGATCGTCGTCGAGGGGCAGGTGCAAGGCGGCGTCGTGCAGGGCATGTCCAACGCCATGTTCGAAGAGTTTCTCTACGACGAGTACGGCCAACAGTTGACGGCGGACTTCGAGAACTACCGGCTCGCCTCTGCGGCGGATGTCCCGACCGTGACAGTCGGCCACTCACCGACGCCGTGTCCGGACCATCCCATGGGCGTCCGCGCCGTGGGCGAAGGCCGGCCGGGACCCGTGCCGGGTGCGCTCGCCAACGCCATCTGCGACGCTCTCGCTCCGTTCGGCGTCGAGATCACGACGCTGCCGCTCAAGCCGGAGATGATTCTCGCCTTGATCGAGGCTGGCCGCGCCGGTAACGGTGGCTAGCCCCGCCGGCCTCGATCGGATGTCCAGGGTCGTCCGCGCGGGACAGGAGAGTTTATGAGCCTGCGAATCGCCATCGATACCGGAGGAACGTTCACGGACGTCATCGCGATCGACGAGAAGACGGGCGTGCAACTCGCCATCAAGACGCCGAGCACACCCGACGACCCCAGCCGCGGCTTGATCAACGGAATTCAGGAGATCGTCGGCGGGAACGACGCACAACTGAGCCAGATCCTGCACGGCACCACGACGGCAACGAATGCCGTTCTGGAGCACCGGTTCGAAGGGCTCGGCCTGCTTGTCACCGCCGGCTTTCGCCACATCATCGAGATCGCGCGCCAATCCGTGCCCGACGGCTACGGCAACTCCTTCTTCTGGGTGAAGCCGCCCAGGCTCGTGCCGCTTCATCTGGTCCAGGAGGTGACGGAGCGC
>JAPPNV010000091.1 GCA_028818565.1 Rhodospirillales bacterium | reverse complement strand
TGCGATAGCCGAAGGTCGTGGAGTAGACGATCTGCGGGATGAAGCAGTTGGTGCCACCCGGTGACAGGGTACCGGCGAAGAAATCCTCCGACGCCGGGGTCCCGTCCGGCGCCGCCGCCAGCCACGTGTCCGGATCGATCTCCATGATCAAACCTTCGTCGCACGCGGTGATCGCGTCGGCCGCCACCATGTCGACGATGTCCCAGGTGACGTTGCCGGACTCGACCTGGGCCCTTACCTTGGCCAGCCCTTCGGCGGCGTTGTCGTCGTTGATGATGTTGATGTCCGGATTGGCCGCCATATAGGGGTCGTGATAGGCCTTCTGCTGGCTCGCCGTATAGGCGCCGCCCCACGACACGATCGTAAGGTCGAGTGCCTGGGCGCTCCCGGCCGCCAACGCGACGCCGGCGGCGACGACAGTCGTGCTCAATAGCCATCTCATCTTGGTTGCTCTCCTCTCGTTTGCCGGACACACCGGCGGGTTCTCAAGTCTCGCATCGGCAACACCGATGCGTCTTGATCTGCTCTAACCGGGCCGGGCTGCGTCAACCGGAGCGTCCAGCGCCCGGCAATCTTCTGCAGCCCAGCCCAGGTTGACGTCCATTCCCTCGCGCAATGCTGCATGTCGATCTGTATTCGGAATCTTCACAACGAACTCGTCAGTTCCCGCAACGGACAAGCGCGCGCGGATGTGGTCCCCCAAATAAATCAGCTCCTCCACCCGCCCGACGATCGAGTTATCCACCTCCCCGTCCTGGCACGCGACGATAACGCGCTCGGGACGGAGGGAAAGGGTCGTGCGTGTGCCCGCTCCCTCGACCTTCACATTGAGGGCGCGAACGGTGCCGCCGCCATCCAAATCCACCTGGCAATGCTGCCCCTCAATGGCATTAACCTTGCCGCACAAACGATTATTCTCGCCGATAAACTGCGCAACGAAAGCGTTCTCCGGTTGCTCGTACAGCGCGCTAGGACTTGCCAACTGCTGAATTACACCATCATTAAAAACCGCAATACGATTGGACATGGTCAACGCTTCGGACTGATCATGCGTGACGTAAACGATGGTAACGCCCAGCTCTTCGTGAATATGTTTGATTTCGTACTGCATCTCCTCTCGCAAATTCTTGTCCAGGGCGCCGAGAGGCTCATCCATAAGCACCAGGTCAGGCTCGAACACCAATGCCCGTGCCACCGCCACGCGTTGTTGCTGGCCGCCAGAGAGTTGGCCGGGCCGACGGCCACCAAAGTCCGGCAGGCGAACCATGTTCAGCGCACGCTTGACTTTCGCCTCAATCTCGGACTTCGGAATCCGTCGAACTTTCAGCGGAAACGCCAAGTTCTCCGTGACTGTCATATGCGGAAACAGCGCATAATCCTGGAAGACCATTCCGATATTTCGGCGATGCGGCGCAACTTTATTGATCGGCCGATCGTTCAAATAAATTTCCCCATGAGTAGCCGGCTCAAATCCTGCTAACATCATCAAGCACGTGGTCTTGCCAGATCCCGAGGGACCCAACATCGTCAGGAACTCACCGGTCTCGATGCTTAGATTGAGGTCCTTGACGACCAAGATCTCGCCGTCGTAGCTCTTTTGCACGCGGTCGAAGACCACAATATCCGGGGTATCGGTCGTCATCAAAACACCCATCCCCGCTTGGACAGACGCCCATGCGAACCTGAAATGAGGCCGCGTTCTTCCAACACACAGCGCAAATTTGTGGTCTTCAAAAATTCCGGAGTTAGTCCCTTTCTATTCTGCAGAAGCTGAGAATGTCTTGGCATCGTCGTGGCTATGAAGTGCATTTTATCGAAGCCACGGCCAACCTAATCAACGTACCGAACTCTGGCGTACAAACGCCGCTCGCAGGATCGCCGGTAATCGACAAACGCCACGTCATGCTCGTTCAAATCGGCGCCTTTTCGTGGCAAATCAGCAGGATAGAGAACGCTCACCATACCCGATCCAGCTTCCTCCTCAGCAAGGCCGCCCCTAGCACCTCGAGCCACGGTTCTGGGGCGTAGTGTTCGCGAAAGAGCGCATATCGAGCATCATGGTCAGTTCGGCTAGCGAAGAGTTGCCGCTGACTATTCGATGTCGATTTAGCCTCTCAAGTCTCCCCAATTTCTTGTCAAGCACCGCATCGAGGCACTTGGTGACTCTTGAATTGATCGATCCACGTGCAATCCTGTGGTGAGGGAATTGGCTTGTCAACGGTATTTTGGGCGTTGTCACGGACACTTGAAGCGCGAATTTGGTCCTACCAAGAATAATCCGCTAGAGCGGTTCGATAAGGGGAGGCCTCAGCGAGCCAGGTGACCAATTGATCGCAGCACGGTTCGCTGACGCAAAGGAAGGTGCTGGGTACCACCGGCACAGGCCATCGGCTGGGATGTCCTTTGCGACCCTAACTCTGCGCCTGACACAAGCCGGTGCGTGGGCTTGTTCCGCATGCCCAAACCGGTCACCATGCCTCTCCCCGCTGGGCCCCGCACGGCCGCTTTTGCGGGGTAGCGCATTCACGCGTAATGAAAATTGCAGGGAGATCACCTGATGACCGAGCGCAGTGGTAAACACAGCAAACACCTCTACTTTCCGCTTTCGCGGCGCCACTTCATCAAGGGCGCAGCGGCCGGCGCAGTGATCGCCGGCGCGCCGGCGGTGCTGCAGGGCCTCACGCGCCGGGCCAAGGCGCAGGAGAAGGGCGTGATCCGCATGCTCTTCACGGCGCCCACCATGATCCCGGGCGACTGGACCCGTTTCGAGGCCGACACGGGCCTCAAAATGGAAGACACGGTCATCAAGGACGACCCCGGCATTTTCCTCACCGAGGTGGAGGTCAACGACGCCGGCGACCGCTTCGACCTGATCTCCACGCTCTCCGGCGTGGAGCAAAGCCTGATCGACGGCGGCTACATCATCCAGGCCGAGACAGGCGCGGTCCCCAACTGGGGCGGGATGCCAGACAGCATCAAGGGCATCCCCTATCTGGTGCGTGATCTCAGCCCTGACGGCGGCAACGTCTGGGGCATGCCGCTCGCCATGAATGCGGACAGCTTCGGTTATCTGCCGGCGAAGCTTAACGAGCCGCGCCCACCGGAGGAGGCCTCCTGGTCGCTGGTCTTCGAGAGCGAGAAAACCATGGGCCGGTCGTCCACGGGCGACAACTACATCTATCTGTGGGAGGCGCTCGCCTATCTCAAGAATTCCGGCCAGCTCGAGGTGGCGGACATCCTTAACCCCTCGCCGGAGGAGGCGCGGGCGACCGCCGACTTCCTGATCGAGCGCAAGAACGCCGGTCAGTTCCGCAACTTCTGGAAGATCTTCGACGACCAGGTCGCCGACATGAAGAACGGCGAGGTCGATGCCATCCGCTGCTGGGAGCCGGCTGTGCGCGAGGCCAACAAGGCCGGCGGCGACTGGGTCTACGCCAACGCCAAAGAGTTCTACACCAAGTGGCTCCACGCGGCGTACATCCCGGCACAGGTCGAGGACCGCGGCAATCTCGAGGAGGTCTACACCGCCCTCGACTGGTTCCTGAGCGGCGGTTATGCCTCGACGATCACGCCGCTCCGGGGCTATCTCAACGGTCGTCCCGACCTCGCGGTCGAATACGCCCAGCGCAACGAAATCGGCGACATCTCGGCCGACATGGACGCCGCCCAGTCGAAGATGAAGCACAAGTTCGCCAAGGAGGACTTCTGGTTCAGCGCCGTGCCGTCGAACCTGCAGGAGATGCAGGCCCAGATGGACCGCGTGCTCAACGCTTAGACTTCGGCTCCCTATCGGGCCAAGCCCGTCCCGCCGCACGAGAGGGCGGGGCGGGCCTCGCCCGTTTGCCTTGGCTGACGCACTACCCGACCTGACCGGATCACCTTGACCCGAACGACACCCACCTCCCCCTGTCCCCCTCCCCCCTCCAGGGCGGAGGGGGAACGTGGTTGCTCCAGCTTGCTCTCCCTCTCTGCTCCTCGCGCCGTGAGGCGCGGTAGCCAGGCCCGCGGAGCGAGCGCCCGGCGATTGAGGGAAATGAATGGCGGCGGAGAGGGTCGGGGTGAGGTGGGGGTAGGCATCTCGGTCCGCACTGCATGCGAGCAATGTGCTGTGCAACGACCGGATACGATACTGTCCAGTCGGTTAGCATCTTAGGATGGCCGCCACGCTCACCGCCAACGACGACGTCCTGCGCCGCCTGCTGCCGCGCCTGCCGGCAGGGGTGTGGTCGCTCTCGGGCTTCTCCGTCGTCTGGTTCGGCGGCATCGTCATCCCGCTGCTCGCCATCATCCTGGTCTCGTTCTTTCAGGGCCGCGGGATCAGGATCAACATCGATCCCACCTTCCTGCAATACGAGCGATTCTTCTCCTACGGCGGCGGCGATCTGCTCGCGCGCTCGGTCCGCATCGCGGCGACGATCACGTTTATCGAACTCATGATCGCGTTCCCCTTCGCGCTCTGGCTCGCGAAGGGCTGCAAGAACAACATGGTGCGGTTGCTTACGTTCACCGCGCTCACCGTGCCGTTCTTCCTGAGCCCGGCCGCGCGTGTCATCGTCTGGCGCTCGGTCTTCGGCATCAACGGCGTGGTCAACCAGGCGCTGCTCGGGATCGGCGCGGTGGACGAGCCCGTGACCTGGCTGATCTTCTCCGAGTTCGCCGTGCACTTCGGCTTTCTCGGCGCCTTCTTTCCCACCATGGTGTGGCCGATCTTTCTCTCCATCAGCCTGATCGACAACGACTTCCTCGAGGCCAGCAACGATCTGGGGGCCAATCGCTTCAGGACGCTCGTGCACGTCATCTTCCCGCTCGCGTTGCCGGGCGTCGTGGCCGGCATCGTGTTCACCTTCATCCCGATGCTGGGCGACACGGTGGTGGCGCAGCACATGGGCGGCAACAACGTGCTGATGCTGAGCGCCCAGGTGCAGAGTCTGATCGGAGTCTCGAACTTCCTGGTCGCGGCTGCGCTCGCTGCGGTGGTGCTTGGCATCATGCTAGCCTTCCAGGTCCTGCTCTGGGCCGCGCTCAAGCCGGTGGGCGGGCTCAACGAAGTCTTCGCGAATCTGCGCCGATGACGATGACAGTGCCTGCCTCCGAAACGATCACCTACGCGCAGGTGCGCCCGCCCTTCTGGCGGCGTTTCATGGACGGCCTGCCGCGGGGCACCGGCCTCTTCTTCGGCTACGGCGTGCTCTTCATCCTCTATCTGCCGATCGTCTGGCTGATGATCCTCTCGATCAGCGGCGAGCCGCTCACCGGCATTCCGGGCGACTGGACGCTCACCTGGTACGAGGACGTGATCTACGCCGACATCGCGCAGCGCGACGGCGAGGCCTACGGCAGCAACTTCCGGGTCGGCGATCCGCTGCTGCTCTCGATCGGGCTCGCCTTCGCCACCTCGGCGGCGTGCGTGATCGGCGCGCTGATCGTGGGGCCGGTGCTGCCCCGGGTGAAGCGGCGCGGGCCGCTGCTCATCGGCTTCCTCATGCCGCTGATGGTGCCGGGCATCGTCGCGGGCGTCGGGCTCTTCATGTGGTACCGGCTGGTCATCAACGTGAAGATGGGCGTGTGGTCGCTGGCGCTGGCCCATTTCGTCTGGGCATTTCCTTTCGCCTTGTTGGCGATGCTGGTGGTGGCCTCGCGCTTCGACACGCGGCTGATGGAGGCGGCGGAGGATTTGGGCGCAAGCCGCTGGCAACGCTTCTGGCAGATCGAGGTGCCGATCCTGAAGCCCGGCATCTTCGCGGCCGGCTTCTTCGGCTTCCTGCTGTCGTTCAACGAGCTGCCGTTCAGCATCTTCATGCGTGCAGGCCAGGACACACTGCCGCTCTATCTGTGGATACAATCGGGCGCGCACAACACGACCGTGCCCCTGATCTATGCGATGAGTACGCTGGTGACGATCGTGAGCATCGGGCTGACCTTCCTCGCGATCAAGCTTGCCTTCGGAGGAGGCAAAGATGGCAAACAGTGACGTAGCCGCGCTGCGCACCGCCGGCAGCGATGGTGACCAGATCCTGCAGGTGGAGCATGCGACCCACCGCTTCGGCGATGTGGTCGCGCTCGACGACGTGTCGATCACGGCGCGGCGGGGCGAGTTCCTCACCCTTTTGGGCGAGAGCGGCTCCGGCAAGACGACGCTGCTCAGGATCGTCGCCGGGCTCGAGCGGCCGACCCGGATCGCGCGCATCGCCATCGACGGCGAGGATGTCTCGGCCATCCCCGCGTCGCGGCGCAACTGCACCACCGTGTTCCAGCACTACGCGCTCTTCCCCCACATGTCGGTCGGCCAGAACGTCGAGTACGGGCTCCGCGTGCGCGGTATCGACAGGGATCAGCGCCGCAAGCGGGCGGAAGACGCGCTCACCCTGGTCCGCCTCCTCGACAAGTACGGCCGCCGCGTCCACCAGCTCTCGGGCGGCGAGCGCCAGCGGGTGGCGCTGGCCCGCGCGCTGATTACGGAGCCTGCCATTCTGTTGCTCGACGAGCCGCTCGGCGCGCTCGACGAGAAGCTGCGCGTCGACATGCAGGTGGAGCTCCTCGACCTGCACGAGAAGCTCGGACTCACCTTCATCTACGTCACGCACAGTCAGGAAGAGGCCCTCACCATGAGCGACCGGATCATCCTGATGCGGCGCGGGCGGATCGTGCAGGAAGGGCCGCCCACCGATCTCTTCGACCGGCCGGCGAGCCGCTTCGTTGCGGACTTCATGGGGGTGGAGAACCTGCTCGAAGGGACCATCGAGAGCGTGCAGAACGGCACGGCCAGCGTGCGCATCGGCGGCCACGTGATCAGCGGCGCCTGGAGCGGCGCCGGCCCGGCGGAGAAGGGCGCCGCCGCCTGCGTCGCGGTGCGGGCGGAGCGCGTCAGGCTCGCTCCGCACGGCGTCGCCATCGACGAGCCGGGTGTCAATACGCTGCCGTGCACCAGTGGGGCGACGATCTACAAGGGCAAGTACCTCGACCAGACGCTGGATACCGACATCGGCCCGGTCAAGGCGCGGATCTGGGACCGCGGCGTTGATGTCAACGATCTGGAAGCGCTCTGGTGGCGCGAGTCCGAGTGCGCCATCACCTCGAACGAGAACGGCGCGGGCGCGGGGTCGGGCGACGACGCCTGATCAGGTTTCGGCGGCGGCGAGCGCCTCTATCTCGATCAACCAGCGCTCATCGGCGAGGCCCGCGACGATCAGGAGCGTGGACGCTGCCTGATGGCCCGCCAGGTGGCGGTCTCTGATCTCCCGGTAGGCCCCGAGGTGGGCGCGGTCCACCAGCAGCGCCCGCACGATCACCAGGTTCTCCATCGTCATGTCGGCGGCGGCGAGCAGGGCCCCGATGTTGCGCCAGACCTGATCGCTCTGGGCTTCGAAGCCGTCGGCCAGCGACCCGTCCGGCGCGGCGCCCACCTGGCCCGAGATATGGAGCCAGCGCTTGCCCGGCCCCACCTCCGCCGCCTGGCTGTAAAACGACGCGGGCGCCACGACCGTATCCGGATTGTGAAGCGTAACCATCGGTTTCTCCTTGGCAGGTGTCCGCGCGCTCACACCATGGCGATCGCATAGATTTCGTGCAGATAGCCTTCGAGGTAGAGGCCGGTGCAGCCGATCGGGGTCCAGGCCGGACCGCGCCCTGATTGGAACAGCTCTCCGCCCACCGCCATCACGGTCTCCCAAGCCCTGGGGTCCTTGTGGAACGAGACGATTTCGACGATGTCGTCGAGGCTCGCACCGTGCTTCTCCAGCACGCCACGGATCTGGCCGAAGCAGTAGTGCGCCTGGGAGGCGACATCGCCGCGGGCGATGATGTTTTTCTGCCCGTCCGACGCGACCTGGCCCGAGATGCCGATCAGCCGTCCGTTCTTCTTCTTGCTCGCACCGGAGATACGCTGGTCGTGCCAGTGGATGCTCGGCAGGTTGTGCGCGAGCCGGGGACCTTCGCTGAAGTCCGCGATGGCGCGGTAGCAGCCCACCTGCCCCATCCGGTGCAGGCCCGTCATGCCGATCGCGGTGTAGGACGTGGCTTCGCCGATGGGCAGCCCCTCGACGGTCTCGTTGCACCAGGTGTCCACCGCGGCGTCCATGCCGCGGGCGTCGTGGTTGAAGCAGATCATGTCGACGATCTCGTCGAGCGAGCCGCCCGCCGCCTGCATCACGTCCTTGAGCCGGTCGTAGCAGAAGCGCGCCTGCGCCATGTGGTTGGCGGGCGCCACCACGTTGCCGCCATCGTCGGCGGCCACGATGCCGCTGGTGAACAGGTAATCGCCCTTGCGGCAGGCGGCCGATACGGGAAGGCCCTCCATCCAGCCGAAGCCCGCCGGGGTCACGCCCTGCTTCTCGCCGGCTCCCACATGGGCGACCACTCGCACGACGACCTCGAGGCCCGGATCGTGCGCCCCCACCATGCCGAGCGCGGTCCACGCCGGGTAGGGGGCGGAGAACACCTCGCGGCCGATGGCGAAGACAGCGTCCATCGTGCGCGGGTCCTTGTGGAAGGTCATCACGTCGAGCACGTCGTCGATACCCGCGCCCGCCGCTTCCAACACCGCGCTGGCCCTGGCGAAGGCATTCCGCGTCTGGGCCTGAACGTCGCCCGCGGCCGTCACCTTGCCATCGTCGGTCAGGCTCCCTTGGCCCGAGAGGAACAGGAGGTCGCCGACCCGGACCGCTGCCGAGGCCGGCCGGCCGCTCATCCAGGCTTCGCTCGCGGGCGTGAGGTAAGTGCGATCGTCGGCCATCGGTGGGTTCTCCTCTCGGCGGTCAGGGGCGCCGGATGACCGGCAGCTCGATGAATGACGGGCGGGCCCCATCGTGGAACACGGTCTGGTGCGCCGGCAGGAGGTCGAAGGCGTGCTCGCCGCCGATCGGCCCGCCGGTGTTGGGGTTGCGATCGAACGCCGGGTAGTTGCTGCTCGATACCTCGACCCGCAACCGATGACCGGCGCGGAACACGTGGCAGATCACGCCCACATCGATGGCGAACTCGTAGACCCGGTGGGGCTCCAGCGGCACCTCAGCCTCTCTGCCTTCGCGAAAGCGGCCGCGGATCACGCCCTCGAACAGGTTGATCGAGCGCCCGTCGGGCTCCACGTCGCAAAGCTTCACCGTGAAGTCGGTGTCGGTAGCGCTGGTCGCGGCACTCAGCCGCGCCGTGACCGGGCCGGCGACGAAACAGGGCGCATCCAGCGGCGCCGAGGTGTAGATCAGCACGTCGTTCCGATACTCCACCGGGCGCTGGTCCATTGGGCCCATGGGTGCGGTCTGCGGCAGGCAGCAGGAATGCCCGCCCATGCTCGGCACCGGGTCGAACGGGTTGTAAATGAAGAAGTCCGGCGCCTCGTCGCCCGGCGCCTCCCGATCCAGCGTCCCGTCTCCGCTCAGCGAGTTGGCGCGGCCTGCGCTGTGGAGATACCAGCGCTCTGAGCCGGTACCGGGGAGCGGCCAAGCGTCTGCGTCGAGCCAGCGGTTTTCGCCGGTAACAAAGAGGCGAACGTGGGGCAGCGCCTCCAGCGCAGAGCGGTCGTCCTTCAGCCAGGCGTCGAACCAGGCGCGCTCGTAGACGCTGACGGTGTTCTTTGCCTCGTCGCCGAAATCGATGGCGCCGACCTGCTGGGTCCACGGGATGTGATACCAGGGGCCGACGATCAGCCGGTGCTCGGTCCGGCCGGCGGCGCTCAGCGCCTCGTAGACCGCGATGGTTTGCGGGATGAAGCTGTCATACCAGCCGCTGACGTGGAGGCAGGGCACGTCGATCTGCCCGAGCCGGGGCGCGAGCTCCCACTCCTGCCAGTAGGCGTCGTGGGCGGGGTGGTCCACGTAGTCCTTGAGGAAGGGCATGAGGTCCGGCGTCTCGAGGAAGGGGATGTCCTTGAGCCCGAGCGCCGCCGGCCAGCGGCCGCACGCCGCCTGCGCCGAACCGATGGCGCCGAGCACATCCCTGTCTCCGCGCCGCCGCGCTGCGTCGCCCGCGAGGATGAGCGCCCAGTCCATCACCGCTGCAAGCCCGAAGGTGCCGCCTACATGCGTGAAGCCCTCGTACATGCCGCCCGGGTAGAAGCCGGGCACCGCAACCGCGAGGTGCGGAGGCTTGAGCGCGGCGGCGAGCAGCTGATTCACGCCAGGGATGGAGAAGCCGAAGCTCCCCACCCGGCCGTTGCACCAGGGCTGCGCCGCGCACCATTCGATGGTGTCGTAGCCGTCCTCGGCATCGAGGCGCAGCGGGTAGAACTCACCTTCCGAGGCGTAGCGCCCCCGGGTGTCCTCGATCACCACGGCATAGCCGTGGCGCGCGTAGACCGCCGGGTGGTCGTAGACGTAAGTCTGGGCGACGCGCTTGTCGTAGGGCTGGCGCTGGACCAGGGCCGGAACCGGCCCGCCCGAGGCGGGACGGTAGATGTCGCAGGCGAGGCGCACGCCGTCCCGCATCCTCACCATGACGTCGGTCTCGACCACGATCCCGGCGGCGTCGCGCGCGTCCGTCATGCCGCTCCCTCCCCGCTGGCGCGGGAGCGTAGCCCATCTTGGGCTGCCGGTCGAAACGGGGCGCAATTGACTCGCCCCGGCCGCGGGCGGCACACTCCGGAGACGGGGATCAACCGCTCAAATTCGAAGCATAAGAGGAGGGAGACAGGTGAGAATCAGGGCAACGAAACGCCTCGCCCGCTGGGCGATGGCCACCGGGGTGGGCGTCGCTCTCGCCGCCGGCGTCACGGCCGACAAGGCCGAGGCCAAGACCGAGGACGGCAAGTTCCTCGTCTATTACAGCATGAGCTATGTGGGCAACGCCTGGCAGACGGAAGCCAAGAACACCGTCATCGCCATGGCCAAGGCGCCGCAGTACCGCGATCGGGTCGAGCTCCGGGTCCAGGCCTCGGGCCCCGACGCGCAAAAGCAGATCCAGCAGATGAACGCGATGATCGCGGCCGGCGCGGATGCCATCGTGGCCTTCCCGATCTCGCCGACGGCGCTCAACAAGGTCATCAGGAACGCGTGCAACAAGGGCGTGGTCGTGGCCGTGATCAACGGCGTGACCGAGCCCTGCGCCTACGTCGTGAAGATCGACGGCGTCGCCCTCGGCGACTATCGCACCCAGTACGTGATCGACCAGATGGGCGGCAAGGGCAACATCGTCGCGATCACCGGCGTGCCCGGCGTCTCCTACGGCGAGGACCACCACAAGGGCTTCAAGCAGGCCGTGGCCCGGCATCCCGAGGTCAACGTGCTGGCCGAGCTCGTGGGCATGTGGAGCCACTCCGAGGCCCGGCTCAAGATGCGCGAGCTGCTGGCCACCAAGAACTGGGACGAAATCGACGGCATCGTGGCGCAGACCGGCTGCTACACCGTCTCCCAGATGCAGGTGGAGGACGGCTGGTGGCCCGACAACCCGATCATCCCGTGCGCGGGCGAGTCGGCGAACGGCAACCGGCTGCAGATGCTGCCGGTGGATTCCGGGATCGAAGGCGCGCTCGGCAAGAAGGGCCAGTCCATCGGCTCCGGCCTCTGGGCCGTGTCCTACACCTTCAAGACGGCCATGGAGGTTCTCGACGGCAATGAGGACGTGCCGCACCTCAGGTGGTACACCGGCGTCGAGGTCACGCAGGACAACGTGAAGCTCTGCGAGAACGGCACGGCGGAGGAGTTCGCGGCTGGCTGCAACACCATCAAGCCCGGCATCGTCCCGCCTGACTATGCCATCGACTTCTGGTCGCCCCAGGTGCCCGAGCTCGGCTTCCGCGCGGCCACCGAAGGATTGCTGGACGACGAAACGTGAGGGATCGGCGGCTCGTCCGCCATGATCCATGACGACTGCTGCGCCGGGGCCGGCCGCGAACCGAGCGGGGCCCCGGCGCACTTATTTTCGCGCGGGCACGCATGAGCGATGCGGCGCCCGCCATTGCGGTCGAAGGCCTCTCCAAGCGGTTTGATGCGACCGTCGCCCTCGACGACGTCTCCTTCTCCATTCCGCAGGGCGAAATACGCGCGCTGATCGGCGAGAACGGCGCCGGCAAGTCCACCCTCGTCAAGATTCTGGCCGGGCTGATCCGCGAGGATGCCGGCGGCATTCACGTGTTCGGCGACGATGTGACCATCGGGCGCCCGTCCCGTGCCCACGCGCTCGGCATTCAGACGGCGTTTCAGGAAATGACCCTGATCGACGATATGACCGTCACGCAGAACATGCTGCTGCCCTACGAGCCGCTGGTGGCAGGCCAGATCGACCGGCGCGGGAGCAAGCGCGCGGTCGTGCAGCACTTCGCCCGTCTGGGCCTGGAGGACGTGGACCCCAACGCGCTGGTGGGCGATCTCGTGCTGTCTACGCGCCAGAAGATCGAGATCGCAAAGGCGGTCGCGCGGGAGCCCCGTGTGCTGCTGCTGGACGAGCCGACCTCGACACTGTCCGCCGCCGACGTGGACTGGCTGGGCGACCTCATCGACACGCTCAACGCGGAGGGCGTGACGATCGTCTTCATCTCGCACCGCATGGCCGAGGTGCGCCGCTTCTGCCGAAGCCTCACCGTGCTTCGCAACGGCAGGCACGTGGGTTCCTACGGCATCGACGAGGTGAGCGACGACGAGGTGGTCAGCCTCGTCATCGGGCGCTCCCTCGGCGCAATCTATCCGGAGCGCGAGAACTACCGCCGCGACGACGTGCCGATCCCGGCTTTCGCTGGCGAAGGGCTCACCATCGGCGGCGCGCTGGACGATCTCTCCTTCGAGCTCTGGCCCGGCGAGGTGCTGGGCATCGGCGCACTCCAGGGCATGGGCCAGCGCGAGCTGTTCGAGGCGCTCTTCGGCGAACGCGGTGTGGACGGCGGCACCATCGCGCTTGGCGGCCGGGCGCTCACGCTCGCGTCGCCGGCCGACGCGGTGCGCGCCGGTATCAGCATGGTGCCGGAAGACCGCAAGACCGAAGCGCTGTTCCTCAGGCTCACCGGCGGGGCCAACGCCTCGATCCCGATCATCGACCGCTTCGCTGCGGCGGGCTGGATCGACCGCAAGGCCGAGGCCGCCGCCGTGGACGAGGTGCTGAACGACCTGCAGGTGCACCCGCGCGCGCTCTACAAGGCCGTGTCGTCCTTCTCCGGCGGCAACCAGCAGAAGATCGCCATCGCCAAGTGGCTGCTGGCGCGGAGCCAGGTGCTGCTCACGTTCGACCCGACGCGGGGCGTGGACATCGGCACCAAGCACGAGATCTACGTGCTGATCCGCGCGCTCGCCAAGGCCGGCGCCGCCATCCTCTACTACACCACCGAGATCCCGGAGCTCGTGAACATCTGCGACCGGGTCTTGGTCATGTACCGCGGGCGCATGGTCAAGGAGCTGATCGGCGGCGAGATCACCGAGGAGGCGATCATGGGCTACGCGCTCGGCGCCGAGGGCCCGGAGGAGAGCGCCGAGGCCGCACCAGGGGCGCAGCCGGAGTCAGAGGTGGGAGCGGCCCCGTGAGCGACATCCCGCTCTCGCGCCTTCCGCGGCTCTCCTGGCAGCAGGGTCTGGCGCGCAACCGGCGCTTGCTGGTCGCGGTCACGGCCTTCATCGGCATCTTCGTCTGCCTGGACGTAATCTCCCCCGGCCCGATCAGCTACTTCGAGATCAATTTCCTGTCGTCCAACACCGGGCCGCTCGCCTTCGCCGCCATGGGCCAGACGGTGGTGTTCCTGATCGGCGGGTTCGACCTCTCCTGCGGCGCCGTGCTCTCACTGGTCAACGTGATCATGGCGCTGCACACCACCGATTCTCTCTGGAGCCAGGTCCTGATGTGCTTCGCGGGCCTCGGCATCGGGGCGACGGTCGGCGCCATCAACGGATTCTTCATCGCCTACATGCGGCTGCAGCCGGTGGTCGTGACGTTGGCGGTGATGTTCATCATCCTGGGCCTCAACCTGCTGCTGATGCCGGACCCGGGCGGTTACATCCCTTACGGCCTCTCGATGGTCTTCACCGGCGACCTGATCCCTGACGGGTTCCCCGCCGCGCTCCTGGTCATCCTGCTGGCGCTCGGTCTCTGGGCGCTCATCAAGCGCTCGCGCTTCGGCACCGCGCTCTACGCCGTCGGCAGCAACGAGGATGCCGCTTTCGCCAACGGCATCTCGGTCGCGCGCACCAAGTTCCTCGGCTACACGCTGGCCGGCACCTTCTACGGCGCGGGCGGGGTCTTCCTCAGCGCGCAGACCAGCTCCGGCGACCCGCTGGTGGGCAGCGGCATGCTGCTCCTCATCTTCGCCGCGACGATCCTGGGCGGCACCCGGATCGGCGGCGGTGAGGGCGGCTGCCTCGGCACGGTGTTCGCGGCCTTCACGCTGATGCTGATCTCGAACGTGCTGATCGTGCTCAACTGGTCGACACACGTCATGCCGATCACCGAGGCGGTGATCCTGCTGTTGGCGGTGATTGGCGCCTCCATCGGGCGCGACTCCTCGCTCGCCGAGTACTGGCGGGTGACCGGCCTCAAGCTATCGGGGCTCAGGCACCGCAGCCTGCCCTCCTTCCACGGCGGCGCGCGGGCCAATACCGGCCGGCTCGCCACGAGCTGGACTCCGCGGGCGAGCGACGAGCTCAAGGGGCCGCAGCTCTGGCAATGGACCACCAAGAACTGGGATGTGCTCCGTCTGATGGTGCCGGCCTGGACGCTGCTGGTCGTGGTCTACATCCTCGTGGTCGCGGTCATCGGTGGCGAGAGCGTGAGCGTCCACTACCTTAACTCGTTGCTCACGCTCGGGCTCTTCCTCGCCGTGCTCGGCCTCGGCCAGGGCGCCGTGGTGCTCACCGGCGGGCTCGACCTCTCGGTGCCGCACACGTTGGCCTTCACCGGCGTGGTGCTGGCTGCGGTCTGCAACGGGATGGACGGGCCGGCCTACTGGGCGGTGCCGATGGTGCTAGCTATCGGCGTCGGCGTCGGCCTCTTCAACGGCATCGGCGTGGTGCTGTTCGGCATGCCCGCGATCGTCGTCACGCTCGCCACCAACGGCATCATGCAGGGTGCCGGTCTGATCTTCACCGGCGGAATCCCCACCGGGCGCTCGCCGCCGGCGCTGGTCTGGTTCTTCACCGAGCGGCTCGCGGGGCTTGCGCCCGCCGCCTGGTTCCTCATCGTCTTCGCGGGTGCGGCTTACGTCGTGCTGCACCGCACGACCTTCGGCCGGCGCGTCTTCGCGGTGGGCAACAGCGCCCGGGTCGCGCGGCTCTCCGGCGTGCGGGTCGACTGGACGACGCTCGGCGTCTACGTGCTGAGCGGCTTCTGCTCCGCGCTCGCCGGCGTGCTGATGACCGGCTTCTCCACCGTCTCCTTCCTCAACATGGGCCAGCGCTT
>JAPPNV010000176.1 GCA_028818565.1 Rhodospirillales bacterium | reverse complement strand
CGGACTCGTAGTCGACGGCCACCGGGTCGACCACGGCCACGATGCGGAGCATGCCTGCGTCCCGCATCCGGGTGACGCGGTTGCGGACCGTTCCGCCCGATACGCCGAGCTTCAGCCCGATCTCGTCATAGGTCGCGCGTCCGTCGTCCTGGAGCAGCCGGATGATCTGCTGGTTGAGATCGTCGTGAGGAGAAGACAGACGCGGGACATCGTCGGCAGTCACTGCCCGGACCGGCCGCAGCGTGGAAGAGGACATATCCTTTGCTCCCCGCACTCTTGATTTCCGGGCGCGCCAATCCTTACGGAATAATCACCAACACGCACATGATATGACGATGTAGCAAAGTTGAGCAACAAGAATTGACCGTTTGTTCGATTTTGGCGATCAGCGTGCCTGAATCATCATCGGCATCGTCCGCGACAGTGGCAGGTAAGCGGCAGAAAATAATCGGGGCTCTTACGTCCTTGCTCCCCTGCCCGCTCTCACGCCCGGCGCTCCCGGTTGGGGCTCTCCTCGCGCATCATGTGCATGATGTGCCGCTCGAGGTCCGCATATCCCTCGAGGCCGGTGACTGCCTCTTTGTCGGGGATGCGCTGGCCGGACTTGAACCGGGTCTCGAGATCCTCGCGAATTCGCCCCGGATGGCGCGTCATGAAGAGGATCCGGTCAGCGAGGAAGATGGCCTCCTCGATATCGTGCGTCACCATGAGCACCGTCGGCCGCAACGACTCCATGATGATCATGAGGAGCTCCTGCATGGTCCAGCGCGTCTCGGCATCCAGCGCGCCGAAGGGCTCGTCCATGAGCAGGATTGCGGGATTGTTGGCGAGTGTCCGGGCGATCGCCACCCGTTGCTTCATGCCGCCCGAAAGCTGCGAGGGAAAGGCGTTGCGGAACTTCTCGAGCTGCACCAGCTCGATGTAGTGGTCGGCCCGCGCCTTGCGCTCCCCCTTGGGCACGCCGTTGAGGCGCATGCCGTACTCCACGTTCTGTTGCACGGTGAGCCAGTCGAACGACGTGTAGGTCTGGAAGATCATGCCCCGGTCGCCGCCGGGCCCGACAATCTCTTGGCCGTCGAGCATCAGGGAGCCGTCCGTGGGCTCTTCCAGCCCTGCCACCATGCGCAGCACCGTCGACTTGCCACAGCCCGAAGGGCCGAGGAGGGCGCAGAGCTCGTTCTCCGCGACATCGAATGAGACGTCGACCACCGCGTCGATCACGTCGCCAGAAGACGTGTCGAAGGACTTGGAGACGTGCGATACGGAGAGCTTCGCGCCCGTTTGCGGTCGCGAGGCCACGGCTCCCCGCATCACATGCCCGAGCGGCTGCTACTGGCCGTAGCCCGCTCCGTGGAGGTCGGCAAGCAGCGAGCAATCGGTTCCCGCCTCCGGCTCGATCGTCTCCTTCATCTGGCCGAACTTGACCCACCACTCGTTGGTCATGCGCCAATGATCGGCGATCTGGCCATTGGTCTGCCCAAAGGGCGGATCACCCGGAGCCGAGCCGCAAAACCGCGCGGCCTCCAGGTAGGAATACATGTAGAGACCACCGTCCTTGCCCGTGCCGTCCTTGCCGATTACGAGCTCCACGTCGGCGAGCGACATCTGCATGCGCCGCGCGATAATCTCGTTCCCCTCGGCGGGATTCTCCTGCCACCAGGCGATGGCGTCGTAGAGCGCCTTCATGGTCTTCAGCGCCACGTCCCGGCGTTCCGCGATGAAGTCGGCGTTCATGAAGAGTGCGTCGGCGATGAGCGCGTTCTTGAGCCAGAAGGGCTCGCGCGACTGCGCGGCGAGCCTGGTATCCGGACGCGATTCGAGAACCTGGACTCCGAAGGGGTCCCAGAACTCTGCCGCAGCGACATCGCCGCCGATCATCGCAGCAGCGGCATCGTCCATGATCAGGTTGACGTACTCGACCTGGTCGTAGGCGACACCGTTCTGCTCCAGCCAGATCGCCAGGTAGAGCTGCGGCAGGCCGCCCTCGAGAACCGCGACCTTTTTTCCCACGAGATCCTCGGCGCCTTCGATGCCGGGGCCGACCACGATCTTGTCGGTGCCATAGGAGATGTTGCCGTAGGCAACCAGCTTGACCGGCATGCCCGCCTCCGTGGCGATGGGCGCGAACTCGATGGTGCTGGACACCACGTCGAGCTGCCCGGCCGTCATCAATCCGAATGATTGATAAGGATCTTCGATCGCCTCGTAGCCGATCTCGAGGTCTGGCGCGAGGCCCTTCTCGTCGGCGATGTACCAGAAGCCATAGCCTGGCCATGTAAGCCCGGCGATGCGGACCTGCTCCGCTGCGTCGACGCGGGCAGACGACACGCCGAGCAGGACGGTCACGCAGACGGCCGCCGCCAGGACAATTCCAAGTGCCTTTGCTCTGCAAGCGAATGTCATTGTTTTCGATCTCCCTCGATAACGGTTACCTCACAACGTCAGCGTTCCCGCTCGTCCAGGTAGCGGAACATCCGCCGGTGGGTGAGTCGGAACAGGTAGTCGAACAGCAGGCCCAGCAGTCCGATCACGATGATGCTGGCCATGATCTGATCGACATGCAGGAAGCGCTTGGCGCGCATCATCACCGCACCGATGCCGGTGGTGGCCGCGACGATCTCGGCGATCACGAGATAGGTCCAGCTCACGGCGAGCATCTGGCGCATGGCGACCACGATGTTCGGCATGGCTGCGGGCACGACGACCGTGCGCAGGATCTGCCAGCGGCTTCCGCCGAGCGTCATGGAGGTTTCGATGAGCTCGGCGCGCACCGCCTTGACGTGATCCATGATGATGGTGATGAGGAACCACAGCACGCCGATGAACAGGAGCGCGATCTTCTGGGTGTCGCCGGTGCCGAACCACATCAGCAGGAGCGGGATGAAGGAGGGCGCCGGCAGGTAGCGCCACGCCGAAACCAGCGGATTGAAGAAGGCCTCGACCCGGCGAAACGAGCCCATCAGGATGCCGAGCGGCACAGCGATCAGGCAGGCCAACGCGAAGCTCAGAAAAATGCGATAGATGCTGATGCCGATGTCGACGACGAAGGCGCCGCCGGCCAGCATCTCGTAGAGCGTGCCGACCACCACATGCGGCGGCGGCATGAACTTGGCGTTGACCCAGGCCTGGGCAACGGCGAATTCCCAGAGCGCGAAGAAGATCACCCAAACGGCCACGCCCAGCGCGACGGTGGCCCTGCGGGGGATCGGTCGCTTGAATTCGAGCCAGCGTTGCCTGCGCACCCGACCTGCTCCCACCGCCTCGTCCACCTGGTGACGAATGTCGCGACACGCCGACCCTGAGGCGGACAGGCCGGGATACTCTCGGACCCGGTGGTCCGCTATGCGGGGCGGGTCCATATCGCCGATGCGCTAACACCAAGGCTGGGCCCCTCCCCGCGGGCCGATCAATGACGCCGCTGAGCGGAGCGCGCCTTGGCCTTCGTTCGCGCGACCCTGCTTTGGACCGTTACGTTCGATAAACCGAGCTTCTGCTCCATCGCGTCATGAGCTACTCGACCGTCATCCCGGAGCAGGGGGATGACTTGCTTGCTGAAATCGTCGTGAGGCAATGAGTGCGGCGGGGCATCGCCCCCGACATTCGACGCCGGAATCGCCTGCAGCGTGTGTCGGGACATGTAGTCGGGTCCTTGCGCCGCCGGATGAAAGGCCTGGCCGCCGTTGCAATATCCTTAACTCCACGTGTACAATGTGATTAATCATCAATATACGTCAACTCAAAATCCAGATTTTCTATTTTCACGAGTTGATGCGTCGGATTCGTCATCTCAACGGTCGGCATGCAGGGAGGCAGACACCCAATGACCGCAACACCACCGAGCTTCGCCGAAGCTCTGCCTGACATCGAACGCGTCCGTGAGGAGCAGGCGAGGCTCTTCGAGGCGGGGGTCCGCTACGTCTTCTCGTGCTGGATCGACATGCACGGCCTGCCCAAGACCAAGCCGGTGCCGATCAGCGACTTCGAGAACCTGTGCATGGGCAAGGGGCCGCAGTTCGCCGTTCACTCGATCTCCTTCGTGCCCGAGCTCGGCGCGGCAGACTCCGACCAGATCCCGGTGCCGGACCTCGACTCCCTGCTCATCTGCCCGTGGGATCGCACCTGCGCCTGGATGTTCGCCGATCTCTGGTGGGAGGATGCGCCCTACAACCTCTGCCCGCGCCTGGCGCTCAAGCGCGTCATCGACGACACCGCGGCGAAGGGGTTCATGGGTTTCGCCGGCATCGAGCCCGAGTTCATCGTCATGCGCTGGCACGACGGCCAGCCGGTCAAGGCATTCGACAACGATCCGCTCCCCGGCGAAGGCGTGCGGGCGAGACGGCAGGCCTTCGGCTACGACATCGAGTACACGATCGATTCGATGGGGTTCCTCGGCGCAGTCATCGACATCCTCGAGGACCTCGGCTGGGGTCTGAAAGACGTGGTTTGCGAGGGCGCCTATTCGCAGTTCGAGCTCGACTTCGGCTACACGGACCTCGTCGGCATGGCCGACCGGCTGGTGTTCCTGCGCGTGCTGCTGAAGGAGGTCGCCAAGCAGCAAGGGCTCTTTGCCACCTACATGCCCAAGCCCACCACCGGCGACTGGCGCTCGGGCGCGCACATCAACTACTCGATGCAGCGGGTCGACAATCCGGGGGTCAATATCTTCGGGGATCACGATTCCGGCTGGTCGGACGCCGCGTACCACGCAATCGGCGGGCTGCTGCGCCACGGCGGGGCGCTCACCGCCCTTACCGCCACGACCGTAAACTCCTACAACGGGCTGGTGGCCCGGGTCGGCGGCTTCGAGGGCGGTACGGTGACCTGGGCGCCCACTCACATGACCTACGGCAATAACAATCGCTCCGCCATGCTGCGCATGCCGCAGAACCGCTACTGCATCGAGAACCGCGCGTCCGACCTGTGCATGAACCCGTACCTCGCCCTCAGCATGACCACGGCCGCAGCCGTCGAGGGCGTGATACAGGAAATCGACCCCGGCCAGCCGCTCAACAAGGACCTCTACGACCTCACCCACGAAGAAATCGTCGCAAGCGGCGGGCAGCGCCTGCCGCGGCATCTGCTGGAAGCAACGGAGATCCTGCGCGACGACCCGCTTGCGGCCGAGGTGCTCGGCTCCCAGATGATGACCTCCTGGTTGCGCTACAAGGTCGACGAGTGGGAGCGCTACCACCAGACGGTGACGGACTGGGAGGTGCAGGAGTATTTGCGGCTCTATTGAGGGCCGATCGCCGTGGCAGCGGACCACGAGATATTCGAGCTCGGCGACGTGACGCTGCAATCCGGCGTCACGCTGCCGGCAGCCAGGCTCGCCTACAAGACCTGGGGTTCGCTGAACGCGCGCGGCGACAACGCGATCGTCATGCCCACCTTCTACACGGGCACGCACGTCCGCAACGAGGGTTACGTCAGGGCGGTCCCGGCGCTCGATCCGGAGCGCTACTTCATCGTGTCGATCAACATGTTCGGCAACGGCCTCTCGTCGTCGCCGAGCAACACACCGCCGCCATTCGACGGCCCGCGCTTTCCCACCGTCACCCTCCACGACAACGTCGCCTGCCAGCACCGGCTGCTCACCGAGGCGCTCGGCGTCAAGCGCATCGCGCTCGTGCTGGGGTGGTCCATGGCCGGCTGCCAGTCCTATCAGTGGGGCGCGCAGTATCCCGACATGGTGGACGCCATCCTGCCCTTCTGCGCCTCCGCGCGGACGTCTGCACACAACCAGGTGTTTCTCGAGGGGGTAAAGGCGGCGCTCACGGCCGACGCCGCGTTCGCTGGCGGCGACTACACCGTGCCGGCCGAGGCCGGCCTCAGGGCGTTCGCGCGGGTCTATGCGGGGTGGGCGTACTCGCAGACCTTCTATCGCGAGCGCCTCCACTGCGAGCTTGGCTTCGAGACCTGGGAAGCGCTGCTGCGCGACTGGGAGCACGATCATCTCGAGTGGGACGCCAACGACCTGCTGGCGAAGCTCCAGACCTGGCAGTTGGGCGACATCAGTGCCAACAAGCGCTACGAGGGCGACTTCGAACGGGCGCTCGGCGCCATCCGGGCGCGGGCGATCCTCGTCCCCTGCTCGACCGATCTCTACTTCCCGCCCGAGGACAACGCCATTGAGGCCCGGCTCATGCCGGACGCCTCGCTTCGGCCCTATGTCTCGGCCTGGGGCCATTGCGCGGCGTCGCCCGGCCGCAAGGGCAACGCATTCATGCGCTTCCTCGACGCCTGCGCCGGGGAGCTGCTCGCAGCCTGATCGCCAGCGGCAACCGGCCTGCGTTGGTTGCGCAAGGCCGCGCTTCCTTGCGGCGCACGGCGTGCTCTTGTAACTACCGCACGCGCCAATCGGGAGAGCCGCAATGACACCGCCCCCCATCCGCATGGGCGAAAGCGCGCGCGAGCATGCATGAACGACGCGGTTAGGGTGGGGGTCGAGGTCGGCGGCACGTTCACCGACCTCGTCGCCTTCGAGGCAGGCGGCGTGCGCATCACCAAGGTGCCGAGCACGCCGGGCGCGCCGCACCGCGGCGCCATCGCCGCGCTCGACGAGTCGGGTCTGGCGCTGGCCGCCGCCGGCGATCTCGTGCACGGCTCGACCGTCGCCACCAATGCAGTGCTGGAGCGCAAGGGCGCGAAGGTGGCCTTCTTCGCCACCGAAGGCTTCCGCGACCTGCTCACGCTGCAACGGCAGAGCCGGCGCTCCATCTACGACATCCACTACCGCAAGCCCGAGGCGGTGGTGCCGCGCCGCGACACCTTCGAGATTCCGGAGCGCATCGGGCCGGGCGGCGAGGTGGTCACCGCCCTCGATGAAGAGACGGCACGGCATCGCATTTCGCAGGCGCTGCAGGGCGGCGGCTACGAGTCCGCCGCAATCTGCTTCCTGAACAGCTACGCGAACCCCGCCCACGAGCGGCGCGTGGCGGCGATGATCGCCGAGCGCTTCCCCGACGTCGGAATCACGTGCTCCAGCGACGTGACCCGCGAGTTCCGCGAGTACGAGCGCGCCTCGACCACCACGCTCGCGGCCTACGTGCAGCCGGTCATCGACCGCTACCTGAGCGCGTTCGAGCACGCGCTGGACGATCGGGGGTTCACGGGCCGCTTCAGCCTCATGCAGTCGAACGGCGGCAGGCTGCCCGCGCGCGGCATGGCCGGCAACGCGATCACCTCGCTCTATTCTGGGCCGGCGGCCGGCGTGATGGGCGCGATCCGGCAGGCGGGGCGCTCGGGCTACCGCGACCTCATCACCTTCGACATGGGGGGCACCAGCACCGACGTGTGTCTGGTGCGGGACGGCACGCCGGTGCTGACCAGCGACGCCGAGATCGACGGTCTTCCCATCCGCATTCCGGTGCTCGATATCGTGACCGTTGGCGCGGGCGGCGGCTCGATCGTCTGGCGCGACGACGGCGGCATGCTGCGGGTGGGCCCGCGCTCGGCCGGCGCGGAGCCCGGCCCCGTCTGCTACCGGCGCGGCGGCTCCGAGCCCACGATCACCGACGCGCACCTCGTCCGCGGCACCGTGCTCGCCGACACCTTCCTCGGCGGGCGCATGGATGTCGATCCCGAGCTCGCGCAAGGCGCCTTCGCGGCATTGGCCGGGCAATTCGGCCGCAGCGTGGAGCAGATCGCCGATGACGCGGTACGGGTGGCCGAGCACAACATCGTCCGCGCCATCCAGCTGGTCTCGACCGAGCGGGGCCGGGATCCACGCGATTACGTCCTGGTTCCCTTCGGCGGCGCCGGGCCGCTGCACGCGGCGCGGGTCGCAGACGTGCTCGGCATCGCCACCATCGTCATTCCGCCTGCGGCCGGCGTGCTCTCCGCCTTCGGCCTCGTCGCCTCGGACTTCGTGCGCTACGAGAGCCGCACGGTGCGCTTCGCCCTTGACGAGGCGGGCGCCGCCGAGCGCGTGCGTGAGCAGTTCGCCGCCATGCGGGCGGACGCGGAGGCCGCCTTCGCGACGCTCGGGCTCAGCAGCGGGCTCCGCTACACGCATACGCTGGAGATGCGCTACGTGGGGCAGGCCTTCGAGGTGCCGATCCCGCTCGGCGAAGAGGAGATCGCGCGCCTCGATGCGGCACAGCTGCGCGAGCGGTTCAACCAGGCGCACCACCGCATCTTCGAGTTCGACGATTCGCGAACCAACCGGCCTGAAATTGTTTCCTTCCGCCTCGGCATCGCATCGCCGCCGCCGAACGTTCCCGCGCTCGCCGGGACCGACGACGCTCCGCACACGGCCCCCGTCACGCTCTTCGATGCCGGCGAGCGCAGAGAGGCCCGTCGGCTCAACCGCAGCGCCCTCAACCACGCGGGGGAGTGCGAGGGGCCGCTGCTCCTCGCGGACGACACGTCGACCGCCTACGTGCCGCCGGGATGGCGCGCGGGGGTGGACACACACCATAATGTCATCCTGACGCGCTGAGTTCGGAACGGCGCGCGAAGAGCCACGAGGGACGGGCCCATGGCGCTCGATCAGGTCGACCAGGCGATCATCTCCCAGGCGCTGATCGCCGCCGCGAAGGAAATGGGGATCAAGCTCGTGCGTTCGGCGTATTCGCCGATCGTGCGCGAGGCCAACGATTGCTCCGCCGCGCTGCTCGATGCGGAGGGCAACGTGGTGAGCCAGGCGGAGCTCATCCCCATGCAGCTCGGCCCCATCGGCACCACCTTCCGCCCCTGCGCCGAGCTCTATCCGCCCGAGACGCTGGAGCCCGGCGACTTCTACATCAACAACGACCCGTACAACGGCGGGCAGCACGTCCCGGACATCTTCATTTTCACGCCCATCTTCTTCGGTGACCGGCTGGTGGGCTTCAGCGCGACCGTCGCCCATCACCTCGACCTCGGCGGCGGCGCGCCGGGCCTCAACATGGCGGCCGGCGACGTCCACCAGGAAGGCCTGATCTTTCCGCCAAGCCGCTACAACGTGAACCGCGACTGGAACGGCGGCCCCTTCGAGCGGCTGGTGCGGGCAAACGTGCGCGTGCCGGCGAAGACCATCGGGGACTGCAACGCGCAGTTCGCGGCCAACGGGGTCGGCGCGCGGCGCGTGATCGAGCTCTGCGAGAAGTTCGGCCCGGACATGGTCACCGAGGCGATGCAAGGGCTGCTGGACTACGCCGAGCAGCGCATGCGCGCCGCGATCGCCGCAGCACCCGACGGCGTCTACGTGGGCGAGGACCAGCTCGACAGCAACGGGGAGAACGACGAGCCGCTCCCGGTGCGCGCGCGGGTGGAGATCGCGGGCGATACCGTCTCGGTCGACTACACAGGCACCTGCGAGCAGGTGCGCACCAACGTGAACTGCCCCTTCGCATCGACCATCGCGGCGGGTCTCTCGTGCGTGAAGTCGGTGCTGACGAGCCCCGACATCCCCTTCAACGAAGGCGCGAAGCGGCCGATCAGCATCACCGCGCCTTACGGCTCGTTGCTCAACCCGCGCCCGCCTGCGCCGGTGCGTGCGCGCATGCTCTCGGCCTATCGCGCCTACAACGCAGTGATGAAGGCGCTCGCCGACGCGGTGCCCGAGCAGGTGATGGCCGCCGGCTTCGACACCACGCACGCGACCTGCATGTCGCACCTGGGCGAGGAGGGGTACGGCATCTACCTCGAAATCTTCGGCGGCGGCTACGGCGCGAGCGCGCTGGGCGACGGCTGCGACGCGGTGGACAGCCCGCTCTCCAACTGCTCGAACATCCCCATCGAGGCCATCGACATGGAGCACGCGTTCTTCCGCGTGGCGGAGTATGCGCTCGTGGCGGGCTCGGGCGGCGCGGGGGAGATGCGCGGCGGGCGCGGGGTCCGGCGCGTCTACGAGGTGCTGGCCGACGACGTCGAGTACCAGTCCTACTCCGATCGCTTCACGATCCCGCCCGAGGGGCTTTTCGACGGTGACGACGGCGGTGCGGCGTCGGTCAGCGTGCTGCGCGGCAACGAGAAGTTCGTGCTCGGCTCGAAGACGAGCTTCCGGCTGATGAAGGGCGACCGCGTGGTGATGAGCACCGGCGGCGGCGCGGGCTACGGCGAGCCGGGCCGGCGCACGCCCGAGCGGATGGCGCAGGATCACGAGGGCGGCGCGCTCGCGGCGTCTTAGCCGCATCTCTCACCAGGGTCATGGCCTCCTCGCATCGAAGATGCAGGGAACTCTCTGGGGCGAGGTTTCGCGGATACCCCAAGACTTGACCTTTAGGCGGCCTATTCCGGCCTACTCCGGCCCAAGGTGGCCCAAGGTGGCCCAAAGTGGCCCAAGGTGGTCGGCCCAGGCGGTTCAAGGTGGCTCAAGTTCCGCACGCAGCACGCAGGGCCGCGCTCGCCCGTCCCGCTTGTCCCAACCTGTTGGTTCTTGCGCTGCATGGCGCGATGTTGGCGCAACCGCCGCGCGCCGTGCACCGCACCATGGTCCGGTGAGTTAACGCGTGTCCCTCGTTGCGGACGTATTCCTCGTCGCGTCGTCACCGACCGTCGCGAGGAACGCGGGTTAGAGCGGATGCCGGCTCGCCTCGACGAATGGGGCGATGTCCGCCTCGGGCCGGGCGCCGTAGTGGCCGACGATCTCGCCGGCCGTGAGCGCGGCAAGCCGCCCGCACCGGTCGAGCGCGAAGCCGCGCGCTAGACCCAGGAGGAAGCCAGCGGCGTACAGGTCGCCCGCGCCGGTGGTATCCACGACATGGGCGACCGGCGCGGCGTCGATGGTGTGAATCGCGCCCTCGCCCGCGACCACCGAGCCCTCGGCGCTGCGGGTCAGCACGGCGATGGCGCAGTCCGCGCGGGCCGCGGCGAGCGCCGTGTCGAAATCCGCGACCTCGTAAAGCGACATCGCCTCGTCCTCGTTGGCGAACAGGACATCGACGTGGTTCGCCACCAGATCGCGCAGCTCCGCCCGGTGGCGCTCGACGCAGAAGGAGTCGGAAAGCGAGAGGCAGACCCGCCCGCCCGCGGCATGGGCGATCCCGAGCGCCTTGCGGAAGGCCTCCTTGGCCGCCGGCGGGTCCCAGAGGTAGCCCTCCATATAGAGGAGCCGCGCGCGGGCGATGAAGTCCGGGTCGATATCGGCAGGGCCGAGCTCGACGCAGGCGCCGAGATACGTGGTCATGGTGCGCTGGGCGTCCGGCGTCACGAAGACGAGGCAGCGCGCGGTCGCGGCACCGTCCGCCGCCGCCGGGGTGGGGAACGCGACGCCCGCGGCCTCGATATCGCGGCGGAACACGGCGCCCGCCTCATCGTCCCGCACCTTGCCGACGTAGCCCGCGTCCCCGCCGAGCCTGGCCACGCCCACCATGGTGTTGGCGGCGGAGCCGCCGGAGACCTCGACCGCGTTGTCCATGCGCGGGCGAAGCGCGCGGGCACGCTCGGCGTCGATCAGGGTCATCGAGCCCTTGGGCAGGTCCTCGTCGGCGAGCAGCGCGTCATCGGCCTCGGCGACGGCATCGACGATGGCGTTGCCGATCCCGACGACATCCAGCGACCGCATCCGCTTCTCCTTCACGCGACAATGCCGCTGGCGCAGCGGCGGCGGGACTATAGGGCTCAGGCCATCGGTGGCAAAGCGAGCTTCGCTACAGCCTTGAGACGCCGTCTCAGCGCGCCGTACTCATAAAGCTCCTGAGGGTCGGAATCGTCGGGATCGATTTATTCGGCAGCGCCCAGCAGGAAGGTGAAGTTGGCGTCCGCCCCGGTGGCGGTGCGGGCGGCAGTGTGGCAGCCGAGGCAGGTCCCATCCGGGTCGATCTGGGCGAAGGTCTCCACGGTCGTGTTGGTGAGGAATCGAGGCAGTTCGCCATGGGGGAAGATCGGACTGCTATTGGCGCCGCGCCATTGCGACGAGACCAGCATGTAGTTGTGCAGCACAGAGTCAGCCAGCCGGGCCTGCCAGATCCCATTCACAGCCCGCGTGCCTTCCATCAGATCCCAGCAGCGAACGATTTGCGGCGGTGTTGCCAACTCGCTGCCGATCCGGGCATGGGGCGGCTGGTCGGTCCAGCTCCAGTCGGCGCCGCGGGACGGCGCGTTGGTCGGCTGATCCACCCGAGCGGGGTTGTAGAACGACCACTTCCGGCCGGCAGCATCTCCCGGATGGGTGCAGCCCTGAGGGAAGAGCTCGTGCGCGAATAAGCTGTTTACGTGCCGGGCAGAACCCGCGATGGGTACGTTGTCGCGATGCTCGAAGGTGGTCCACAGCCATTCGTCGCCATTGCCGCTGGCCACCCGCGTGACGATGTGCATTCCCACCATCCCCAGGGTTACCGGGAGGCACAAAGGTGCGGCACTAGCAGACCTCTCGGCAGCAACATGAATCAGGCCGGACGCGGTGAGGTAGCCACTCTCTCCGGATTGCATGACCCGCCAGGATGTCTTGAGCAGCACGGTCGCGGGTAATGCCTGGGCGCCGAGCCGGCCTTGGGGGAATTCGACCGGCCGCGGGTCGAATGCGGCCTGACCGGCCCGGGTATCGAGTGCATTGTCCCGGATATAGGCTTCGGCGACAGGGTTCATGCGGGTTTCGTAGACGACGAAATTGCCCGACTGGTCGATGAGGACCGTGCCATCGGCCTGCACCAGATCGCGCGTGCGAACGGTGGCATCTGCCGAATCCGGGCACATGGCGGCACGGTCGGGTCTGAACACATCATCCCGCCGCGCGAAACCGGACCAGACCCGCAGCGTGTCGGGCGTGTCAGGTGCGGAGGTGAGAGCTTCGGCTGGTGTACCATCGGTCGCAAGCGGCCAGTTCAGGGCCACGAAGGCCTGCCATGCGTGGTGATCGAAGGGGTCCTGCGCTGCCGTGTTGATGAGACGGTACTCGAATACGGCGCTGAAGTCGGTCTGATCGTCGGGGAAATGCGGGCAAAGCTGGTCGTGCGGGGCACGAATGCAGGTCTTCGGCGTGAAGTTCACATCCCCCGCCGCAGGCCCAATATTGCCTGCGATCAACAGCCCTGTGGCGAGAAGACCAAGGTAGATAAGGGCTGAACGCAATTGGCGACATCCCCTTTCTATCAACTCACTTTACGCGAGTAACCCGCATCGTCCGAGTCCGATCCGACCTCATGGAGCGTACAGCGGTCTCCCCTCCGCCCTAGAGGGGGAACCACGACGCATCGGGCTGGCATGGGGCGGCGGCTTCCGCGATAGTCGGCTGACCATGCCAGCAACCAGCGAATCAGGAACTGTCGCAGTCGCCGCAGACTGTGCCGGGCTGCCCATGCTGCGCGCCGATCCCGCCGCGATGGCCGCGGCCCTTGAGCGCGTCGCGCGCGAGGACGCCGCCGTGGTGCCGCTGTTGGCAACGGCGGAGTGCCGGGAATTGATCCACGCGGGCGCGGACCTCTCGTACCGCACCGCAAGACCGGTCATCGGCGAGGGCGAGCGCGCCGTCTATCAGGATTTCGATATCTGCCTCTCGATCCCGGCGCAGCATCGGCTCTGGCAGCTGACTCACGCGGTGGAGCGCCTCATCGCCGCCGCGCTCGACGCCATGACCCAGCCGCCGCTGGAGACGCTGCCCCTGAACGACCTGGTCTTGCAGCGCTACCCGCCGGGTGCGCGCGGCATCACGCCGCACCGCGACCACGTGCGCTATGTCGGCCTGGTGGTGATCGTTCAGATGAGCGGGGACGGGCGCTTCGGCCTCTGCGCCGACCGCAGCGGCGCCGGCGCCCGCGTGCTCGACGCCGGGCCGGGAGACGGGATCCTGATGCGGGCGCCCGGCTTCGGCGGGGCCAAGGACCGGCCGTTCCACTTCCTGGACGGGATCACGGTCGAGCGCTACAGCCTCGGCATGCGCAGCGACAGGACGGCGGAGCCCGCGGCCGGTTGAGCATCTCCGCGCGCCGGGGCGGCGGTCGCGCCCATGCTATAGTGAACGACTCGTCCCGCACCGTGGTCCATGAGCGAACCGTTCGATCCTGAGCCCGGCCTGCCCGCCGTGCCCGACACGCCGCCGGCTCGTCCGCCGGCGCCTGCGTCGGCCTATCTCGACGACCTGAATCCGGAGCAACGGCAAGCGGCGGAAGCGCTCGACGGCCCGCTGCTCGTCCTCGCGGGCGCGGGTACCGGCAAGACCCGGGTGCTGACCACGCGGCTCGCCCACATCCTTGCCACCGGCCGCGCCCGGCCGGGGCAGGTGCTCGCGGTCACCTTCACCAACAAGGCCGCTCGCGAGATGATCGGCCGGGTGGAACGGCTGATCGGGCGTTCCGCCGCTGGCCTCTGGCTCGGCACCTTCCACGCCATCGCGGCCCGCATCCTGCGTCGCCATGCCGAGCTCGTCGGCCTCAAGCCGGACTTCACCATACTCGACACCGACGACCAGATACGCCTGCTCCGGCAGCTCATCCAGGCGGCGGACATTGACGAGAAGCGCTGGCCGGCGCGGACGCTCTCCATCATCATCCAGCGCTGGAAGGACCGCGGGCTCACAGTCGACAAGGTGGCGGGCGCAGACGGCGCCGACTACGCCAACGGCCGCGCGCCGGCGCTCTACGCGGCCTATCAGGAGCGGCTGCGGACGGTCAACGCAGTCGATTTCGGCGACCTCCTCCTGCACAACCTGACCCTCTTCACCGGCCATAAGGACGTGCTGGCCGACTACCAGCAGCGCTTCCGCTACCTGCTGGTGGACGAATACCAGGACACCAACGTCGCGCAGTATCTCTGGCTCCGGCTGCTGGCGCAGGCGCACCACAGCATCTGCTGCGTCGGCGACGACGATCAGTCGATCTACGGCTGGCGCGGTGCCGAGGTCGGCAACATCCTCCGCTTCGAGCAGGATTTCCCCGGCGCGCAGGTTGTCCGGCTCGAGCGCAACTACCGCTCGACCGGGCATATCCTGGCCGCCGCCTCGGGCCTCATCGCTCACAACGCAGGCCGGCTCGGCAAGACGCTCTGGACCGAGGGCGAGTTGGGCGAGAAGGTCCGCATCACGGAGACCTGGGACGGCGACGAGGAGGCCCGCGCCGTCGGCGAGGCCATCGAGACGTTGCAGCGCGAAGGCGGGAGCCTCGACGACATCGCCATCCTGGTCCGCGCCGGCTTCCAGACCCGCGCCTTCGAGGAACGCTTCCTCGCCATCGGCCTGCCCTACCGCGTGATCGGGGGCCTGCGCTTCTACGAGCGTCAGGAAATCCGGGACGCCGTGGCCTACATCCGCGCCGTCGTGCGCCCCGACGACGACCTCGCCTTCGAGCGGATCGTGAACCTGCCCAAGCGTGGCCTGGGCGAGGCCTCGCTGCGCCCGATCCACGAGCTTGCGCGCGCCGATGGCGTCTCGCTCCACCGGGCGGCGGAGCGGCTGATCGAGACCGACGAGCTCAAGCCCCGCGCCCGCAGCGCGCTCGCCGGGCTGATCGGCCGGCTTCGCGGCTGGCGCAGCGCGCTGGCCGAGACGCCTCATGCCGAGGTCGTAGGCAGGATGCTCGACGAATCCGGCTACACCGAAATGTGGCAGAAGGACCGCTCGCCTGCCGCCCCCGGCCGGCTCGAGAACCTGAAGGAGCTGGTCGACGCGCTCTCCGAATTCGAGGACCTCGCCGCCTTTCTCGATCACGTGAGCCTGGTCATGGACCGCGAGGGCGAGGCGAGCGAGGAGATGGTCAACATCATGACTCTCCACGGCGCCAAGGGGCTGGAGTTCGACACGGTGTTCCTGCCGGGGTGGGAGGAAGGGTTGTTCCCGCACCAGCTCGCCCTCGACGAATCCGGTCATGCCGGCCTGGAGGAGGAGCGGCGCCTGGCTTACGTCGGGCTCACCCGCGCCCGCCTGCGCGCCCATGTGCTCTTCGCAGCGAACCGGCACCGGCACGGGCAGTGGGTGAGCGCAATCCCCTCGCGCTTCACGGGCGAGCTCGCGCCGGACCATGTAATGCTCGCCGAAAATACGGGCATGCAAGTGGCGCCCGGCGGGCTCTATCGCGGTCACGGCGGGGCCGGCGCCGCACGGCGCCTCATGTCCGAGCATGCGGTCTACCGCGGCCGGGGGGCGCCGCCGGTCATCGACGCAACGCCGATGCCCGTCGTAAGTGGTGCAGCGCCTGAGGGCTATAACGCTGGCGACCGTGTCTTCCACCAGAAATTCGGCTACGGGCGGATTCTGACGGTGGACGGCGACAAGCTGGAGATCGCCTTCGAGAAGGCCGGCGCAAAGAAGATCATCGACCGCTTCGTTCAGCCCGCCGACAGCGTCTGACCACCGGCTCAGTCGCGCAGGCGCCTGATGGTGCCGGTGGTGCTGTAGCCGGGCTCAATCTCTGCGATCAGCACGCTTCCACCATAACCTTGCACGATGTCGGCGCCCACCACCGCGTCGATGGCGTAGTCGGAGCCCTTGACCAGACAATCCGGTCGCAGCGCCTCGATCAGCCGCACCGGCGTGTCCTCGGCGAAGACCACGACCAGATCGACCGTCTCCAGCGAGGCCAGCACCTGCGCCCGCGCCACCTCGCGCTGAACCGGGCGGTCCGCTCCCTTGAGCCGGCGCACCGAGGCATCGCTGTTGAGACCGACGATCACCCGGTCCGCCGCCTGTCGCGCCTGGCGCAGCAGCGAGACGTGGCCGGGGTGGAGGAGGTCGAAGCAGCCGTTGGTGAAGCCGATGCGCTGACCCTGCGCCCGCCAGCCGGCGACCGCAACCAACGCCGCGGCGAGCGGCACGATCTTGGCCTTGGGGGCGGAGAGGTCACCGGCGTGCTTCGCGTGCAGCAGGTCGGCGGCGCTGACTGCGGCAGTCCCCGCCCTGCCGACCGCGACACCGGCTGCAGCGTTGGCAAGCCTGGCCGCGGAAAACAGGTCCACGCCTTGGCCGAGGGCGGCGGCGAGCGTCGCCACCACCGTGTCGCCGGCGCCCGAGACATCGAACACCTCGCGCGCCTCCGCCTTGAGATGGGCGACGCAGCCGTCCGCCGGGACCAGCGTCATGCCGTCGCGGCTGCGCGTGACCAGGATCGCGCCCACCTCATGGCGGGCGATGAGCCGCCGGCAGGCGTCGACGATGACGTCGTCGGTCTCCAGCCGTGTGCCGACTGCCACCCCGAGCTCGGTGCGGTTAGGCGTCAGCACCGTCGCACCGGCGTAGCGCCCGAAGTCGGGTCCCCGGGGATCGACCACCAACGGACGGCCGGCGTCACGGGCGGCCTCGATCAGGCGCTGCGGCAGGTCGCCGGCGAGTACTCCCTTGGCGTAGTCGGAGAGGACGACCACGTCGCTGCCAGCGAAAGCCTCCTGCGCGAGGCCAAACAGGCGTTCCGCCGAGCCCGGAGCGATCACCTCGGTGGTCTCGGAATCCGCGCGCAGGAGCTGCTGTCCGCCGGCAACGAAGCGGGTCTTCTCGGTGGAGACTCGCCCCCGCTCCACCAGCAGGTGGGGCTCGACCCACCCCTCGCGTTCCACCATGGCGGTGAGCCTGCGCCCCACCTCGTCGTCCCCGATCACCGAGAGCAGCGTCGCCCGCGCGCCCAGAGAGACGAGATTGCGCACCACGTTGCCGACGCCGCCCAGCATGTCGACATCGTGGTCGGTGCGCAGGATCGGCACCGGCGCCTCGGGCGAGGTGCGCTCGACCCGTCCGTAGACGAAACGATCCAGCATCAGATCGCCGACACAGACGACCCGGCTCCTGCCCAGCGAATTGATGGAAGCGACAGGGGAAGACGGGTCGACCATGACCCCAACGTCCAGGCGTTCCAGGAAACCGACCGCACGGTACATGATTACAAATATCAATAACAGAATATCGTATCTCCAAATCTTTCTGTCACGTCTTGCCGCCGCCGCTCCGGCCACATGCGCTTGCCCGGCCCGCGAGCGCGCGCCAATATCGGCAGCGCCACCACCGACCGGAATCCGCCCATGACCAGCCGCTACGACGAGATCTATGCACGCTCGCTCGCGGAGCCCGAGACCTTCTGGGCCGAGGCCGCCGAGGGCATCGACTGGGAGAAGCGCTGGGACCGTGTGCTGGACGATTCCCGGCCGCCCTTCAACCGCTGGTTTGTCGGTGCCGAGGTCAATACCTGCCACAACGCGCTGGACCGCCACGTGGCGGCAGGGCGCGGCGCGCAAACGGCGCTGATCTACGACAGCCCCGTCACCGGCACCGTGCGAAATTTCACATACGCCGAGCTGCAGGACCTTGCCGCGCGCTTCGCCGGCGCGCTTGCGGCGATGGGTGTGGGCAGAGGCGACCGCGTGGTGCTTTACATGCCGATGGTCCCGGAGGCCGCCGTCGCCATGCTGGCCTGTGCCCGCATCGGTGCGGTCCATTCCGTGGTGTTCGGCGGCTTCGCGGCGAATGAACTCGCGACCAGGATCGACGACGCCAAGCCCAAGGTCATCGTCTGCGGCTCCTGCGGTATCGAGGTGGACCGCGTCATCGCTTACAAGCCCCTGCTCGACGCCGCGATCGAGCTCGCCAGCCACAAGCCGGAGCGCTGCATCGTCCTGCAGCGGCCCGAGCTGGAGGCGCCGCTCACGGCCGGCCGCGACCAGGCCTGGGCCGACGCGATGGCCGGGGCGCAGCCGGTGGACTGCGTGCCCGTCGCCGCCACCGACCCGCTCTATATCCTCTACACCTCCGGCACCACGGGTGATCCCAAGGGCATCGTCCGCGACAACGGTGGGCATCTGGTGGCGCTCCATTGGACCATGAGCGGCGTCTACAACCGCGCGCCCGGCCAGGTGTGGTGGGCGGCGTCGGATATCGGCTGGGTGGTCGGCCACTCCTACATCGTCTACGCGCCGCTGATCTACGGCTGCCCGTCGATCCTCTACGAGGGCAAGCCGGTCGGCACGCCCGATGCCGGCGCCTATTGGCGGGTGATCTCGCAGCACGGGGTGAGCGCGATGTTCACGGCGCCCACGGCCTTCCGCGCGATCAAGCGCGACGACCCCGATGCAGCCCGCCTCGCGGACTACGACATCTCCTGTTTCGATACGCTCTTCCTCGCAGGCGAGAGGACCGATCCCGACACGCTCGCCTGGGCCGAGAACCATCTGGAACGCCCGGTCTACGACCACTGGTGGCAGACCGAGTCCGGCTGGCCCATGGGCGCCAACTGCGCGGGCCTCGGCGCGCTGCCGGTGAAGCCCGGCTCGCCCACCAAGCCGGTGCCGGGTTATCGCATCGAGGTGGTGGACGAGGCCGGCGAACAGGTGCCGGCGGGCGACATCGGCTCGATCGTGGTCAAGCTGCCGCTGCCGCCCGGTTTCACGCCCACACTCTGGAACAACGACAGGCGCTTCCAGGAGGCCTACTTCACGCGCTTCCCCGGCTACTACCTGACCGGCGACGCCGGCGTCCTCGACGAGGACGGCTATCTCTGGATCATGAGTCGCACCGACGACATCATCAACGTCGCGGGTCACCGACTCTCGACCGGGGCGATGGAGGAGGTGCTGTCCGCGCACCAGGACGTGGCGGAATGCGCCGTGGTCGGCGTCGCCGATGCGCTCAAGGGGCAGCTGCCATTGGGTTTCGTCGTGCTCAAGGCGGGCGTCAACCGGCCATCGGACGAGATCGTGGTCGAGCTGGTGCGCATGGTGCGCCAGACCATCGGCCCGGTTGCCGCCTTCAAGCAGGCGGTGGTGGTCGAGCGGCTGCCCAAGACCCGCTCGGGCAAGATCCTGCGCGGCACCATGGCGAAGATCGCGGACGGCGAAGAGTTCAAGACTCCGGCGACCATCGACGACCCGGCGATCCTGGGCGAGATCGCCGATGCGCTGCAGCCGATCGGCTACGGCGGCGGTCCGCCGGCAGGAGACTAAGCCCGCTCGGCCACCGGTGAGAGGAATGTGAGCGCGGTTTTGCCGTAGCGACGGCGATCCTGCACCGTGAGCGCCGACGGCGGATCGAAGGGGTCGTCCACCCCGTGCTCGACCACGACGGTTGCCTCGTCGTCCAGCCAGCCACCCTCCACCAGCGCGGCGAGGGCCGGCGCCGCGAGGCCGGAGCGATAGGGCGGGTCGAGCAGGGCCAAGTTGCAAGCCTCTACGGCCGGCGGCAGCCGGGTCGCGTCGCAGGCGACGACGTTGGCTCGGTCCGCACATCCTGACGCCTCGATATTGGCCCGGAGCACCCCGCGCACGTCCGACTCGCTTTCCACGGCGGCGAGGCTCGCGGCGCCGCGGGAAAGCGCCTCCAGGCCGAGCGCGCCGGTGCCCGCGAAGAGATCGACGACATGGGCGCCTTCGAGCGGCCTCGGCATACCGCCATGGAGCAGGATGTCGAACAGCGCCTCGCGCACCCGCTCTCGGGTCGGTCGCACGCGCGCGCCGGCCGGCGCCCGCAGCCTGCGGCCGCGCAGGCTACCGCCGACGATCCGCACGCGCCGGGCTCCGTTTGCCGCCGAGCTGGTCGCGGAGCACGCGCGGCGGGATTTCGGCGATCTCCCCGCGCCCGAGTCCGCCGAGCTGGAAGGGGCCGTAGGCCGTGCGAATGAGCCGGCTCACCGGCAGGCCAAGGTGCGCGAGCACGATGCGCACCTCCCGGTTGCGGCCTTCAGCGAGCGCGACGGTGAGCCAGGCGTTCTGCCGGTTCTGGCGGTCGAGGCGCGCCTCGATCGGCCCGTAGCGAACGCTGTCCACGGTGATTCCTGGCCCAAGGGCGGCGAGCGCGCCCTCATCGGGCGCACCCCGCACCCGCACCCGATAGCGCCGCCGCCAGCCCCGCGACGGATGCTCCAGCTCGCGGGCGAGCGCGCCATCGTTGGTCAGCAGCAACAGCCCTTCGGAGTTGAAATCGAGCCTTCCGACGGAAACGACGTAGCCGAGCTGCGTCGCCACCCTCTCGAACACGGTCGGGCGGCCCTGCGGATCGCGATGGCTGGTGATGAGGCCCGGCGGCTTGTGGTAGCGCCAGAGCCGGGCCGGGGCCGGCGCCGGCAACGGCGCGCCATCCACGGTGATGATGCTGGAGTCATCGACGTTGGTCGCCGGGTCGGACACGACCGTGCCGCCGAGCGCGACCCGGCCGGCGGCGATCAGCCGCTCGGCGTCGCGCCGCGAGCAAAGCCCCGCCCGGGCGATCCGCTTGGCGATGCGCTCGCCACGCCGGGCCTCTTCCGGTCGCGGCCGCTCAGCCGCCATGCCGCCATCCCGCATCGTGAGAGAAGTCCGTGCCGCACCGCGTACGCGCGGCAACACCCGGCACCCGAGGGCCGATTATCGTGACATGAGGCGCAAGCGCGATCCAGCGAGCGCAGCCTAATTTGTTTGCGCAGGCCGGGGTCTCGCTCTACTGTCACTGACCGGTCCCGAACCAGACAGCATCGCCTGCCTCTGCGGCCTCGATGGCGAGCGGAGCCGGCGTGCCGTCGCCAAGGAGCGGGCCGGAACCGCGAACAAGGCGCGGAGGGGAACATGTTCCGACGCAAGGGCGGGGATCAGGAAGAGGACGGACGGGCTCAAGACGGCGCCGAGGAGCGCCTTGCACCCAGCGTCGATGTGGAATCGTCGCGACGCGGTGTGCCCAACAAGACCGTCATCTTTCACCCGGATGTGCCGCGCGGCGCGCCCGACCCGGTGCCGGCGGATGCGCCGGGGCGTGTGGAAAGCGACCCCAAGCGGCTCACCGTCGGGCGAGAGACGACCATAAGCGGCGGTACGGTCCTCGATTGCGAGCGCCTGACGGTCGAAGGCACCGTCGAAGCCACGATGCCGGACGGGCGGCTACTCGAAATCGTGAAGGGCGGCACTTTCAAGGGCACCGCAACAGTGGACAATGCCGATATCGCGGGGGCGTTCGAGGGTGATCTCAAGGTGAAGAAGCGGCTCTTCATCAGGGCTTCGGGCCGCGTTTCGGGCAAGATCCGCTATGGCCAGTTCGAGGTCGAGCGGGGCGGACGCCTCGACGGTCGCCTCGAATACGACCCGGCGGATCGGGAGGCGGACCTGCAGCCGGTGACGATGCCGCCGGCCGCCGACGCCCAGGCGCCGTCGGAGGAGGCTTCCGAACCCGACCAGTTGGAGTTGAGCTCGAGCCCGGTCGAGCTCCCGTCCGTGGCAGCGTCCAAGCTGCGCGCAGACTAAGCGACTAAGTCGTCTTTCCTTTGTAGCGGCAGAGGTCGCGGACGACGCAGGCCGGGCAATCCGGCGTCCTGGCCTTGCAGACATAACGGCCATGCAGAATCAGCCAATGGTGCGCGTGCTGCTTGAAGCGCGCGGGCACGACGCGATTGAGGCCGTCTTCCACCGCACGGGGAGTCTTTCCGGGCGCGAGGCCACTGCGGTTCGCGAGCCGGAATATGTGGGTATCGACCGCGATGGTGGGCTCGCCGAAGACCGTGTTGAGCACCACGTTCGCGGTCTTGCGGCCCACACCCGGGAGCGCCTCGAGCGCCGCCCGGTCGCTCGGCACGGCGCCGCCGTGCTGCTCCACTAACGCCTGGCTGAGGGCAATCACGTTCTTGGCCTTCATGTTGTAGAGGCCGATGGTCTTGATGTGCTCCTTGAGCCGCGCTTCGCCCAGCGCGACCATCTCCGCCGGCGTTTCGACCTCAGCGAAGAGCGCCCTGGTGGCCTTGTTGACGCCCTTGTCCGTCGCCTGCGCGGACAGCACCACGGCCACCAGCAGCGTGTAGGGGTTGCGGTAGTCGAGCTCGGTGGTCGGCGCCTCGATACGCGCGGCGAGCCGTTCGAAAAACTCGGTGATATTTGCCTTTTTCATGACCTACGGAGAGTATCCCGCAGCGCAGTAGGGGCAAGGGGGAGGGCCGATCGCCGAATTTCGCTGGACGCCCGGCATACCCCTTTTCAGCAACCGGCATAATCCCGTACTCTGGAGCGCGACAGGGTCCCCTTGACAGGGGGTGCGAACTAAACTAGAACATATGCAGACGGTTTCCTCTTTGTTCCACTCTGCGGAGCTTGCCGATGCTGACAAGGAAACAGAAGGAACTCCTGCTTTTCATCGATTCCTATCTCGATCAACGCGGCATCGCTCCTTCGTTCGAGGAAATGAAGGAAGCGGTCAATCTCAAGTCCAAATCCGGAATTCACAGGCTCGTCAAGGCGCTTGAGGAGCGTGGCTTCCTGCGACGGTTGCCGCATCGGGCGCGGGCGCTGGAGGTATTGAGGCCGCCGCCCTCCCGCGTTGCCGACGTGCCGGAACGGCAGCCGAGCCGGCGCTTCCGGCCGAGCGTCATCAAGGGCGATTTCCGCTCCGGGCGGGGCACCGAGCGCCCGTCCGACGATCGGGCGAGCGTGGCGCTGCCGCTCTACGGCCGTATCGCCGCCGGCACGCCGATCGAGGCGTTGCGCGACGAGACCAACCAGATCGATGTCCCCGGCGGGATGCTGGGGGCGGGCGAGCACTATGCTCTCGAAGTCGACGGCGATTCGATGATCGATGCCGGCATTCTCGATGGCGATACCGCCGTGATCGAGCGCTGTGAGAGTGCCGAGAGCGGCGCCATCGTCGTGGCTCTGGTGGACGACAGCGAGGTGACGCTCAAGCGGCTGCGGCGCAAGGGAGAATCGATCGCGCTGGAGCCCGCGAACACGCGCTACGAGACGCGAATTTTCGGCCCCGGCAGGGTCAAGGTGCAGGGCCGGCTCAAGGGCATCCTCCGCAGCTACTGAGCCGTCTTCCGTTTACGGGCTGGCGAGCGTGGGGCGACCCACGGCCGCTTGCCGCGCGACCCCGCCACGCTTTCGACAAGGGCGCGGTCCCCCTCCAGCCGGATGGCGTGGCTGCCGCCGCGCCATAGATCGAACCGATCGACCACCGTCTCGGGGCCTTGGCACAGATCCCGGGCGGGAACGGCGCTGATCACGAGGTCGGCGCGGCCGCAGTCCTCCTCGAACGCGCGCGGATCGCGCACGAACGCGATCGTTCTCCCGTCGCGTCGCTGGATGCAGCCCAGCACATCGCAGCGCAGCCCGGCGGCAGGCGCGACACTGCCGCCGCGCGGCCAGGTCGGCACCTCCGCCTGCCCGTCCCGCCTCAGCCAGATATCGCTCACGAAGCGCCCGCGCTGGCGGGTGGAAATCCAGAGCTGCCCGTCCTCGCCACGCGCCGCCATCACCTTGGCGTCGCCGTCCACCAGGATGTCCGGCCTCCGCTCCAGGCCGGCGAGCAGCATGCCGCCGCCGATGACCGCGATGCCGAGAAAGCGCCAGCGGCTGCGCCAGAGGCAGAGCCACAATCCGCCCACCGAGATCGCCAGCAAGGCCGCCGCCGGCATCGCCGGCACGAGGCTGACCGCCCCCGGCTGCGCCGCGACCTGGCGGGCAATCCAGACCACCGCGTCGATGCCCCACCCCATCGGGGCGAGGGCGACCCCTTCGAGCCCGAATGGCATGAGGACGAGCGCAACCAGCCCCCAGGGCATGATCCAGAAGCCGGTGACCGGCACCGCGCCAAGATTGGCGAGGAGCCCGTAATCCGCGATGCGGTTGAAGTGGTAGACCGCGAACGGGCCGGTGGCGATGCCGGCGACCAGCGAGGTGAGCGTGACACCGGCCGCGTAAACCACAGGACGGAGCACGAGGCCGCCGCGTGCCGCCATTCTGGCGAAGAGGCCCCGCGCCGCCTCGTAGGTCGCAATCAGGGCGGTGGCTGCGGCGAATGACATCTGGAAGCTCGGCCCGAGCATGCTTTCGGGCGCGATCGCCAGCACCAGAAGCGCGGCCCAGGCGATCAGCCGCATGGAGAGGCTCGCGCGGTCCAGCATGACCGCGAGCAGCACGACGCCCACCATGACGAAGGCCCGCTGGGTCGGCACGCTCATGCCGGAGAGCAGCAGGTAGGCTGCGGCGCCCAGCAGTGCCACTGCTGCCGCCCACTTCTTGATCGGCGCTCTGAGTGCCACGGGCTCGATCAGAGCCAGGAGCCCGCGCGTGGCGAAGAAAATGAAGCCGGCGACGAGGCCGATGTGAAGTCCGGAGATCGCCAGCAGGTGCGCGAGCCCGGAATCCCGCATCGCCTTGAGCGTGGTCTTTTCGATGGCGCTGCGGTCGCCGGTCAGCAGCGCCGCCGCAAACGGCCCCGCCGAGGGCGACGTGTGGGCGAGGATCCGCGCCGAGACCCAGTGGCGGACCTGCGAAAGCCATGAGAGCGGGCCGCCGCCTTCCCCCTCGGGAGCGACCATCGGATCGGGCGCGCCATAGACGAAGCCGACGGCGCCGATGCGCTGAAACCACGCCTGCCGCGCGAAGTCCCACGCACCCGGCTCCGCCGGCGTCGGCGGCGGCCGTAGCGAGGCCAACGCGCTCAGCCATGACCCAGGCGAGGCCGGACCATGCGGGCCGGTGCTGCGTATGCTGAGCCGCACTTTCGTGGGCGTCTCGTCTGGGGCCAAACCCTCGATCGTCACGCGATCGAGGAGGTAGCGCTGCGGGCCGTCGCCGGCGCCGACCCAGACCACGCGCCCGGAGACGTCCACCGGGCCGGTGGGGTGGGCCAGCACCGGCGCGCTGACCCGGTCCGAGCGCCAGTCGGCGGCGGCGACGCCGGCCGCGAGCAGCGCCAGCGCCGCGAGACCAAGGGCCGGCGCTGTATACCGGCGCAGCAACAACGCCCCGAACGCGAAGAGGCCGGCAGCAACCGGCGCGATCCAGCCGATGGGCTCCACCGGCAGCGTGAGGTAAAGGCCGCTGCCGGCGCCGAAGAGGACCGGCACCCACAGGAACACGCGGCGACGCTCGGCGGCCCACACCGCGTCCAGATGAATGCGCAGGCCCGCCCAGCGCCTCAACACGTGGGCAGCACCCCGCGGCCATGCGACTGGAGGCCGGCCGGTCGCCTGCCGCCGGGCGATATGCTAAACGCTCGACCGTTCCGGTCCGTGGCCAACGGCCGGGTCGTCTGCCGGGGGTGAGATCGCACATGAGCGTCGTTACGCGCTTCGCGCCGTCGCCGACCGGCATGCTGCACCTCGGCGGCGCGCGCACTGCCCTCTTCAACTGGCTCTACGCGCGCCATCACGGCGGCACCTTCCGACTGCGGCTGGAGGACACCGACCGCAAGCGCTCGACCCCCGAAGCCATCGCCGCGATCGTCAACGGCCTCACCTGGCTCGGCCTGGAGTGGGACGGCGAAATCGTGCGCCAGTCCGAGCGGCGCCAGCGCCACGCCGAAGTCGCGCACGAGTTGCTCGCGGCAGGCGGCGCCTACCGCTGTTACTGCACGCCGGAGGAGCTGGAGACCATGCGCGCCGAGGCCCGCGCCGCCGGTCTCGCAGCGCTCTACGACGGGCGCTGGCGAGACCGCGACCCGGCGGAGGCGCCGCCCGGCATCGATCCCGTGATCCGCTTTCGGGCACCGCAGGAAGGGGAAACAACCATATCGGATTTAGTGCAACGAGATATCACAATAGATAACACAGCTCTCGACGACATGGTACTCCTGCGCGCCGACGGCACGCCGACCTATATGCTCTCGGTGGTCGTGGACGACCACGACATGGGGATCACCCATGCCATCCGGGGCGACGACCACCTCACCAACGCCTTCCGCCAGACCCAGCTTTTCCGCGCCCTTGGGTGGGAGCCGCCGGCCTATGCCCATATCCCGCTGATTCATGGCTCCGACGGAGCGAAGCTCTCAAAGCGGCACGGCGCGGTCGCTGTCGGCGCCTACGCGGAGCTTGGAATTCTGCCTGCCGCCATGCGCAACGCGCTGCTGCGGCTCGGCTGGAGCCACGGCGACGACGAGATCATCGACACCGCCCAGGCCATCGCCTGGTTCGACCTCGACGCGGTGAACCGCGGCGCGGCGCGCTTCGACATGGAAAAGCTGCAGAGCCTCAACGGCCACTACATCCGCGAAAGCGCAGATTCTGTACTCCTGATCGACCTCGAGCAGCGGCTCGCCGCGCGCCACCCGGCGGCCGCGACGGACGAGGGACGGCGGCGGATTGCGGCCCTGCTGCCGGAGGCCAAGGCGCGTGCGAAGACGCTGGTCGAGCTCGCCGACAATCTGGCGTTTCTGTTTCGCGATCCGCGAGACGCAATGACGCCCAAGGCGCACAGGCTGCTCAATGGCCTCAGCTTGGAGACACAGGCGCACCTGGGCGCACTGGCCTACATGCTGGAAGAGCTGGCCGAGTGGGACGAGGCCGAGCTCGAACGCTTCGTCCGCGCCTTCGCCGAGGGCGAGGGGATCGGGCTGGGGAAGATCGCCCAGCCGTTGCGTGCAGCCCTGACGGGCTCGCACGCGTCACCCGGAATTTTCGCCGTCATGGTGGCGCTTGGCCGGGAGGAAACGGTGGCCCGTCTCAATGCCGTCGGCATCTTGGCTTCTGGGCGTTAGGCGGAGCCCGAGGGAGGAGCGAACCATGACGGAAGATCGGGTCGATCTCGCGATCACAGGCGCGCACCTCTGGCGGGAGGAGGCGCCGCGCGATCTCTTCGTGCACGACGGCCGTTTCGTGCCTGCGCCCTCGGGCGGCACGGGTGCGGCCGAACGCACCATCGATGCCGCAGGCCGCCTCTGCGTGGCGGGCTTCCTGGAGCCGCACATCCACCTCGACAAGGCGCAGATCAACGACGATGTCAGACCCAATCGCTCCGGCACCCTCGCCGAGGCCATCGAGATCATCTGGGCGCGCAAGCGCGCCTATACCGTGGAGGAGATAACGGCGCGCGCGATGGGGACCATCCGCACGGCCGTCGCCCACGGGGTCACGCGCTTCCGCAGCCATGTCGATGTGGACAGCATCGGCGGCCTCCGCCCGCTGGAAGGCGTGCTCGAAGCGCGCGAGCGCACCCGCGACATCGCGGACGTGCAGATCGTCGCCTTCCCGCAAGAAGGCATCTTCAGGGACGAAGGCACCGACGAGCTGATGTGGCAGGCGATGGAGGCCGGCGCCGATCTGGTGGGCGGCATGCCCTTCAACGAGACGACGCCGGAGGACAGCGCGCGCCATATCGCTTTGGCCTTCGAGATCGCGGCGCATCACGACGCCGACATCGACATGCACGTGGACGAGACCGACGATCCCGACGCGAAGACGCTCGAGGTGCTGGCCGGGCAGACCATGGAGAACGGCTGGCAGGGGCGCGTCACCGCGGGTCACACCTGCGCGCTCGCGGGCTACGGGGAGGACTACGCCAATCGCGTGATCGGGCTCGTGAGGGACGCGCGCATCCACATGATCGTGAACCCCGCGACCAACCTCATGCTACAGGGGCGCGGCGATGCACAGCCCAAGCGGCGCGGCATCACCCGCGTGAAGGAGCTGCTGGAGGCCGGTGTCAACGTCTCCTGCGGCCAGGACTGCATCCGCGATACCTTTTACCCTTACGGGCGGGGGGATCCGCTGGAGGTGATGTTCCTTGCGAGCCACGCCGCGCACATGAGCCGGCCGCACGAGATCGAAACGGTCTTCGACATGCAGACCGGCGCCGCGGCCCGTGCCATGCGGCTCGAGGACTACGGCGCGGAGCCCGGCTGTGTCGCCGACCTGGTCATCATCGACGCGGCCGACCCGCTGGAGGCGCTGACCAGACGGGCGGACCGCACCCACGTCATCAAGCGCGGCCGGGTCGTGGCCGAGACCGTGACCCAGCGGCGCACGGCCTGGGCCTGAGAGCTGCGAGGGAGAGAGGCATGGCCATCGACGTTGCCAAGATCGAGATCAAGTCGGTCTCGGACGCTTCGGGCCTGGAGGAGCTGATCGCGTCGGGCCGCATGGCGGCGGATGAGGTCGTCGCCGCGATCGGCAAGACGGAGGGCAACGGCGGGGTCAACGACTTCACTCGCATCCTGTCGGACACCGCCTTCCGCGGCGTCCTGCTCAAGCATGGCACGCGCAGCGAGGCGGAAGTCGGCGAAATCCCCATGGTCTGGTCCGGCGGCTGCGACGGCGTGCTCACCCCCCATGCCACCGTCTTCGCCAGCAACGACGAGACCGGGCCCGAGGATTCAGCGCGCCTCGCCATGGGCACCGCCATGAGCGCGCCGATCCTGCCCGAGGACATCGGCCGGCCGGCGATGGTGGAGAAGATCGCGGACGGTGTCCGTGCGGCGATGGCCGATGCGGGGATCAGCGACCCGGCAGACGTTCACTACGTTCAGACCAAGACGCCGCTGCTCACCATCGACACGGTGCGGGAGGCGCACGCGCGCGGCGAGAGCGTGGCCTGCGAGGTTCACGAGTCCATGGGGGTCTCCAACGGCACCACCGGGCTTGGCATCGCCGTCGCGCTCGGCGAGGTGAGCATGCCCAGGGCCGAGGAGATTTGCCGCAATCTCGACCTCTACTCCTCGGTTGCCTCGTGCTCGTCCGGCGTCGAGCTCGAGCGCGGGCAGATCGTCCTCTTCGGCAACGCGCCGGGGGCCGGCGGCCGCTTCCGCATCGGCCACGGCGTGATGCAGGACGCGCTCGACATCGACGGCATCTACGACGGCATCCGCAATGCCGGCCTCGACCTACCGGAGCGCCCGCGCGCCGCCGATCTCGGCGACAAGTTGGTAAACTGCTTCATCAAGTGCGAGGCCGACCGCACCGCCCGCCTGCGCGGCCGCCGCCAGATCATGCTGGACGATTCCGACGTCCACCATCACCGCCATTCCAAGGGCGCCGTGGGTGGCATCGCGGCAGCGGCGATCGGCGATCCCGCCGTGTTCGTTTCGGTCGATGCGATGCACCAGGGGCCGCAGGGCGGCGGCCCGGTGGTGGCGATCGTCGACGTGGGAGCTTAGTCCTCATCTATCTCGGGCGGTGCCCAGTGGCGGAGGGCGGCCGATTCGATGGTACCGTCGGGCATCACCGTGCCGTCGAGATTGGCCTGGCCGAAGAAGGCGTCCGCCACCTCGGCCCCCCGAAAGTCCGCGCGTATCAGGTCGGCCTCGCGAAAGTTCGCCTCGCGCAGGTTGGCGCCGCCCAGGTCGGCGGTGGCGAGCCGCGCGCGCTTGAAGCTCGCTCCGGAGAAATTCGCCTCGCGCAGGTTGGCGCCGACCAGCACCGCCTCCTCCAGCTTGGCGAGGCGCCCGTCGGCGCGGCCGAGATTGGCGTCCTCCAGGTCGGCAAGCCGAAGGTCGGCGCAGTAGAGCTCGGCACCGCTGAAGTCGGCTCCCCGGCACTTGGCGCCGGCGAGCTCGGCCTGCGCGAGATTGCACTCGGAGAGCACAGCGCCGCCGAGGTCGGCGACCTTGAGGTCGGCGCTCCAGAGATCGGCGCCGGCGAGCCGCGCGCCGCGCATGCTGGCGCCCTTGAACGTCGCCAGCCGCAGGTTCGACCCGGTGAGGTCGGCGTCGGTGAGGTCCGCGCCCCACAGGTCGACCTCGCGCAGAATGCTGCCGGCAAAGCTCGCCCCGCGCAGGTCGGCCTGGCGGAAGTGGAAGCCCTGCAGGTCGAAGCGCGTAAGGTCGGCACCGGCGAGCTTGCCGGCGCGAATCTGGTCCCCGTTCGGCCGCCAGCCCGTCATTCGCCGCCATCCGCCGTCTCGATGCGGACGGGTGTTCCCACCTGGAGCCCCAGCAGGCGGTCCGCCCGGCCCCGGTTGACCGCGATTTCGGCGAGCCCGTTGGCATTCTCGTACCAGAAGGCCGCGCCCGGCTCCGCGTCGGAAAACGTGCGCAGCCGCGCGAACCGCCGGGCGCCCGCAGCAATCGTCGCGTCCCCCGGCAGGCTGTCCGCCCGCAAACCCGTCATCGCGTTGCCGTAGGGGTCGACGTAGACGATCGCCGCGCGGTCGGCGGGCCAGTCGGTGCCCACCGTAGCCGCGGCGTCGAGCGGTGTGCCGGGCACAGCCTCGCCGCGTGCGATCCGCGCCGCTACGGGCGCGAAGAGATCGCGGCCGTGAAAGGAGGCGGAGAGGGCCGGCGGCTGCCAGGTGATCGTGAACCAGCGTGAATCACCGGCATGCTGGGCAACGATGGCCAGAAGGCCGTTGTCGGGGCCCACGTACCAGCGCTCACCGGCGCTGAGCGCGAGCGGCGCCCGGTCGCTGCCGACGCCCGGGTCGACCACGCAGACGAAGACCGCGCCCGGCGGAAACGCGGATGTGAACGCCGCGAGGAGATAGGCCGCAGGCTCCGGGTCGCAAGCCGGCAGGTCGTCCGCGAGGTCGACCACCGGAATTTCCGGCGCCTCGCGCGCGAGCACCGCCTTCATCTGGCCCGTATAGGGCCCGCCCGGCCCGAAATCGGTGAAGAGGACGATCACGCGCCGCCTGCGCCTGGCGGCGGGTCGTCGAGGTTGTCCATGCCCATGTAGGTGTCGAAGGCGCCGTCGACGCCGAGCAGCTGGCCCGAGATGTGGCGGCCTGAATCGGAGCAGAGGTAGAGCGCGAGGTCCGCGATCTCCTGCTCTGCGATGCCGGTGCGCATGGCGATGTTGCCGAGGATCGCGGCCTCCATCTCCCCCACCGTGCGGCCGGCGGCTTCGGCCTTGGCGCGGATCACGCGAGCGCCCCTCTCGTTGAGGATGTAGCCCGGCAGGATGGCGTTGACGCTGATGTTGGCGGGGCCGAGCTCGATCGCCAGCGTCTTGGTCAGGCCGGTGATCGCGAACTTGGAGGTGGCGTAGGGGAGTCTCAGCGGGAAGCCGAGGCGGCCGGCGGTGGACGAGATGTTGACGATAGTGCCGCGGCCAGCCTGGCGCATCAGCGGGACCGCGCGGCGGGCGCAGTAGAATTGGCCGGAGATGTTGACCGCGATCGTGCGGTCCCAGTCGGCGGGCTCGATCTGCTCCACCCGTGCGGTGGGGCCGGCGATTCCTGCGTTGTTGACCAGGACGTCGACGCTGCCCATGGCTTCCGCCGCTACCTCGAACAGGCGGTCGACCTCGGTCGGGTTGCCGACATCGGCCTCGATCGCGCCGATCCCTTCGCTCCGCACGTCTTCGATCAGGTGGGGCTGGACGTCGCAGGTGAACACCCGCGCGCCGTTGGCTGCCAGTGTCTCCGCAATGACGCGTCCGATGCCCGAGCCGCCGGCGGTCACCACCGCGCGACGCCCCTTACACGATACCTCCATGATTTGCTCCCATCGCTGAAGAGGGCGCAAGAGTAGCGGGCCGGGCACGCCTTGCCGAGAGTGGCGAACACATGCCCGCCGATGCGGTATTGGGCCATTTCGGCCGCGCGGCGTGCTGCATAGAATGCGCGCCATGGAACGCTGTGATTTTCTGGTCATCGGCGCCGGCATGGCCGGGGCTTCGGCGGCGTACTGGCTTGCCGAGCGGGGGCGCGTGGTCCTGCTCGAGCGGGAGGACGCGGCCGGCTATCACTCCACCGGCCGCTCTGCCGCCATGTACATGGAAACCTACGGCGGCCCGCTGACGCGGGGGCTCGCCACCGCAGGCCGGGCCTTCCTCGCCGACCCGCCGTCAGGCTTCGCGGACTTGCCGCTGCTCAGCCCCCACCAGGTGCTCTATATCGGCCGCGCGGATCAGCTCGACGCGCTCGACCGGTTCTATGAAGAGTGCCGCCCGCTGGTGCCGACCCTGGTGCGCCTCGACGCCGCCGAAACTCTCGAGCAGCCTGTGCCGTTGCGCGAGGACTATGTCGCCGGCGCAGTCCTCGAACAGGTGTCGGAAGAGATTGACGTGTCCGCCCTGCACCAGGGCTACTTGCGCTGCCTGCGCGCCCGGGGCGGCACGCTGATGACGGAGGCGGAGGTAACCGCGCTCGCCCGCAACGGCGACCTCTGGCACGCGGAGACGCCGGCCGGCGCCTTCGCCGCGCCGGTCGTGGTCAACGCCGCCGGGGCCTGGTGCGACGCCGTCGCCGCGCTCGCCGGTATCGCGCCGATCGGCCTTCAGCCGAAGCGCCGCACGGCGTTCATCTTCGACGGACCGGCGGATTGCGACGTGGGCGACTGGCCGATGGTTCACGACATCGACGATACCTTCTACCTCAAGCCCGATGCCGGCCGGGTTCTGGGCTCGCCCGCCGACGAGACGCCGTCTGATCCCTGCGACGCCTACGCGGAAGAGCTCGACATCGCCATCGGCGCGGATCGAATCATGCAGGCAACGACGCTGGAGATCCGCCACATCCGCAACCAGTGGGCGGGCCTCAGGAGCTTCGTCGCGGATCGCATGCCGGTGGCGGGCTTCGACGTTGCCGCCGAGGGCTTCTTCTGGCTGGCTGGCCAGGGCGGTGCCGGCATCATGACCGCGCCGGCGCTCGGCGCCATAACGGCGGCTGTTGCCGCTGGCGATCCCGTGCCGGAAGAGGCCACAACGCGCGGCGTCACCGCCGCACAGCTCAGCCCCGGCCGCCTGCTCTGAACTATTCGACGGGCTCGGCGATTACGCGGATCTCGTTATCCTGCACGGCGTTGTAGAAGCAGGCCGGGCGGTTGGTGTGGCAGGCGGGGCCGGTCTGATCGACCAGGAGCAGAAGGGCGTCGCTGTCGCAGTCGAAACGCATCTCGACCAGCCGCTGCGTGTGGCCCGAGCTCTCGCCCTTCCGCCACAGCGTCTGGCGTGAGCGCGACCAGTAGCAGACGCGGCCGGTCTCCAGCGTCTCACGCACCGCGTCCGCGTTCATCCAGGCGAGCATCAGCACCGCGCGCGTGTCGTGCGATTGCGCGATCGCGGGGATGAGCCCCGCGTCGTCGAAATGCAGCCGCTCGATCACCTCTTGGGCCACGTCGGCTCTGGCCGCCATTTGCCTCGCTCCTTGCGCGAATGCGCGAGGCTAGTTCTCTGCCCGTGCCGAATCAACGACCCGTCCGAAGAAGACCGAGGCCAGCGCGGCGCCGCCATGGCAGAGCGTGAAGAGCGCGAGCGCGGCGACCACGATCGAGGGGCCGGACGGTGTATCCCAGGCGAGCGAGCCGTGCAGTCCCCCGGCGACCGCCGCCGCCCCGATCGCGCTTGCGAGCAGCGCCATCTGCTCGGGCGAGAGGGCGAGTCTGCGCGCCGTCGCCGCCGGGATGATCAGCAGCGACACGATCAAGATGAGGCCGATGATTTTCATGGCGATGGCGACCGCGAGCGCAATCAGGAGGGTGAAGACGATGCGGACGAGACCGGCCCGCACGCCTTCGGCACGCGCGAGCTCTTCGTGGACGGTGACGGCCAGCAGGGGCCGCCAGATCAGCGCCGTCGCCACGAGCACTGCGCCGCCCCCGCCGTAGATCCAGATCAGGTCGCGGCCAGTGACGGCCAGAATGTCGCCGAACAGGTAGGTCATCAGGTCCACACGCACGCTCTGGAGGAAGCTGAGCCCGACGAGGCCGAGGGCCAGCGTGCCGTGCGCGAGGATGCCGAGGAGCGTGTCCGTGGCCAATCGACGCTGCTGCTGGAGCAAGAGGAGCAGCAAAGCCAACGCGACGCACATGAGGATGATGCCGCCGTTGAGGTCGATGCCGAGGACAACGCCGAGCAGAACGCCGAGCAGCGCACTGTGCGCGATAGAATCGCCGAAATAGGCCATGCGCCGCCACACCATGAAGCAGCCGAGGGGCCCGGTGGCGAGCGCCACGCCGATGCCGCCCGCGAGCGCGCGCGCGAAGAAGTCGTCAAACATTGCGCGGTCAGCCGGCCCGCTCGGGATCGACGCCGGAGTCGGGCGGGGTGTCGTCGACCGCTGCCACCGCGATGGGGTGGTCGTGACGGTGGCCGGGGTCGTGGGTGTAGACCGCGAGCGCGGCGGCTGCACCAGGGCCGAACAACGAGATGTACTCGGGGTGCCGGCTCACCGCCTCGGGCTCGCCGGCGCAGCAGACGTGCCCGTTGATGCACACCACGCGATCGGTCGCGCCCAACACCAGGTGGAGGTCGTGGGAGATGACCAGGACGCCACAGCCGCGCCGGTCCCGCAATCGTCCGATCAATTGGTGCATGGCGAGCTGGCCCGCGAAGTCGACCTGCTGGATCGGCTCGTCGAGCACCAGCAGGTCGGGGTCGCGAAGCAGCGCGCGGGCGAGCAGGACACGCCTGAACTCGCCGCCGGAGAGGTTGCTGAGCTGGCGGTCGATCAGGGGCGCCGCCCCCACCTCCTCCAGCACTGCGACGATATCGGCGCGGGCGCGCCGCCCCGCCATCGCCAGGAAGCGGCGCGTGGTGAGCGGCAGGAGATCCTCCGGCTCGATCCGCTGAGGGACATAGCCCACCACGACGCCGGGCGCGTGATGAACGACGCCCGCATCCGGCTTGATAAGGCCGAGCAGGGTGCGCACGGCCGTGGTCTTGCCGGCCCCGTTCGGCCCGATCAGGCTCACCACCTCGCGGCGGTGGACCTCGATCGAGACCCGATCCAGAACCGTGCGGCCGCCGTAGCGCACGACCAGGTCGCGGCCCAGGGCGAGCGGTGCCTCCTCCGCAACGCCCTGCGGCGGACAGGTCAGGGGGTCGGCGGAAGCGTCGCGCAGCGCGGACATTCGCCGTGAAGCTCGATGATCGAGCGCGAGAGCGCAAAGCCCGATTCTGCCGCCTGGTCGGCGACGGCACGGTCGATACTCGCCGCATTCATCTCCGAAACGTCGCCGCAGCCACCGCATATGAGAAACTGCGCGCTGTGGCGGTGGTCGGGCTGCGGGCAGCCGACGAAGGCGTTGAGGCTGTCGATTCGATGGACCAGGCCCTGAGCCATCAGGAACTCGAGGGCGCGGTACACCGTCGGCGGCTTCGCCGCGCCCACCGCATCGCCGAGCGCCGCGAGCAGGTCGTATGCCTTGACCGCGCGATGGTTGCCCCAGACCAGCTCCAGCACCCTGCGCCGCAGCGGGGTGAGCCGAACGCCGCGCTCTCGGCACACCTCATCGGCGCGGGCGAGCGCATCCTCGATGCAGGTCTGGTGCTCGTGCCCACCTGAATGGAAGGTCGGCTTGTCGTTCAGCGGGGTGTCCATTCGTTCCTCGATCGCGCCGCCTGCAGCCGTGACGTGCGACAGCGCCCGCACGTTACACTATAGCATAGCCGTCGCGGATTGTTCAGCGACGCGGGGCGTTGCGGGCGGCGTCAGCGCGCCCAGATCGAAACCGTGCTGAGGTAGGTGCGATTGTCGCGGTCGAGCGGATAAAAGATTGCGCTGTCGCGCCCGAACCAGCGCTCGTAGACCTCGTCGTAGCGGCTGTTCGCGTCCTTGACGCCGGCGAACATGTCGATGATGACCCGGTTGACCGTGTCGCGCCACGGGCTGTCGTCCTGCGGCAGGACGCAGGCCAGCGTTTCCATGGCAAGCGCAAAGGTGCGCGGCAGCAGGACCACGCTGCGACGCGGCTCCTGCTTCGCCGCAAGCCCCAGCAGGGTGATGCCGATATTGGCGACGCCGCTCACCTCGCCTGCCGCAAGCGCGGTCATGGCGTCCTTCATGGTGGGAAAGAGATGCAGGTTGGCCGTGGGAAGCTGGTCCTTGACGATCGTCACGGTGGTCGTGCCCTCGACCACCCCGATATCGAGCATTCCGAGGTCCACGCCGCCCATGGCCTTTTCCCGATAAATCAGGATGCGCGTGCCGTCGCGAAAGAACGGCACGGAGAAGTCGACCAGCGCTTCCCGATCCCAGGTTGGCGTCGTGATGCCGCACACGATGTCGAGCTCGCCCGCAGCGACCCGCTCAAGCCGGTCAGCGGGCGTCACCTCCTGCAGTTCGAGTGTGACCGGTCGGCCGACCATCTCCTCCGCCGAGGCCCGGATCGCTTCCAGGAGATCGACCGAAAAGCCTTCGAACCCTCCAGTTTCAAGCTTCCGGGCGAAGGGCGGTGCGCTCGCCCTGGTGCCGGCGCGAATTACGCCCTCGGCCTCGACCTTGGCGAGTACGCCGTCGGCGGCGGCGTGCGCCGGCGGCGTGGGGTGCGGCAGGGCCGTTGCCAGCAGGGCAAGTGCAAGCACGGCGCCCACGTATCGGAGCGGCGGCCGACAGAGCAGCCGACCGGACTGTCGACGATCGTCGAATCCGATCATGTCTTCTCCAAAGGCCCGATCGCCGATGTCACGAGGCGCGGCGACCTCCCTGTCGGTATCGTGCCGTGCCGACGCATGAGCGGCAACGGCGTAAGACGGTTCACCCAGCGCGGCACGATACTCTATTTCACGCGGCTTCCATATCGGATAGGCTTAAAGGAGACAGGGTGTAGGGAGGCGTTTCGCGCCGTGTTGGGGCTACGGCACGCCGCCCGGCCCTTCATCCGGGGTTATCTCTTTCTCCGGTGATTCCAACCTGGGTTGCAACGATGATTCACGCGACGGTCATCCACATTCCCAGCGTTGCGGCAGCGGTATGCACGTGCGGCGTACCAGCGAGCGGCGTTCGCGCCGCGCGAACGGGGTGATGCGGGCTCGCCCGCTGTTCTCATTCTTCGCACCGGGGTGTAGCCGAGGCGGCGGCCCCGCCATCGACGTTACCGACCACAAGCCGATCGTGCGGCTCCGGAGACTCGGCGCTTGAGCCGGCGCATTCCCAAATGGTGGCTTTTCCTCGCGGTCTTGCTCACCGCCTGGGCAGGCTTGGCCGCTCCCGCGCTTGCCGACCGACTGCAGGAGATCCAGGACCGCGGCCAGGTTATCGTCGGCGTCAAGGAGGACTACGCGCCGTTCGGCTTCCGCGACGCTGACGGAGCGCTTGTCGGCTACGACGTGGACGTGGCGCGCGGCTTCGCGGAGGCCATCGGCGTCGACCTCGAGCTGGTGCCGGTAACCAGCGCCAATCGCTTGCAAAAGGTGGAGCGGGGCGACATCGACATCGTCGCTGCCACCATGGGCGACACCCGCAGCCGCCGCGAGCTGGTCACCATGATCGAGCCGCAATACTACGGCAACGGCGCCAACGTGCTTCTGCGGGACAGTGCCAGGATCGGCACCTGGGCCGACCTGCGCGGCCAGACCGTCTGCGGGCTTCAAGGCTCGCTCTGGAACCGGCTGGCCAAGCAGCGCTTGCTGCTCGACGTGACCGCGTTCAACAGCACCCGGGAAGCCGCCCAGGCGCTGCGGAACGAGCATTGCGTCGGCTGGATCTACGACGAGGTCCTTCTTCTTCACGAGATCGAGACCGGCGATTGGGAGGGCTTTTCCGTCTCCCTGCCGACACGCTTCGTGCTGCCCTGGGCCGTTGCCATCGCCAAGGAGGAAGGCGGCAGCCAGCTCGATCAGTTGATGGGCGACACGCTGGCGCAGTGGCATCGCGACGGGTTCCTGCAATCGCTGGAAAAGAAGTGGGGCCTGCCGCCGTCTCCGTTCATTCGGGATGCGCGTATCACCTGGCAGGAGGTTGACGAGACCGGCGAGTTGAAATGCCAGCGCAACGAGCAGGGTCAGTGGCCACTGGAATGCCGCGAGGTCGCCCTCGTCACCGGCAGCGGCATCGGCGGCCTCTCGGGCTTCTCGCTGACCATCATGGAGGTGACGGGTCTCGACATCAGCATCCTGTACGACCCGCTCGACCGGGACGTATTTCTTTATGGGTTGGGGCTGACGGCGCTTCTGTCTGTGATCACGGTGGTCGGCAGCATCGTCCTCGGCGTGCTGTTCGGATGGCTGATGCACCGGCGCGTGCCGGGCGTGAGTCACTTCCTGCGGGGGTTCAGCGAGTTCATGCGCATGACGCCCCCGTTGCTCCAGCTCTACATCGTGTTCTTCGGCCTGGGCGGCGTCCTGCTGGCTCTGGGTTTCACCGTCGATGCCTTCCTCGTCGCCGCCGTGGTGCTGTCTCTCTACGCGGCGTCGAGCAATGCCATCGCGTTCTCGCTGGCGGCGGACGTTGCGGCCGCCGGCGGCCGGCGGCTCCGCCTCACGCCCAGGGATGTTCAGCGGGGATTCGCACTCTGCTACGCCGCGGTCATGGGCAACTCCGCCAACATCGTGAAGGCCACGGGAATGGCCAGTACCCTCGCGCTGCCCGAGCTCGTCCACGCCAGCACCTCCATCGTGGCCGAAAAGGGCAACGCCGACGTGATGATGAATCTGCTTCTGATCTGTTACTTCGTCCTCGTCATCATCACGGTGCAGCTCTTCCGGCGGTTCGAGCGGGGCAAGGCCGTCACGCGATGACCGCGCAGGAGACCGTAGACGTCCTGTGGGCCTGGTCGCCCTATCTGGCGGAAGGGTTCGGCTGGAACATCATCGTTTCCCTGGTTGCCATGGCCGTCGGTACCATCGTCGGCCTGGGGCTGGCGCTGCTGCGGGGCGGCGCCCACTGGAGTGTGAGGCATAGCGGCAGCGCGGTGACGACGCTTGCGCGCAACGCGCCGACCTTCGTCATGCTGTTCTACCTCGCCTACATCATCCCAACCGAGTTCACGCTCTTCGGCGCCGCCGCGACATTTCCGGCATGGATCAAGGCGTCGCTCGCGCTGGGAATCGCCGTCGCCGGCTACGTGTCCGACAACGCGCTCGCCGCCATTCGCCATCTGCGCCGCCACGAGATCGCAGAGGCGCTATTGTTCGTGCCGGCATGGACCAGCTACTTTCTCATCATCGTCATGGCTTCCAGCACGGCCTCGGTGATCGGCGTGCCCGAGCTCGTACGTCGGGCGGATACGGTGATCGGCGCGGTGGACAAGGTCGGGCTGGCGCTCTGGGTCTATCTTTGGGCTATGATCTGGTTCCTCGGGTTTAGCCTCCTGTTGACGTTCGGCATGAATTGGCTCAGCAGGCACATCAAGCGTCGCGTCCACCGGCCGCTGGATGAGGCCACCGACCTGACCGGCGGCCCATTGCCGTGAGAGCGCCCCCCGCCGGGCGTGGGCATCGGTCGTACGCCACAGCGGGATATCGCCGTTGACCCTTTCCAGACGCCTGATAATCACGGTCGCCGCGTCGGTCGGCGTCGCGATTGCCGGCGTTGCCGTGGCGATGGGCTTGCTCGCGCGCGATGCCTTGATCGAGCAGGCCGAGGATCAGGCGCGGCTCGTCGCCGGGCTGATCGCGAGCGAGGCCAACCGGGCGGAGCACACGGCTGACGCGATCGACCGGATGATCGTCATGCAGATGGAAGCGCAGGCGCTGGCCATCGCCCGCCATCTCGACAACCACGCACATGCAGCAGAAGACGAGCGCGCCCTTGGCATCTATTTCGCGAAGCTGACGGCGGACAGCGCCGTCGACGATATCTGGCTGCTGGACGAGTCCGGTTCGCCGCAGGTGCGCGCTGTCGACGGCCTGAGCCAGAGCGAGGCGCTGGATCTGGCCTCTGCCGGGATCGATCCCCGTGCCGTGGAGGCGCTGGTCTCAGGCCGGCGCTTCTCCGTCGCCTTCCAGTCGATGCCGCCGATGGGATGGGAAAAGCCCATCAGGTACGTCGGCGTTCGCGCAGGCACCCACGAGGCCGTGCTGGTCGGGACGCTGGCGACGGAGACCGGCGGTCCCGGTGAGGTCATCGGCATCGACGCGGCTCTGGACTCGCTGGCCGGGCGGGAAGCCGTCCAGGCGATCTGGGTGGTCAACGATTTGTTCCACTTGATCGGCATGGCCACCTTCGAGGGCGCAGACGTTTCCGAGGCCGAGGCAGCGTTGTCGGCCCAGGACCAGGACCTTGCCACCCGCGCTCTGGGCATCGACGGTGCTGTATCCTACCTCGGCGAGAATGCGCTCCATGTGGCGGCGCCGATCCTCGACCGCGGCGGCGTCGCCACCGGCGCCGCGGTGATCCACATGCAGCGGGACCATCTGGATAAACTGTTTGCGGACCACATCAAGTACGGCTTGATCGTGGCCGCGGCAGCCTTCGCTGTCGGCTCGCTCATCGCGGCGTTCTCCGCACGCCGTATCGTGCAGCCGGTCACCGCGTTGACCACGGCAGCGGCGGAGGTGGACACCGACACCCTCAGCTTCGCCCCGGAGACGCTGGACCCGGTCGCCGTTCGGCGGGACGAGCTCGGGACGCTGGTCCGCGTCTTCCAGAACATGGTGCGCCAGGTCCAGGCGCGCGAGGAATATCTGGAAAGCATGGTGCGCGCCCGCACGCGGGAGCTGGAGGCATCGAACGCGCAGCTCGAAAAAGCCAAGCAGCGGATGGAATCCGAGCTCATGATCGCGCACGCCCTGCAGGGTGCGATCCTGCCCAAGACGCTGCCGGAGAGTCAGAACTTTTCCGGGCACGCACTCATGACGCCTGCGCGCGAGATGGGCGGCGACTTCTACGACTTTTTCACCCTCGACGACGGTCGCCTCAGCGTGGTTATGGCGGACGTCTCCGGCAAGGGCGTGCCGGCCGCGTTCTTTATGGCAATTGCGCGGACCATCATGCGGGCCGCGGCGGCCCGTCATCCCACCCCGGGCCCATGCCTGCAGGAAGTCAACGACACCATATGCGAGCAGAACCCCCAGGATCTATTCGTGACGCTCTTCTATGGCATCCTGGATCCCGAAACAGGCGAATTCGTTTTTGCCAATGCCGGACACAACCCGCCGTTCGTCGTCAAGCGCCCCGGCGAAGTCTTGCCGCTGCCGATGACCGGAGGCATGGCGGTGGGCGTTATGCCCGGACTGCCCTATGCCGAAGACGCGGTAACGCTGACACCGGGAGACACGATGTTCCTCTATACGGACGGCATTACCGAAGCCATGAACAAGGAGGACGAGGAGTTCACCGAGGCTCGCCTGGAGGCGGTCTTGGCCAAAGGACACGATCTGCCTGTCGATTCCGTCCTTGAGAATGTCACCAGCGCGGTGGTTAACTTCGTGGCCGGCGCAGAGCAGTCCGACGACATCACCTGCATCGTGCTGCGCTATGACGGTACGGCAGATGACAGCGCGCCCGGCTGAAGACGGCTGATTGCGCCTTTGCGGGCCAACGTATCGAACAAGCGAAGACCATCAGAGGGCGAAGACACCGGTAACGGAGATTGGCCTTTCAAGCCGTCGTAAGACATCATGTGCGGCGTGCAACCAGCGTAAACAACGATAGCTCGGTTTCCGGCGTCCGCCGGACGAGTTCTCGAAACGACAAGACAGGGAGGCGATAACCATGAGCGGATACGAGAAAGTGCCCCCGTAAGCGTGGCTCAGGGTGAAGGCGATCGGCGATACCGAGAGGGAAGGGATCGGGCGAGGGAGCGCGAAGCGCGCAGGCTGACGGGTAAAGCACTCACGAATACCGTCGTTGGCTGAAGCCCCGCTCCCCGGAGCGGAACCGCCGAGCTACCTTGCCAGTCCCGGAGGCGCACGGCCAATCCCACGCGTCCCCATGTGCCCCGAGGCGTTGTCGGGGCCTGGGACGGGCGGCTACGAAAGACCCGGCCAGGCAAATGGGTTTCCGGCCGCCTGGGCGGGAGCCCAACCCCACGGTCGATCCTGCGACGCCTTGACCTGAAACTGACGGGAGGTACCAGTGGCTTCACGCCGGCCCCTATCGGTGGGCCGGACCAGCGCGACTCAAGCAATTTCTTGGCCGCTGTCACACCATTGGGAATAAGAACATGCCCGTTACGTTGCGTCAGCTACGCTACTTTCAAGCACTGATCGAGCACGGCTCCTTCAGTCGCGCGGCCGAGAGCGTTCATGTCTCGCAACCAGCGCTCTCGCTCCAAATTCGCGAGCTCGAGGCCTCGCTGGGCGGGCCGCTGGTCGAGCGCGAGAGCCGCGGCATCCTCCTCACGCCGCTCGGCCGGGAGGCGCATGAGCAGACGCTCCGAATTCTGGACGAAACGCTGCTCCTCGAAACCATGGGCCAGCGATTCGAGGCCGGGCCGCTCAGAGTCGCCGTCGGGATCGTCTCCACACTCTCGCCCTACCTGCTGCCAGGAATGCTGAGCCATCTGCCCGACGTTTCACCCCGCATCGAACTCGAGCTACTGGAAGCACCGGGGCAGGAGCTCGTGACCGGATTGCTCGCCGGTCGTCTCGACGCGGCAATCGTCTCGCTTCCGCTGGGAATGCTGGAGCTGCCCGAGCGCGAATTGTTCGAGGACCGCCTCGTGCTGGCCGGTCGTGCCGAGCGTCTCGCCTCGATTCGCCGCGCACTCGGCGACGACCTGCGCCCGGAGGACCTGGCCCGAGCCGACATAGGGCCGCTCCTTACGCTCAGCGACGGCCATTGCCTGGCCGACCAGGTACTGGGCGCCTGCCTGATGTGGCGCATGCAGGAGGTGCGGCGCGGCGCACAGTCGCTCGCCACACTATCGCGCCTCGTTGCCAGCGGTGCAGGGTTGACGCTCCTGCCCGAGACTGCCGCGCTCACTGAACGCACGGCCAGCCCGGATCTGAGCTATCTTCGCTTCGACGCGCCCGAGCCGCTCCGGCGAATCGGCCTCACCCACCGTGTCGCGGCTCATGGTCAACGATGGATCGATCTTCTGGCGGAGGCCGCGACCACTGCGGGCCTCGCGCTCACGGAGGAGGCGCGGAAGGAGATCCGATCGTAACTTCCCCGTGTGCGGCCGGCGAGAGCGCGCGTTGACGGGGAGCGGCCTCCAACTCAGCTGTCGAGGGAGGCGAGTGCTTCATCTCGCGACGCGTGGATCGCGATGATGGTGTCGAAGCCGCTCGTCTCGAAGACGGCCCGAACCTGATCCAGAAGCGAGCAAAGCGCGAACCGCGTGTCGCGATTCGAAAGGCTCTTGGCGATCGCGAGTACGGTACGGAGGCCCGCGCTGCCCAGGTACTCGAGCTTCTCGCAATCCACGATCACGGCGCGGTCGCCGTCCTTGACCGCGGATTCGATTGCCTCTTGAAACGCGAAGACGGTGGAGCCGTCGATGCGCCCCTCCACGCCGACGGACAGCACGCCGTCCTTCCATTCTGTCGTCACGTCCATGGCGTCATGCTCCGCCACGAAAGCTCATCATACGGTTCCGACCCGATGCCGCCCGGCCCGCGCTCGCTTCGCTCGACCGGCATCAAGCGACGGCGAGCCGCTCGAGCGCGGGCGGGCGCGGCCCGCCGGTTGCCCAGTCGAGCAGCTCGACCGTATGCAACACCGGCAACGCGGAGTGGCCGGCGATTTGAACCATGCAGCCGATATTGCCCGCAGCCACGAGCGCGGCACCGGTGCTCTCGATCGCCGCCGCCTTGCGCGCGCCGAGCGCACCGGCCAAGTCAGGCTGGAGCATATTATAGGTGCCCGCCGAACCGCAGCAGAAATGACCGTCCGGAACCGTTCGCACGGTGAAGCCGGCGGCGGCAAGGAGCGCCATCGGCTGTCGGTCGATCTTCTGGCCGTGCTGGAGCGAGCAGGCCGAGTGATAGGCGACGGGTGCACGCGTCGGCGGCGCCCCGGCAACCGCAAGATCGAGCTCGTCGAGCACCTCGCTGACATCGCGGGCGAGCCCTGCTACCTGCGTCCCGGCCTCCGAGTGGGTCTTGTCGTCCTTGAGCAGGTGGCCGTAGTCCTTGAGCATCGTCCCGCAGCCGGACGCCGTGGCGACGATGGCGTCGAGCCCGCCTTGGGCTGCCTCGTGTGCGAATGCGGCCGCCGTGCGCCCGGCTTGGGCATGGCCCCGCGCCTCATCGCCCAGATGGTGCGCCAGTGCGCCGCAACAGCTCGCGCCGCGCGGCACGACCACCTCGCAGCCGTGGCGGGTCAGCACGCGCACCGCCGACTCGTTGATCTCCGGCGCCAATACGCATTGGACGCAACCGGTAAGCAGCGCCACCCGCTTGCGCCGCCGGCCCTGGGCCGGGATGACCTGCGGCCGCTCGAGCCAGCTCGGCCCAAACGAAGGGCGGCCCGCAAGCCTGAGCAGGGCGCCAATTCGCCCGCCCAGGAGCGGTGCCAGCAGCGCCGGCCCCCGCGCGGCGAGCAGCGCCAGGCGCGCCAGGCCAGGGCGCGGCAGCACGACGCTGAGCAACGTGCGGAGCGCGCGTTCGACGGGCGGTCGCTTCCAGGTGCGTTCGATGTAACCACGCGCGTGGTCGACCAGGTGCATGTAGTCGACCCCCGCCGGGCAGGTGGTCATGCACGAGAGGCAGGAAAGGCAGCGGTCGATGTGGCGGGTGACCGTGGCGTCGGCGGGCGCGTCATGCTCCAGCATGTCCTTGATCAGGTAGATGCGTCCGCGCGGGCTGTCCCGCTCGTCGCCGAGCAGCGCATAGGTGGGGCAGGTGGCGAGGCAGAGGCCGCAATGGACGCAGGTGCGGAGCACCTCGTTGGCTTGCGCCAATGCCGGGTGCGCCAGCTGGCTCTCGGTGAACTGGGTCTGCATCGCCGCTAGACGCCCGCGTACATGCGCCCGGGATTGAGCACGCCTGCGGGATCGAAGGCCCGCTTGAGGCGCTCCGTCAAAGCCGCGAGGCCGGCCGTCTGGGGCTGGAATACCGCGCGCGCGGCCCGTGTCGGCGCATCGGCGCGGACCAGGGTCGCGTGCCCGCCCACTGCCGCGGCGGCGTCGCGCACTGCGGCTTCGCCCGCGTCCTCCGCACCGTTCACGCCGAGCCAGACCAGGCCGCCGCCCCAGTCGAAGAGGGTGCGCGCGTCTGCCGCGTCCGCGATCCTTGCAGCGGCGGCCGCACCCGATGCCGGCGGCACCGAGAGGCGCCAGAGCGGCCCGTTGTCCTCGGCGAAGGCCCGAACGTCCCGAATTTCGCGCCATAGCGTCGCCGAGTTCTTCGAGTGAAGCTCTTCGAGGGCGCCGAAGCGCCCGAGCAGCTCACGCAGCGCCCCGCAGCGCGCTTCCACCGAGGCGGGAAAGCCCTCGACCCGGACCGCGCTGACCGAAGCACCGGCGCCCGCGACGTAGGAGACGGCCGAGCACGCCGCGACCTCGGCCGGCATGTGGGCCGCGCCCGAGACCTCGTGCGCGCTGCCGAGCGCCGCGCCCAAGGCCTCCATGGCATCGACCGGCTCGAGCCCAAAGACCAGGACCGTGCGCGTCCGCTCCGGCGCGGGCAGGACCTTGACCGTCACCTCGTGCATGAGCGCGAGCGTGCCGTAGGAACCGGAGAGCAGCTTGCAGACGTCGTAGCCCGTCACGTTTTTGACCACGCGACCGCCGGCCTTGAAGCGTTCGCCTCGGCCGCTCACCGCGTGAACGCCGAGGAAATGGTCGCGCGCGGCCCCCGCCTTGATCCGGCGCGGGCCCGAGAGGTTGCAGGCGAGCGCACCGCCGAGCGTCGCTTCGCCGTCTGTGCCCAGCAGGGGCGCGTAATCGGCGGGCTCGAACGCCAGCATCTGCCGCTCGGCCGCCGTCGCGGCTTCAATGGTGGCGAGCGGCGTCGCCGCCTTGGCGGTGAGCACAAGCTCGGAGGGCTGATAGTCGACGATGCCGTCGAACGCGGTGAGCGAGAGGGTTGCCGCGCTCTGCACCGGCCGGCCGAAGTCCCGCTTGGAACCGCCGGCGATGACCTCAAGGGGGTGTTCGCCTGCGACGGCCCAGCGCACGGCATCCGCGAGGCCGTCCGCATCCCTCGGAGCCAGGCTGTCGGCCATCAGAAGCGGGGCAGGTCGGGGAAGGCCGTCTCGCCGCGGTGCACGTGCATCTGGCCGAGCTCGGCGCAGCGGTGAAGCGTCGGGAAGACCTTTCCGGGGTTGAGCAGCTGATCGGGATCGAAGGCGCACTTGATCCGTTGCTGCTGCTTGAGATCGTCCTCGGTGAACATCGTGCCCATCAGGTCGCGCTTCTCGACGCCGACGCCGTGCTCGCCCGTGAGCACGCCGCCTACCTCGACACAGAGCTTGAGAATCTCCGACCCCATCTCCTCGGTGCGCTGGAGGGCGCCGGGGATGCTGGAGTCGTACATGATCAGCGGGTGGAGGTTGCCGTCGCCCGCATGGAAGACATTGGCGACCGGCAGGTCGTATTCGCGGGAAAGCTCGCCGATCCGGGTCAGCACCTCGGGCAGGCGCGCACGCGGAATCGTGCCGTCCATCACGTAATAGTCGGGTGCCATGCGGCCGGCAGCGCCGAAGGCCGACTTGCGGCCGAGCCAGAAGCGCTCGCGCTCCTCCTCGCTCGTGCTCGAGCGGATCGTCGTCGCCCCCGACTTGCGGGCGAGGTCGCCGACGAGCGCGACGAGCTCGTCGACCTCGACCTCGGGCCCGTCCAGCTCGCAGATGAGGATCGCCTCGACATCCAAGGGGTAGCCGGCCTGGCAGAAGGCCTCCGCCGCATGGATCGCGGGTTTATCCATCATTTCCAGGCCGGCCGGGATGATGCCGGCGGCGATGATCTCGCCCACGCAGGCGCCGGCCGACGCGTTGTCCGGAAAGCCGAGCAGGAGCGCACGCGCCGTGGAGGGCTTGGGGAGAATGCGCACCGTCACCTCGGTGACGACGCCGAGCAGCCCCTCGGAGCCGGTCACCACGCCGAGAAGGTCGTAGCCCTCGGCATCGAACTGCTTGCCGCCGAGCCGCAGCACCTCGCCGTCCATCAGCACCATCTCGACGCCGAGCAGGTTGTTGGTGGTGAGCCCGTACTTGAGGCAGTGCACGCCGCCGGAATTTTCCGCGACGTTGCCGCCGATCGAGCAGGCAAGCTGACTGGAGGGGTCCGGCGCATAGTAGAAGCCGTAGGGGCTCGCCGCCGTGCTGATGGCAAGATTGGCGACCCCGGGCTGAACTATGGCGCAGCGGTTGGCGGTGTCGATCTCGAGGATACGGTTAAGCTTGCCGAAGCCCACGGTGACCCCGTCGGCGAGCGGCAACGCGCCGCCGGAAAGCCCGGTGCCGGCGCCGCGCGGCACGATCTTGACGCCGCGCTCGTGGCAGAGCGCGAGCACGCGGCTGACTTCCCGCGTGTCGCGCGGCAGCACGACGACCATCGGCAGCGACCGGTAGGCGCTGAGCCCGTCGCACTCGAACGGGCGCAGCCCGCGCTCGTCATCGATCACGCAGTACTCGGGCAGCAACTTGCGCAACGCCGCGACCAGGGACTGCCGCTGGCTGATCACGCCCGCGTCGGGCTCAGGCATGGCGATCACGGCAGCACCTTTCGGGGCCCGGTGGGAACCCTCCCTTGTGAGCGTGGCAGATTGTCAGTGGGCTTGCGCCGTCCGTCAATGCGAGGCGGCGCCGTGCAGGATCGGCTGAAACGACCGGGCGAGATCAGCCCTGGCGCGCCTTGAAGCGCGGGTTGCGCTTGTTGATGACCAGCACGCGCCCCTTGCGCCGCACGATCTGGCAGTCCTTGTGGCGCTTCTTGGCGGCACGCAGCGAGTTGAAGACCTTCATCTAATCCTCTCCGGGCAAGGCGGCGCACCATAGGGAGCGCCTTCGCCCCTGTCAATCGGCGCCGCGCACACCATGACCGTGGTGATGAAGTGTGGGTCAGGCCTGTCGGAGCGTCTGGCGTTGGCGGCCGAGGCCCTCGACCTCGAGCTCCATTACGTCGCCGGGCTCGAGGTAGACCGGCGGCTTCATGCCCATGCCGACGCCGGGCGGCGTGCCGGTCGAGATCAAATCGCCCGCATCAAGCACCATGAACTGGCTGAGATAGTGCACGAGGTGGGCAACGCCGAAGATCATCGTGGCCGTGCTGCCGGTCTGGCGCACTTCACCGTTCACCGTGAGCGACATGGCGAGGCTCTGCGGATCGGGGATCTCGTCGGGCGTCACCAGCCACGGCCCGGTCGGGCAGAAGGTCCGGGCCGACTTGCCCTTGATCCAGGTGGGGCCGCGCTGGAGCTGGAAGTCGCGCTCGGAGACATCGTTGCAGATGCAGTACCCGGCAACATGCTCGAGTGCCGCCGCCTCGTCGGGCAGATACTCGCAGGTGCGGCCGATCACAACGCCGAGCTCGACTTCCCAGTCGGTCTTCGTGCTGCCGCGCGGGATCAGCACGTCGTCGTCCGGCCCGCTGTAGGAGCTTGGCGCCTTGGAGAAGACCACCGGCTCCGTCGGAATATCCATCCCCGCCTCCCTGGCGTGGTCGGCGAAGTTGAGTCCGATGGCGATGAGGTGGCCGGGCCGCGCGACGGGCGGGCCGATCCGTGTGCCGGCCTCAACGCGGGGGAAGCGATCCGTGCCTTCGGACAAGGTCCCTGCCAGCCGGTCCACGCCGCCGCCGTCGAGCCAGGCGCCGTCGATCTCGCCGACCGCGCTCGATACGTCGATGATGGTTCCGTCATCCAGCATTACGGCCGGCCGCTCTGCGCCCGCCTCGCCAACACGCAACAGCTTCATTCGTCCTCTCCCCGGTCAGAAAGCGCGCGCACTATACCAGCGGGCCCGGGCTGTACCAGCCCGGGGCTTATTCGAATCCCTCAATCGCCGGGCGCTCGCTCCGCTCGATCGTGCGCTCCGCGCGCGTGGACGCGCGACACTACGCGCCATTCGGCGCGGCGCGCGGTCGCGCGCTCCCGGCCGCTTTGCGGCCCGGCCCACCATGTGCTCCGGTCCGTACGCCACCAGGGGACGCGTCTGCGCCACTCAGGTTGCGCTCGCCGCACTCTTCTTCTATTTTCCGGCGCGCCGGCGGGGCCGCCCCGGCGCGCGCACCCGCGTGCACAAGCGCCTTTCTCCCCATCGCTCAACGAGGTTGCCACCATGTCAGCAATCCTTTGGTTTGCCGTGGCCAGCGGACTGGTCGCGCTCGCCTATGGTCTCTACGCCACCCGGTCGGTCTTGAGTGCGAGCGCCGGCACCGAGCGCATGCAGGAAATCGCCGGTGCCGTGCAGGAAGGCGCGCGGGCCTACCTCAACCGCCAATACATAACCATCGGCCTGGTCGGCCTGGTGCTGTTCGGCATTCTGACCGGGCTGCTCGGCTATCTGGTGGGCATCGGCTTCCTCATCGGCGCGGTTCTTTCCGGCGCGGCCGGCTACATCGGCATGCATGTCTCGGTCAGGGCAAACGTGCGGACCGCCGATGCGGCCAGAACCGGCGGCCTCAAGCCGGCGCTCGGCGTCGCCTTCCGCTCCGGCGCCATCACCGGCCTGCTGGTGGTGGGTCTCGGCCTGCTCGGCGTCGCGGTCTATTACGCGATCCTTCTGATCGCCGACGTCGAGATCAAGACGATGCTGGAGGCCCTGGTGGCGCTCGGCTTCGGCGGCTCGCTGATCTCGATCTTCGCGCGGCTGGGCGGCGGCATCTTCACCAAGGGCGCCGACGTCGGCGCCGACCTGGTGGGCAAGGTGGAAGCCGGCATCCCCGAGGACGACCCGCGCAACCCGGCCGTGATCGCGGACAACGTGGGCGATAACGTGGGCGATTGTGCCGGCATGGCGGCCGACCTCTTCGAGACCTACGCCGTCACCATCGTCGCCACCATGCTGCTGGCGGCGGTGTTCTTCACCGGAGAATTGCAGCAATCGCTCATGCTCTATCCGCTGGCGATCGGGGGCGCCTGCATCCTGGCGTCGGTGATCGGCACCTTCTTCGTCCGCCTCGGCAAGAGCCAGAAGATCATGCCGGCGCTCTATCGCGGCTTCCTGGTCTCGGCGGTGCTCTCTGCCGTCGCGTTCTATCCGATCACCGATTGGGTGGTCGGCTGGAATACCGAGTTCACCGTCAGCGGCGTGACGGCTTCGGGCCTCGACCTCTTCCTCTGCGGGCTGATCGGGCTGGTGGTGACCGGCCTGATGATCTGGGTCACCGAATACTACACGTCGACCGAGTTCGGGCCGGTGCGCGGCATTGCCAAGGCATCGACCACGGGCGATGCCACCAACATCATCCAGGGGCTCGCGGTCTCCATGCAGGCGACGGCGATTCCCGCGATCATCATCTCGGCCGGGATCATCCTCGCCTTTCTCGCCGCCGGCCTCTTCGGCATCGCGATTGCGGTGACGGCGATGCTGGCGCTCGCCGGCATGGTGGTGGCACTCGATGCCTACGGCCCGGTGACCGACAACGCCGGCGGCATCGCCGAGATGGCGGAGCTCGACGAGGACGTGCGCAAGACCACCGACGCGCTGGACGCGGTCGGCAACACCACCAAGGCGGTGACCAAGGGCTATGCCATCGCTTCCGCCGGCCTCGCTGCGCTTGTGCTCTTCGCCGCCTATACCGAAGACGTGGTGCGATACTTCCCGGGGGTCGAGCTCGACTTCTCCCTGAGCAATCCATACGTCGTCGTCGGCCTCTTCTTCGGCGGCCTCCTGCCCTTCCTCTTCGGCTCCATGGCGATGCTCGCGGTGGGGCGTGCCGCAGGCGCCGTGGTGCTCGAGGTGCGCCGGCAGTTCAGGGAGATCCCGGGCATCATGGAGGGGACCGGCAAGCCGGAATATGGCCGCGCGGTCGATCTGCTCACCAAGGCGGCCATCCGCGAGATGATTCTGCCCTCGCTGCTGCCGATCCTGGCGCCGATCCTTCTCTATATCGTGATCTGGGCGATCGCCGGCCAGTCGGCGGGCTTCTCGGCGCTTGGGGCGGCCCTGGTGGGCACGATCGTGACTGGGCTCTTCCTCGCCATTGCCATGACTGCCGGCGGCGGTGCGTGGGACAATGCCAAGAAGTACATCGAGGACGGCAACCACGGCGGCAAGGGCTCGGAGAGCCACAAGGCGGCGGTCACCGGCGACACCGTGGGCGATCCCTACAAGGACACCGCCGGGCCCGCGATCAACCCGATGATCAAGATCACCAACATCGTGGCGATCTTGCTGCTGGCCATCATCGCGAAATTCGTTTCCGGTTGATGCGCCGCAGCGCGGGAGGGAGAACGAAGGGAGGAGCCGCCCTACTGTCTGGGTGCGGTCGGCCGGCCGATGTTGCCGAAAAGCTGCTCCAGCAGGCCGAGCTCGCGGCCGCGCGTCGCGGTCTCCTCGTCGACCGGCACGACCGCGCGCGCTTCGTCGGTCGAAACCGACGCGACCTCGGCCACGACGCCATTCTCGTCGAAGGCGATCACGACGACGCTTTGATCCACCAACTCGGGCGCGTTGAAGGCCTCCGTCTCCGTACGGCGGCTGATGTAGTACCAGTTCCGGTCGTCGAAAGTTCCCATCGCCGACGGCGTGCCCAGCAGGCGCGCGACCTCCTCGCGGGTCTGCACGCCGGGCTTGATCTCGGCCAAGGCTTCGGGATCGCTGACATGGCCTTGCTGGTGAACCTGCGGCGTGCAGCCGGCCAGCAGCGCCGCCGCCAGCGCGCAGCCAAACGCCATGCGCCGGACGCGCCGGCTTCGCCCGTGCGTCGGGAGGAATTCAGCGTGGCCGCGCCGAAGCCCCATGGTCATCGCCTCCATTCGCTAAGCGACGCCAACCTGCGCGCGTTGTCGGAGCGTGTCAACGGCGCGCGCGGGCCAGGGCAGAACGGGCCGTCATGGCGGTCGGGCGTATCTGGCGCCATCTGAAGGGGCGCCGACGCCGGCGCGAGGCGGCCCGCCGTCTCTACACGGCTGCCGTGCGCCAGGCGCGTGTTCCCATCCTCTACACCGAGGGCGGCGTTGCGGACACGCTCGACGGCCGTTTCGACCTCATCGTCCTGCACGTGGTGCCCTTGATGCGCAGGCTGCGCCAGTGCGGCGAGCCTGGCCGGCAGATGAGTCAGGCGCTTTTCGACGTGATGTTCGACGACATGGATCAGAGCCTGCGGGAGATGGGCGTCGGCGACCTGCGTGTCGGCAAGCGGGTGAAACAGATGGCGCGCGCCTTCTATGGGCGGGCCAAGGCCTACGACGATGCCTTCGATCAGGCGCCGGGGACGGAACGGCGCAGCGCCATCGCCGAGGCGCTGGAGCGCAACGTCTACAACAATGCGCCGCCGCCCGATGCCCGCCTGCAGGCGATGGCGCACTATGTCGAGACGATTCTGGATGCACTCGATGGCCAAAGCGCAGAGGCGCTGCTCGGTGGTGCGGTCGAGCTGCCCCCGGCGCCTCCGCTCGCGACTGCTGCGGAGGGCGGCCAGTGAGCGCCGCGGGGTCTGCCGGCACCGGAGACCGGCGCCTGGTCACGGCGGACCAGGTGGGCCGCTCCGGCCTCACTCTCGCGTTCGAGGCCGGCGAGACGGAGAGGGAGGCGCTCGCGCGCCGCCTGGACCTGCTGTCGTTGGAAGCGCTAACGGCGGAGCTGCGCTTCGCGCCAGCCGACCAGCCCGACGGCGCTATTTGTGTGAGCGGGACGATCGATGCGCGGCTGGTTCAACGTTGCGTCGTGACGCTCGAGCCCGTGCCGTGTTCGGTGAGCGAGCCTGTCTCCGCCCTCTACGCACCAGCGCCCGCCGAGCAGGCAGAGCATGAGGTCGAGGTGTTGCCGGAGGGCGAAGAGGCCGAACCGCTGCCCGCCGACGGAATCGATGCGGGCGCGGTGGTGGTGGAACATCTTGCCCTCATCCTGGACCCCTATCCGCGCCACCCGGATGCGCCGGCTGGGCCACTCACCTACGCAGAGGGCGAAGGCGACGCCGAGGAGGGCACTCACGACAGCGATTCCGACGCCGGACCCTTCGCGGCGCTTGGCCAACTGAAAAGCAAGTTGTAATGTGCGACTCTATTGTGTAGTGCCGGCGCGATTGGTGCGCTGCCGTTGAAGCGATGGTGCAGCGCCGGCACAGTCAAGCGATGAGAACCTGTCCATGGCCGTCCCGAAGAAGAAAGTGTCCCGCGCCCGCCGCGGCAACCGTCGTTCCCACGACGCGCTGGCCAAGGCCAACCCGACGGAATGTCCCAATTGCGGCGAGCACAAGCTGCCCCACCACGTGTGTCGGGCCTGCGGCTACTACAGGGGCCGCGAGGTGATCGAGGGCGAGACCTAGCCCCACACCAGGCCGACACGAAGGCCCGCGGATGAGCAAATCGGAGATCGTGATCGCCCTCGATGCAATGGGTGGCGACGGCGCTCCCGACGTGGTGATCAGGGGCGCCAACATCGCCCGCGTGCGGTATCCGCACCTCCGCTTCATGTTCTTCGGCAAGAAAGACGCCATTACTGCGGGCATGACAAAATTCAAGCGCCTGAAAGCGGTCAGCACCGTCCACCATGCCGAAGAGGTGATCGCCGACGACGATGGGCCCGTTCAGGTGCTGCGCCAGCGCCGGGGATCGAGCATGCGGCTCGCCATCGACGCCGTGGGAGAAAACGCGGCGGACGGCGTGGTCTCGGCGGGCAACACCGGCGCACTCATGGCGCTCGCCAAGGTCACGCTCAAGACCCTGCCGGGGATCGGGCGGCCCGCAATGGGGTCGGTCTTCCCCACGGTGCGGGGCGAGAGCGTGATGCTCGACCTCGGCGCCAACATCGACTGCGATTCGGCAACGCTCGCGCAGTTTGCCGTGATGGGCGAGGTCTTCGCGCGCAACGTTCTGGGTGTGCGAGAGCCCACGGTGGGCCTGCTCAACATCGGCACCGAGGAGCTCAAGGGCTCGGAGACCATCCGCACGGCGGCCGCGACGCTCCGGGATTCCGGCTTGCCCATTAAATTCCACGGCTTCGTCGAGGCCGACGACATCGCCGCCGGCACGGTCGACGTGATCGCCACCGACGGATTCGCCGGCAACATCGCGCTGAAGTCGGCGGAGGGCACGGCGCGGCTCTATACCGAGTATCTGAAGAGCGCGTTCAGGCGCTCGCTGTTCTCGCGGCTCGGCTATCTGCTGGCGCGGCCGGCACTTCGCCTGCTCCGGGAGCGGGTCGACCCCCGCGCCTACAACGGCGCCATGTTCCTGGGCGTCAACGGGGTCGTGGTGAAGAGCCACGGCGGCACCGATCACAAGGGCTTTGCCAACGCCATCGGCGTCGCCTTCGACATGGTGAGCGAAGGGATCAATCCCAAGATCATCGATGAGCTGTCGCGTCTTCAGCTTGCCGCCCTGCCGGAGCCGAAAAGGGCCGCACTTTAGCCATGCGCCGCTCCCGGCTGGTCGGCTGCGGCGCCTACCTCCCCGAGCGCGTGCTCAGCAACGACGAGCTCAGCACGCGCATCGACACCAGCGACGAGTGGATCAAGACCCGCACCGGCATCAGGCAGCGTCACGTCGCCGCCGATGACCAGCTGACTTCGGATCTCGCCTGTGCGGCGAGCCAACGGGCGCTGGAAGAGGCGGGCGTCGACGCGGCCTCGCTCGATCTGCTGGTGCTGGCGACCTCCACGCCCGACAACACGTTCCCCGCCACCGCCACCAAGGTGCAGGCCAGGCTCGGCATGACCGGCGGCATTGCCTTCGATGTCCAGGCCGTGTGCGCGGGTTTCGTCTGCGCGCTCTCGGTGGCCGACAGCATGGTCCGGAGCGGCGCGGCCGACACGGCGCTCATCGTGGGCGCCGAAACCTATTCGCGCATCCTGGATTGGGACGACCGGCAGACCTGCGTGCTTTTCGGTGACGGCGCAGGCGCGGCCGTGCTGCGCGCGGATACCGGCACCGGGACCACGGCTGACCGGGGCGTGCTCGCGGTCCGCATGCGCTCCGACGGGCGCCATTACCAGGCGCTCTATGTGGACGGCGGTGTCTCTTCTACCCAGACCGCCGGTTACTTGAGAATGCAGGGGCGCGAGGTCTTCCGCCACGCCGTGGCCAATCTGGCGGAGATCGCGGGCGAAGCGTTGGAGGCCGCTGGTGTCGGCGCCGACGAGGTCGACTGGCTTGTCCCTCACCAGGCGAACCGCCGGATCATCGACGCGACCAGGAAGAAGCTCGGAATTGCGGCAGAAAAGACCATCGTGACCGTGGACCGCCACGCCAATACCTCATCCGCCTCCATCCCGCTCGCGCTCAAGGCCGGGATCGACGACGGGCGGATCCAGCCGGGCGATCTGCTGGTTGTCGAGGGAATCGGCGGCGGGCTGGTCTGGGGTGCCGGCGTCATTCGCCTCTAAGCCCGCATTTCTCACCAGGGTCACGGCCTGCGTCGTGCCCAGGTGTTCGATCCGCTAGGAGCGGGCCGAAAAGCGTATCGGGGAATACGGTTGAGGCCCGCGACGACGCGGGCGAGCACCTGGACGCGACCCGAAGGGCGGCGCTCTCCGACCCACAGAGTGCGTCAACCCGCTCACCCGATGCACCACGTCGCGCCGAAGGCGCGCGTACCCGCGCGACGCGCTACGCGGCTTTCCTGCTCTGTGGGCCGGACAGCGCCGCGCAGACCATGACCGTGGTGAGAATTGCGGGCTAAAGCGCTGTACCGGGCCAACAATTGCGCATGGGTCTTGGCCCGGCCTGCGCGCGAAGGTTGACGGTCCGGCGCCAAGGCAGTACCGTGGTGCGGACATAAAGGGGGGCGGGAGACAATGGCCGGGCAAACGGTCACCCGCGCCGATCTCGCCGAGGCTGTCTTCCGCGAAATCGGCCTATCACGCAAGGAATCGGCGGATCTGGTTGAATCCGTCCTCGGCCTGATCGCCGACGCGCTCGCCCGCGGCGAGCCGGTGAAGATTTCGTCCTTTGGCAGCTTCAGTGCGCGGATGAAGGGTCAGCGTATCGGCCGCAATCCCAAGACAGGCGAGGAGGTTCCCATCCTGCCGCGCCGTGTGCTGGTATTTCGCGCCTCCCACGTGCTGAAGGACCTCATCAACGACGCTCTCGCGCCCGTCGAGGAGGGCGAGGGCGTGGAGACGGTGCTGGATAGCGAACGGCCCGGCGGGCCGGCCTCTTCCTAAGAGATGCAGGGCGCCGAGCCTGCGGGCGCGGGCATTCCGAAATCGCCGGACGCATTCCGCACCATCGGCGAGGTCTCGGAGGAGCTCGGCGTGCCGCAGCACGTCCTGCGCTTTTGGGAGACCAAGTTCCCGCAGGTCAGGCCGCTCAAGCGGGGCGGCGGGCGCCGCTACTACCGGCCCGAGGATGTGGCGCTGCTGCGCCACATCAGGCACCTGCTTCATGCCGAGGGGTACACCGTTCGCGGCGTGCAGAAGCTGCTGCGCGAGCGGGCCTCGAGACCGGGCGCCCCACCATTGGTACCCGATCAGATCGAGGCGGAAAGCCCTCTCGCTCCGGAAGACCGCGCCCGCGCCGCCCAAGTTCTCGACGAGCTCTGCACGCTTCGCGACCTGCTGCGCGGCGGCACCCGGTCCTGACACACTCGCCCACTTTATCGCTCACGGCAGCCGGCCTGTCGCGCGCCCGTCAAGGACGGACGCGCGCCGGTATTCCGGATTACCCGATGGCGGCCAGACCGGGGAAGGCTTCGAGAAGCCAGAAGGCGACCGAGCTGAGGTAGCCGGTAATCAGCGCGACCCCCATCGCCACCATGATGACGCCGGCGCCGATCTGCAGCGGCCTGCTGACCTTGCGGATGCGCCGCATGTGGCGGAGGAAGAAGCCGGTGAACGCGGCCGCGATCAGGAACGGGACCCCGAGCCCCAGCGAATAGACTGCCAGCAGGGCGACGCCGCGGCCGACATCGGCGGAGGTGGCGGTAAGCGTGAGGATGCCGCCCAGGACCGGCCCGATGCAGGGTGTCCAACCGAAGGCGAAGGCGGCGCCCAGCAGGAACGCGCTCGCCGGCCTGCCGCCCGCGAGACGACCGGCAAAGCGCGCCTCGCGCCCGAAGAACGGGATCCTGATCAGGCCCGTGAGGTAAATGCCGAAGACGATGATCAGCCCGCCCGCGGCATACTCGAAGATCGTCTTGTGCTGGAGCAGGAAACCGCCCACGGCGCTGGCGCTCGCGCCGAGCGCCACGAAGACCGCAGTAAAGCCGAGGACGAAGAACGCGCTCAGCATCAGCGCGGCCATACGTCGGCGGGAGAGACCCTCCTCGTCCCGCAGCTCCTCCAGCGAGCCGCCGGCGACGTAGGAGACGTACCCCGGCACCAGCGGCAGCACGCAGGGTGAGAGGAAGGAGATCAGCCCCGCGGCGAAGACCGAAACGATGCCGATGGCGGAGATTTCCATGCTCGCCGACCCCGCGAGGGGTGTCCCCGGTCCGCGCCGCTACTGGGCGATGTGGCGCACCAGCTCGATCACGTCCGGGTCGTCCCAGTCGCGATCGCCGAGCACGCGCGCGACCTCCGCGCCCTCGCCGTCGAAGAATACCGTGGCGGGGATGCCGTGCACCCGAAGCGCGCGCCCCGCAGCCATCTTCTCGTCGATGAAGATCGGGAGCGTGGTCAGGTCATGGTCCGTGTAATACCTGCGCACGAGCTCGGCGCCGCCGCGGTCGAGCGAAAGCGGCAGGATCACCAAGTCCTCGCCAAGCTCGCGCTGCAAGGCGTCCATCGTCGGCATCTCGGCGCGGCAGGGGAAGCACCAAGTGGCCCAGAAATGCACGGCGACCGGCGTGCCGCGATAGTCGGCAAGGCTCCGCTCTTCGCCGGCCTCGTCAGTGAAGGCGATGGGCGGCGGCTCCATGGGCCCGTCGGTCACGACCAGGTTGAGGATGGGGCTGCCATCGACGCGCTTGTCGAGGGTGCGCAGCGTCTCCCCATCGGCGGCGAGCAGGGCGCCACCGTAGAGTGCCAGGCCGATCACGGCGACGGCGGCGGTGAGGCGCGCAAGAATTCCAATGTTCTTCATGGCCGTCGCTCCATCTCTGCCAGCCGTCTGCTCGGGGATAGATAGTAACCTCAGAGCGCCCTGCCTAGCGCGGTCACGCTCGCTCACCATGATTTGAAGGAAGCCAAGCCTCGCCGGAGCGTTTCCGTTTCACACGGAAGCGCTCTCGCATTTTGTCGCTCACGGCAGCCGGCCGTCCTGCGATTCCGCACGCCTGTCGGCGCGACCTGTCGCGCGTCCGTCAAAGACGGACGCACTCAAGCACCGGCGACCGCATCCACGGCCGCATACAGGCGAGCGAGGTCATCGTCGCGCGAGAGGCGGTGATCGCCGTCCTTAACCAGCTCGACCGTGACCCGTTCGCTCTCAACCGTCTCGGCGATTTGGAGCGCGGTGCGCCAGGGTACGTCCTCGTCGCGCATGCCCTGCAGCAGGTGGATCGGGCAGCCAAGCGCGATGGGCGCGCGCAGCAGCAGGTGATCGCGCCCCTCCTCGATCAGGCCCATGGTGATGGGATAGGGGTCGTCGCCATAGTCGCAGGGCATCACGAATTCGCCGGTCTCGACGAGCGTTCGCCGCGATTCTGCGTCGAGCGTGGTCCAGATGAGGTCTTCGGTGAAATCCGGCGCCGCGGCGACGCCCACGAGGCCTGCGACGCGCTCCGGCCTGGCCAGCGCGAGCAGCAGCACGATCCAGCCGCCCATGCTGGAGCCGACCAGGACTTGCGGCCCGCAGGCGACGCTGTCAAGCACGGCTAGCGCGTCGTCCCGCCAGCCGCCGATGGTGCCGTCCCGGAACGCGCCGCCCGATTCACCATGGCCGGCATAGTCGAAACGCACGCAGGCGCGGCCCGTGCGGCGGCAATGGGCCTCCAGTTCTGTGGCCTTGGTGCCGGTCATGTCCGACATGAAGCCGCCGCAGAACATCACGCCCGGCGTGCTGCCCGCCGTTGCTCGATAGGCGATCGCCTCGTGGCCGTCGCGCTTCAGCAGCGTTGGCGGTGGGAGTTCCTGCATGGGTCTCTCGCTCGATCCCGCCGTCAGCCGCGAACGGAAGGGCTTCGCTCGGCCAGATGGCCTTCCCTAGTGAAATTCGACGTAGCGGTAATCGAGCGGCTGGCCGTGGATGCCGCGCCTCGGCGGGGCGATCCAGCCGGCCATCGCGCCCGGCTCGGTCACCGGGTGCATCAGGGATTCCACGAAGGCGCGGTCCTCGGCGCTCGGCAGCCAGTCGTCCCGCTTTGCCGCCCACGTCGCCTCGTCGACCAGCGTGCCATCGGGCGCCGCATGGATGCCGGCAAAGGCGCCGATGTTGCGGTGGAAGGCGCGGTGCGGCAGGCGCAGCTCGTAGTCGATGTCGAACGAGCTGATCACCTTGTTGAAGCGGTTGAGGCCGCGCTGGCTATCGTCCACGTAGGAATCGCGCAGGGTCTCGTTCATCGCCTTCAGCGCCGTCACCTCACTGGACCCCACCTTGCCGCCCTCCATGGCAGGCACGGTAACGGTGCGGTCCGCGAGCACGTGATCGTCGTCGATCTTGGTTTCGTGGTAACGGCCCTTCAGCCCCATCGAGTAGTAGTTGGCGGCGTTGGTGGACTCCTCCGCACCGAACAGATCGAGGCAGATCGAGTAGTGGAGGTTGACCCACTTCTGCAGCAGCGCGAGCGGCACCGCGCCATACGAGGCGACATCGTCGGTGTCGTGCTCGCGCATCTTCTCGCAGGTGCGCTGGACGATGCGCATGACGCCGGACTCGCCCACGAACATGTGATGGGCCTCCTCGGTCAGCATGAAGCGGCAGGTGCGCGACAGCGGATCGAAGCCCGATTCCGCCAGCGCGCAGAGCTGGAACTTGCCGTCGCGGTCCTGGAAGAAGGTGTACATGAAGAACGAGAGCCAGTCGTCCGTGGACTCGTTGAAGGCCTCCAGCGTGCGCGGCTTGTCGGCATCGCCCGCGTGGCGGGCCAGCAATTCCTCGGCCTCCTCGCGCCCGTCGCGGCCGAAGAAGGCGTGCAGCAGATAGACCATCGCCCAGAGGTGCCGGCCTTCCTCGACGTTGACCTGGTAGAGATTGCGCAGGTCGTAGAGCGAGGGCGCGGTGAGCCCCAGGCGGCACTGCTGCTCCACCGATGCGGGTTCCGTATCGCCCTGAATGACGATGAGGCGGCGCAGCTCCGCGCGGTACTCGCCGGGCAGGTCCTGCCACGCGGGCTCGCCCTTGTGGATGCCGAAGTTGATGCGCCGATCGGTCTCGGGCTCGGCCAGGAAGATGCCCCAGCGGTAATCGGGCATCTTGACGTGGTCGAAGTGCGCCCAGCCATCGCTGTCGACGCCGATGGCAGTGCGCAGATAGACGTCGTGCTGCAGCGCGCCGACCGGGCCGAGCTCGCGCCACCAATCGAGATAGGCCGGCTGCCAGCGCTCCAGCGCGCGCAGCAGGCGGCGGTCGTCGCCGAGGTTCACGTTGTTGGGGATGCGTTCGTTGTAGTCGGCCTGCATCGGGTTGGTCCCTTCCCGCGCTAGACGCGGTTGCGGTCGAAGGTCGGCTGCACGCCCGACCCGTAGAGTTTGAGCGCGCCCTCGGGGCCCACGGTGTTGGGGCGCTGGAATATCCAGTTCTGCCATGCCGAGAGACGGCCGAAGATCTTGGTCTCCAGGGTTTCCGGCCCGGCGAAGCGGAGCGAGGCTTCCATACCGCTGAGCGCATCGGGCGAGAACGCCGCGCGCGCCTCGATGGCGATGCGCACCTCGTCCTCCCAGTCGATATCGTCGGGGATGAAGGTGACGAGACCCAACGCCTCCGCCACCCCGGCGTCGAGGTCGGCGCCAACGGCATCGTGCGCCGCCGCAAGCGCCGCATCATCGTCGAGGAAGCGGCTGGCGAGCCTGGAGAGCCCGTTCGCCATCGGCAGCGGTCCGGTGTTCATCGCCGTGAGCCGCACCGTCGCCGGCGCCTCGTTCGAGCCTTCGAAGGCGCCGTCCAACATGAAGCTGCGGTCGGCCGCGAGCGCGAGCTCCAGCAGCGTGCCGGTGAAGCACGAGCCCGGCTCGATCAGCGCGACCAGGCTGCGCGCGCTCACGTCGAGGCGCTTGAGGGTGCGCTTCAGGTAGAGGGTGATCTCGCGCACCAGCCAGTCGCCGGCGTTGGCCGCGAGCGCGGCATCCGCCGCCGCGACGTGCGCCACCGCTCCCGTCGTCGTGAGGACCCAGGTGCCGAGCGCCGGCTCGTTGAAGCGCAGGTGCAGGATCGCATCGTCGAGCTCGCGCGCGAGCGCCAGCGGCCAGAAGTCGGCACCGGCGGCGTGAATCGCGGCAGGCTCGGAAGGCGGCGCCATCTCGGGCGCGGCCACCGTGAGCGTCGCCGTGCCCCGCGCCCGGTCGAGGGTTACGTGGACGTGGCGGTAGGAGACGGCGTCCTCGGTTTCGGTGCGCTCGAGCGTCGGCAACGCGATCCCTTTCGCGTCGGCCGGCCGGTCCGATTCCTCGGCAAGGGCGGCGGCGCGGGCCGCTACCGCATCGTCGAGGCGCGAGCGCGGCACCAGCTCGTCCACCAGCTTCCAGTCCAGCGCGCGGCGCCCGCGCACGCCTTCCCCGGTCGTGCAGAAATAATCGGCGCGGTCGCGGCGCACGCAGCGCTTGTCGACGACGCGGGTAAGCCCGCCGGTGCCCGGCAGCACCGCGAGCAGCGGGACCTCGGGCAGCGACACGGCGGTCGATCCGTCATCCACCAGGAGGATGTGGTCGGTCGCGAGCGCAAGCTCGTAGCCGCCGCCCGCCGCAGTGCCGGCGATCACGGTCATCCAGCGCTGGCCCGCGTTGGCCGAGGTATCCTCGATGGCGTTGCGGGTCTCGTTGGTGAACTTGCAGAAGTTGACCTTATCGATATGCGACGAGCGCGAGAGCATCGGGATGTTCGCGCCAGCGGAGAACACGCGGTCTTTCGCCGAGGTGAGCACCACCGCGCGCACCTGCGGATGCTCGAAGCGCAGCCGCTGGGCGGCATCCGCAAGCTCGATATCGACGCCGAGATCGTAGGAATTGAGCTTCAGCGCATAGTCGCCGGCGATGCCGCCATTCTCGTCCACGTCGAGCGCAAGCGTGGCGATGGCGCCGTCGACGGCGAGCCCCCAGTGGCGGTATTGGTCCGGATGGGTCCGGAAGTCGATCATGGTCTCCGCCGTCTATCGGGCAGCGGCCAACGCGTCCCGATTTCGATTGTGCCTTGCGGACTATATGGCGGGCCGCTCTCCGCCATCCACGGGAATTTTCCGGGCAATCGCTATTCCTTGGGACGCAGGTCGACGATGCGCTTGGCCTTGCCGGCCGAGCGTTCGATCGAGCCCGGCTCACCGACCGTGACTTTGCTGCCGATGCCGATCAGCGACCGAATACGGCCGGCGAGGTCGCGCCCCGCCGCCCGTCGCGTCTCGCCATCGGTTGCCCCGGTCTTCGCCTCGACGACCACCGTCAGCTCGTCCAGGCGGCCCGGACGCCTCACTTCGAGGTAGTAGTGCGGTGACAAGCGCTGGTCTTCGAGCACGATCTCCTCGATGAACGACGGAAACAGGTTGACGCCGCGGATGATCAGCATGTCGTCGTTGCGTCCCGTGACCCGCTGCATGCGCCGCATGGAGCGCGCGGTGCCCGGCAGCAGCCGGGTGAGGTCGCGGGTACGGTAGCGGATGATCGGGCACGCCTCCTTGGTGAGGGAGGTGATGATCAGCTCCCCCGCCTCGCCGTCGGGCAGCACGGCGCCGGTCTCGGGATCGACGATCTCCGGGTAGAAGTGGTCTTCCCAGATATGGAGACCGTCCTTGCTCTCCACGCATTCGATGGAGACACCGGGGCCGATGGCCTCGGAACACCCGTATATGTCGATGGCCTGCATGGCGAAGCGGGTCTCGATCTCCTCGCGCATCGCCTCGGTCCAGGGCTCGGCGCCGTGAATGCCGATCTGCAGCGAGCAGCGCCGCGGGTCCAGCCCCAGGCGCTCGAACTCGTCGCCGATTGCCAGCATGTACGATGGCGTGACGGCGATGACCCGGGGCTCGAAGTCGTAGATCATCCCCACCTGACGCTCGGTGAACCCACCCGAGGCGGGGATCACGGTGCAGCCAAGCTTCTCGGCGCCGGCGTGGAGGCCGAGGCCTCCGGTGAAGAGCCCGTAGCCGTAAGCGATGTGCACCATGTCGCCGGGTCGCGCACCGGCGGCGCGCAGGCAGCGGGCGACCAGGCCGGCCCACGTGTCGAGGTCGTTCCTCGTGTAACCCACCACGGTAGGGATGCCGGTGGTGCCGCTCGAGGCATGGATGCGGATGACCTGCTCGCGCGGCACCGCGAACATGTCGAAGGGGTAGTTGAGCCGGAGGTCGTCCTTGACCGTGAACGGGAACCCGGCGAGGTCGTCGAGGGAGGTGAGATCGGCCGGGCTCACCCCGGCCTCGTCGAAACATCTCTTGTAGTGGGGCACATTGTCGTAAGCGCACCGCAGGGTCGCCCGCAGCCGCGTGAGCTGCAGGGCCGCGATCTCGTCGCGGCTCGCGGTCTCGATGGGATCGAGTTCGTCCCGGCGCGGCGGGCGAACGGGGTCGTTCATGGCATCCCTCTTGCGGTGCCGCACCATAGCGCATCCCGCGCCTGCGGCGTCACTCGCGTTGACACGCCCGCGCCCTGCGCGGATAGTCCGGCGCCGGTTGAAGGGCCGCCGGTATCGGCCGCCCGCACCCGTCAGGCGCCTGCCCATGTCTCCATCGAATACAAGTAGCGATAGCGGCGAGCGGATCGAGGATCCGGCGACCGTGATTGCCTTTCAGGGGGCGCCGGGCGCCTTCTCCGAGGCCGCCTGCGTGGCGCTCTACCCGGCGATGACCACGCTCCCCTGCAAGACCTTCAGCGATACCTTCGCCACCGTGACGGACGGCCGCGCCGGGCTCGCCATGATCCCCATCGAGAACTCGGCGGCCGGTCGCGTGGCCGATATTCACCAGCTCCTGCCCGAATCCGACCTGCACATCGTCGCGGAACACTTCGAGCGCGTGCGCCACAACCTCCTCGCCCTTCCCAATGCTGATCCTGCGGGCCTGACCACCGTGCGCTCGCACGTCCATGCGCTCTCCCAGTGCCGCAAGGTCATCGCGCGACGCGGTCTCTTGCCGGTGGTGCACGCCGATACCGCCGGCGCTGCCGCCGAGGTGGCAGTGGCGGACGACCCGACCAGTGCCGCCATCGCCTCCCAACTCGCGGCCGAGACCTACGGCCTCGCGATTGTCGAGGCCGAGGTCGAGGACGAGCCCAACAACACGACGCGCTTCGTGGTGCTGTCGCGGCAGCCGCTCGACCCCAGCGTGGGAGGTGGGCCGGTGATCACCTCCTTCATGTTCCAGTGCCGCAACGTGCCCGCGGCGCTCTACAAGTGTCTCGGCGGTTTCGCCACCAACGGCGTTAATATGACCAAGCTGGAAAGCTACATGGTGGATGGCAGCTTTTCGGCGACGGTCTTCTTCGCGGAGGTCGAGGGACACCCGTCGGAGCTTGGGCTGGGGCGTGCCTTGAGCGAGCTTGATTACTTCTCGCGGGAGGTGCGGATCATGGGCGTCTACCCGGCCCACCCCTACCGCCGCGAGGCCGCCGCCAACCGGCGCTGATCGGGGCGCCCAGCACAGGGATACTGGAGCCAGGCCGCCATGCACGATCCCGCCCTGACGCCGCTGCGCTGGACCTTCTCATGGCCCGTAATCCGCAACTCGCTGATCGTCGGCGCGATAGTCGGCACGATCCTCAACATGATCAACCAGGGCGACCACATCACCGGCGACGGCGCGATCAACTGGTTCAAGCTCGGGCTGACCTATTGCGTGCCGTTCTGCGTCGCCACTTACGGCGCATTTGCCGCCGCGCGCCTCTTTGCGAAGCAAATGCGCGCACGGAGAGAGGGCAGCGGCGCGAATTGATGCTGGCGCGCGCTTACTCCCAGCGCGGGTCGCGGCCTTCGCGGTAGGCCGCCATCGCTTCGGCAAAGTCGGGCGCGGCCACGGCGTTGCCCTGCAGCACCAGGTACTTGTGAAAGAAGGCCTCCCACCCGAGGTCGAAACAATCGAGCAGCATCTGCTTGGAAGCGCGGCAACCGGTCGAGTTGGTGCTGGCGTACTCGCCGACCAGGGCTTCGAATTCTTCCAGGGCCGTGTCCTCGGCAACCAGGTGATCCACCATGCCGATGCGCTCCGCCTCGGTGCCGTCGATCATGTTGCCGCGGATGATCAGTGACTTGGCGCGACCGAGCCCGATATAGCGCGCGAGGCGGAAGGTGCCCAAGCCGGGGATCAGCCCCTCCTTGATCGCCGGCAGGCCGAGTTGCGCCGAGGGCGTGCAGACGCGGATATCGCAGGCCAGCGCGAGCTGCAGGCCGCCGCCGACGGCGTAGCCGTGAATCAGGCAGAGGACGAGCTTGTCCATCGTCTCGAACACTCGGAGCGCCCGGTCCCACATATCGAAATAGCTCGGCTCGATCTGCCCGGCGGCGAGATCCTTGAGGTCGATACCGGTGGAAAACGCCCGGCCCGAGCCGGTGATCGCCACCATGCGGACATCCTCGTCAGCGGCGAGGCGGCTGGCCGCGTCGAGCAGCTCGCGGGTGCCGGTCATGGCGAAGGCGTTGAGTCGCTCAGGCCGCGTCAACTCGATGCGGACGAGCCGGCCTTCGCGCGAGAGCGTCATGGTCTCGTAGTCTGCGGTCATATCGGGTGTCCCTGGAATTTGTGCTCGCAAGACTGCCCGCAGTTTAACCGATCGGCAGCGTAACGCGTGGTGGGCAAGCCGCCTGTTCGATCCCCTCCGCTGCCGCTATCGTATCCACCGGCACTCGACGCGACGCGAGCAATGCACAAGACCTCTGCGAGCCGGAGCTTGTTCGAGCTCTATCGGGAGGATCCCGACAAGGCCGACCGCCTGCTCTTCGGCCGCGTCACCCATCCCGACAGGCGCGGGTTCCTTAAAAGTGCCGGGCTTGGCGCCATGGCGGCGCTGGTCGGCGGCGCCATCCCCTTCCACCGCACCATGCCCGCGCACTTCATCCCCGTCGCGCTCGCCGACATGCCGGTCATTCAGGGCAAGGACGGCCTGGTCGTGCTCAACGAGCGGCCGCTGAATGCGGAGGCGCCGGCGCCTCTGCTCGACGACGCCATCACGCCGACCGAGAGGCACTTCGTCCGCAACAACGGCATTCCGCCGGCGAGCGTCGATGCCGCCGCCTGGACGCTCACCGTCGACGGTCTGGTCGCGACCCCGCTCAAGCTCGGCATCAACGATCTCAAGCGCAGGTTCGATGTCGTCACCCGCGCGCTCACTCTGGAGTGTGCGGGCAACGGCCGCGCCTTCTTCGATCCCCCGGCCACAGGCGCGCAGTGGACCTACGGCGCCGTCGCCTGCTCGGAATGGACCGGCGTCCGCCTTGCCGACGTGCTCAAGGCGGCAGGTGTAAGGAGCGACGTCGTCTATACCGCGCACGAGGGCGCGGACACGCACCCCTCCGGGGCGGCGAGCGGGCTCCCGATCTCGCGGGGCGTGCCCATCGCCAAGGCCATGGACCCCAGCTCTCTCGTCGCCTTCGCCCAGAACGGCCGCCCGATCCACCCCATGAACGGCGCGCCGCTGCGCCTGGTTTTTCCCGGATGGCCGGGGTCGTGCTCCCAAAAGTGGCTCACGCGCGTCTGGCTGCGGGACCGGGTCCACGATGGGGCGAAGATGGCCGGCAGGTCCTACCGGGTTCCCGGCCGCCCGGTGGCACCGGGGGAGCAATTGGACGAGACGGACTTCGTCATCATCGAGGCGATGCCGGTCAAGTCGTTGATCACGCGCCCGGCCACCGGCCACCGGGCCGCGACGCGTGCGCTACAGGCGCGCGGGCATGCCTGGGCGGGCGAGCGAACCGTCGATACGGTCTTGCTCTCCATCGACTTCGGCGCGACCTGGATCCCCGCCACTCTGGACGATCCGGCGAATCCTCACGCCTGGCAGAACTGGCGTGCTGCGATCGAGTTTCCCGGACCCGGCTATTACGAGATCTGGGCCAGGGCGACGGATTCCGAGGGGGTAAGCCAGCCCCACGCCGTCGCCTGGAACCCCAAGGGGTATCTCAACAACGCCATGCACCGGGTGGCCGTCACAGTCGCCTGAGGATTTTCTGGTCGCCCGTTAAATTCGTCCGGTGGCAGGCAAAATTGTGTTGCTCGCGCGGGTTCGCCACCCCATGTCCGCATCGCCATGACCGCGACACTTCGACAGCTCACTGCGCTGCTGCTCAGCACGGCGATCCTCTTCACCGGCAACGGGCTGATCAACACGCTGCTGCCGGTGCGGGCGGAGATCGAGGCTTTCTCGACGCTCGAGATCGGCCTGCTCGGCACCGTCTACTTCGCGGGCTTCATCCTGGGTTGCCTCAACGTGCCCTTCGTGGTGCGCCGCGTCGGCCACATCAGGACCTTCGCGACGCTCTCCAGCATCATCGCCGCGACGGCGCTGGCCCATGTCTTCCTGATCGACCCCATCGCCTGGGGGGTGCTGCGTTTCTTCGTCGGCTTCGCCTTCGCCGGCCTCTACGTGGTGATCGAGAGCTGGCTGAACGACCGTGCCACCACCGCCAACCGCGGCGCGATCATGTCGGCGTACACGTTCATCAGCCTCTGCGTGCTGATGGCGGGGCAGTTCCTGCTGACGGCGTACGACCCTGCTGGCTTCGAGCTGTTCGCGCTGATCGCCATCCTGATTGCGATCGCGCTGGTCCCGGTATCGCTGACCAGGGCGCCGGAGCCGCCCCGGCCCGCGACCATCGGTCTCGACATCGCGGGTCTCTGGCGCCTCTCGCCGGTGGGATTCATCGGCTGCCTGAGCGTCGGCCTCGTCAACGGCTCGTTCTGGACCCTGGGACCGATCTTCGCGAGCCGCAGCGGCCTCGACATCGACAATTTGGTCTACTTCATCGCCGGTGCGACGCTCGCCGGCGCCGTCGCGCAATGGCCGCTCGGCCTCGTCTCAGACCGGATCGACCGGCGCTTCGTGATCGTCGGCGCGACGCTCTGCGCGGCGGCGAGCGGCGTGCTGCTCAGTACCTGGGTGGAGCCATCGACCACTCTGCTGATCGGGCTCTCCGCCGCCTTCGGCGGCTTCGCCATGCCCCTTTACGCGGTGTCGGTGGCGCATGCGAACGACCACGCGGAAGACACGCGCTTCGTGGCGACCGCCGGCGGGCTCCTGCTGGTCTACGGGTTCGGCGCATCGCTCGGCCCGCTGATCGCGTCGGCGCTGATGGGGTATTACGGCAATGGCGGCCTGTTCATGTTCACGACCTCCGTCCACGCCGCGCTGGCGCTTTTCACCATAGTCCGTCTCGTGCTGCGCCCGCGTCCGAAGCAGGACGATCGCGCCGGTTTTGTGGCGGTGCCGCGCACGTCGCCCACCCTCTACGAGCTGGACCCGCGCTCCGAGACGGAATCGGACGGCGACAAGTCGCCCTGATAAGGGCATTCTAGCGCCCGATTCTGGCGGACGCCCCGGCGCGTCCCGGCCGCTCTCGCAGATCGTGCGGAGGCCTCTTGACCACGATCCTGGGTTCCGGGCCCGATCGCGGCCGCGTCACGGGCCGCCTCTGGGTGCTCTCTGCCGGGCTCTGCATGAGCCTGGGCGGGCCGATCATCCGGCTCGCCGACGAGAGCACGCCGTGGCAGTTCCTGTTCTACCGCTCCCTCGGCGCGGCGTTCGCGATCCTCATCTATCTGCTCCTCACGGGGCGGCCGGTGCTCCCCACGATCCGCCGCGCGGGCGCGACAGGCGGGGTCGCGGGCTTGGGCCTCGCGGTCGCCTTCACCGGCTACGTGTGGGGCGTGATGCACTCCACGGTGGCGAACGCGCTGCTCCTGATCAGCGCGTCGCCGCTCTTTGCGGCGTTCATCGGCTGGATGGTGCTGCGCGAGCGCGTGGCCCGCTCGATGTGGTTTGCCATTGCCGGCGTGATCGCAGGTGTTGCGATCATGATCGGGGAGGGCCTGGCCGAGGCCGATATCCTCGGCGATCTGGCGTCGCTCGCGTCTGCGGTCGGCTTCGCCGGCTTCTCGGTCGCCATCCGGCGCGGCCGGCACACCGACATGAGCCCGTCGATCCTGATCGCCGCCGCCATCACCATCGTGTTCAGCGGGATCATGGCGGCGGCCAGCGGCACCGGCCTCGCGCCGCCGCTGGTGGATGTGGGGCTGGCCACGATGTACGGCGTGCTGGTCATCGGCGCCGGTATCTTCATGCTGACCATCGGCGCGCGAAATGTCCCCGCCGCCGAGCTGCTCGTCCTCTCGCTGACCGAGGTGGTGTTCGCCTCGCTCTGGGTGGCGCTTGCATTCGGCGAGGTGCCGAGCGTGCTCACCCTCGTCGGCGGGCTGATCATCCTCGGCAGCATCGGCGGCCAGGCCTTCGTCGGGATGCGACGATAGCCGTATTCGCCTACTCCACCTTGGAGGGGCCCTGGCGCACGAGCTTGGTGCCGAAGCCGCGGCCCCGGACGATGGCGTCCTCCCCGAACTTCTCGCGCACCGCATCCAGCGCCTTGTCGATCTTCTCCTCCCCGGGCGCGGCGCCGCTGAAGAGGTCGCCCTGGACGGCCTCGGCCGCCGGGGCGAGGTCATGGGCGCCGATGCCGATGAGGCGGAATGCGCGGCCGTCGGCCTCGCGGGCAAGCAGCGGCTCGGCCGCGCGAAACATCTCGTCCGCCGATTGGGTGGCGGTGCCGAGGCGGCGGGCGCGGGTGAGGATGCGGAAGTCGGCGGTCTTGAGCTTGAGCGTGACGCCGCCGCCGGCAAGCTCGGCCTTCTTCAGACGCCGCGCCACGGTCTCGGTGAGGCGCCAGAGGATCGGGAGCAGCGTCGCCGGGTCGGACAGGTCTTCATCCAGCGTGATCTCCGAGGAGATGCTCTTGGTCTCGCGCTCCGGATTGACCGGGCGGTCGTCCTCGCCGCGCGCACACATGTGGAGCCGCTTGCCGATCTTGCCGTATCGCGCGGTGAGCGTCGCCTCGTCGAGGCGGGCAAGCTCGCCGATCAGCGTGATGCCGTCGCGGGCAAGGCGGCGCTGCATGGCCGCGCCCACGCCCCACAACATCCCAACCGGCCTGTCGGCGAGGAAGGCGCGGGCCTCGGCCCGGCCGATCACGGCGAAGCCGCGCGGCTTGTCGAGATCGGAGGCGATCTTGGCCAGGAACTTGTTGTAGCTGAGGCCGATGGAGACGGTAATCGAGAGCGCTTCCTCCACGCGGCGTGCGAGGGCCGCGAGGGTCTCGGCCGCGCTTGAGTGGTGCAGCGTCTCGGTGCCGGAAAGGTCCATGAACGCCTCGTCGATGGAGAGCGGCTCCACCAGCGGCGTGCATTCCTGCATCATCGCCCGGACCTCGCGGCCCACGCCCGTGTACTTCTTCATGTCGGGCTTGATGACCGCGGCGTCGGGGCAAGCCTTGAGCGCCTTGAACATGGGCATGGCGGAGCGCACGCCATAGGTGCGGGCGATGTAGCAGCAGGCGGCGACCACGCCCCGGTGGCGGCCGCCGACGATCACCGGGCGGTCGCGGAGCTCCGGGCGGTCGCGCTTCTCGATCGCGGCGTAGAAGGCGTCGCAATCGAGATGGGCGATGGTGAGATCGTGAAGCTCGGCGTGGCTCAGGAGGCGCGCAGACCCGCAGGCCGGGCAGGGGCCGGCGGGGCCGAGCGGCCGGTGGCCGCAGTCGCGGCACAATGTCTCCACGGGGCGATCATAGGACTCGATCCGCGTCGTGCGAAGGCATGTGGAGCGACCCGACATGCGTTGTCCGCACATGATGCCCGCCAGGGCATAGAATTTGCGTCAAACGGCATTTCCTCCTTCAGCCGTCGCTCGCTACTGATTGGAAGCGGTTGAGGAGGAACCCCGGGAGGGTGTCTTCAAACTGGCGCCGGCACCCACCGGCGCCAGTTTTTTGGCCCTCGCGCGGATGCGCGCCCGCGAATTTTCCAGTAGGTCTGCGACCTCACCGTTTGGGGGAGCCATGACGATCACATTCCATCTGCTCGACGCGATGGACGAAATTCCGGCGCAGCTCAGGGACGGCGTCATGGGCGAACTCGGAGCGGCGAGCGAGCGTATCGCTCGTATCGTCCAGATGGACCGCCTCGATGTCGTCGTGGCGGCCGAAGCCTGGGTGATACGAGAGTGGGGCCTCTGCGGCTATGCCAATGGTCCTGGCCGCATCACGATCACGTTGGATCCGCGCTCGCCCCGGCTGAACGATCCTGAGCGGCCGGACAGAATTCTGGGCACCCTTGCGCACGAAATGCACCACGTGATGCGGCTTCGAAGCGGCATCGAGACCTACACTCTGGGTGCCCGCTTCGTCAGCGAGGGCCTCGCCCAATGCTTCGAGGAGGAGGTTGGCGCGCCCACGCCCTTCTACGCGCTGGCGCTCGACGACGAGACCGCGAAGAAGATGGCGGAGCGCGCCCGCCCGCTCTTGTCAGCGACTGAGTACGATCACGATGCCTGGATGTTCGGCCGAATGGGCGATCCCGAGTGGCCGCGTCACGCGGGATACTCCCTGGGGTACAGGCACGTGAAAGCGTGGCTCGCCAGGAGGGAATTGTCCGCCATCGACGCCGCCAGCGTCCCGGCCACCGAGATCACGGACGAGTGGTAGTCTGGCTAGGGGTGCCAGCAGCAGCGAACGCCCATGACAGTCTGTTTCCACTTGTTGGATGCGTTGGACGTGATCCCGGCGCCGCTCAAGGGCGACGTCATGCGCGAACTGGACGTTGCGAACGAACGGATCGCTCAACGCGTCCAACTGGAGCGGCTTGACGTTGTCGTGACCCCCGGCGACTTCGTTATTCCCGAACTCGGGCTCAATGGATTTATGCAGAGTCCCGGCCTCGTCACGATTACGGTGGACCCGAACTCACCCCGGATGAGTGATCGCGAACGGCCCACCCGGCTGCTCGGGATGCTTGCACACGAGATGCACCATGTGATGCGGATGCGCCGCGGAGCCTGGGCCCATACCCTCGGCGGCCGCTTCGTCAGCGAAGGCCTCGCCCAATGCTTCGAGGAGGAGGTTGGCGCGCCCACGCCTTTCTACGCGGTGGCGCTCGACGACGAGACCATGAACAGGATGGCGGAGCGCGCCCGCCCGCTCTTGTCAGCGACCGACTACGATCACGATGCCTGGATGTTCGGCCGAAAGGGCGATCCCGAGTGGCCTCGGAATACCGGCTACTCTCTGGGGTACGCATTGGTCAAGGCGTGGCTCGCCGGAAAGGAATTGTCCGCCGTCGACGCCGCCGGCGTCCCCGACACCGAGATCACCGACGACTGGCTGTCTGGTCGGCTATCTATCGTCGCCGCGTCCGGCTAGAACGTTTTGTCGCTCACGGCAGCCAGCCTGCGGTCGCGGCCTGGAGCGCGTCCGTCAAAGAAGGACGCACTCCAAGAACTACTCGAAGCCGCCGGCGGCTGCCGTCGTCCCGATCGAGGCCCAGCGGCTCGCGCGATCTCCAAAGCAACCGTCGCGCCAAGCGCCTTCGAAGGTCGTGCCGTCGGCTTGCGTGTAAGTTCCCTGACCGTGGGGCCTGCCGCTGCGCCACCCACCCACGTAGCGATCGCCGCTGGCCTGGATGAGCGTGCCCTGGCCGTGCTGCTTGCCGTCCCGAAGCTCGCCCTCGTAGCGGAAGCCGTTGGCCCAGTCCAGGGTCCCGCGTCCGTGCATCCTGCCGTCCCGCATGGCGCCGTCGTACACGCCTTCGCCGCTGCGAAAGACCAGGCGGCCACTGCCGGAGGCCTTGCCATCCGTGCAGGTGCCCGACCAAGTGAGCGGCTCGTAGTCCCTGTTGCCGTAGTTCCACACCTCGCAGGGCTGGTTCTCCGCGAGGGACCAGCTCGGGCCCGAGGGCTGGCGGGAGGCTGACGTCTCGACCGCCGGCGCGGCCCGCGTGCTTGGCGTCGAGCGCGGCCGTTCCGCCACCAGTCTCAGGAGCGGCCCGTAGACGTACGACTCATCGCCGCTCCGTGGGTATGCCACCCGCAGCCAATCTCGCCCCCGGACCTCGCCGGTCACGTGCAGCTCGTCGCCCGGCAACACCGTCCCCACGATGTCGTAGTCGGGGCTCGGGCCCGTCCTGATATTGGCCGCCTCTCTCGCCGACATCAGGCGATCGACCGGCTTTACCCTGTGGCGTCCCTCCAGCGTGGTTTCCAGCGTGACCTCGTCTTCTTGTTCGCCTGCGGCGTCCTCGACCGGGAGCGGGTCCTCGGTACCGCACTTGGCACGCTCGAACGAGAAGTGCCCGACGCACGCGCGCGCCTGGTCGCGGAACCTGGGCAGACAGTCGGCGAGCTCCCGGTTCTCGGCCTCCGTCGCGAACCGGGTGTTCTCCCAGCAGAGCGCGATCTTGCGGTCGATGGTGCCGAGGCACTGCGCGCGCTGGGCGGGGAGGTCGGTGTACGTGTCGCCTTCGATATCGCCGTGCAGGGGCTTGACGATGCGCCCGTCCGGCGTCTCGCAATCGAAGGAGAAGCTCCGGATTTCCGCTTCCGCCGCTTCAGCCCCAGACCAGAGCATCAGCGCGGCAAGCCCCGCTGCTGCCGCTGTGAAGATGCTTATGCCCATGCGGTGCTGCATGTCCTGCACCAGCCTCTGAGCCCGATCCGGTGGCCGTCCGGCTAGGGTACGCGCCGCCGTGGCGTGAGTATAGTACAGGTGGCGGCGGCGCCGAATCCCGGCGGGCATAGCCGCCTGGCCCGGAGAAGGAAGGCCGCCGATGGATGCCGACGAGATCATCGCCCGCTACGGGCTGACACCGCACCCGGAGGGCGGCCACTACCGCGAGATCTTTCGCGCGCACGCGGAAGGCGGTGGCCGCGGCACCGTGACCTCCATCTACTACCTCTTGCGGGCGGGGGAGACCTCCGCCTGGCACCGGGTCGACGCGGTGGAGATCTGGCACTACCACGCCGGCGATACCCTGGGGCTCGAGCTCTCGCTCGACGGCTTGGAGACCACGAGCCATCGGTTGGGCGTAGGCGAGGGCGCCTGGCCACAGGTCGTGGTTCCCGTCGGAGCCTGGCAGAGCGCACGCCCGGAGGGTGCCTGGACTCTGGTCGGCTGTACGGTGGCGCCGGCCTTCGAGTTCGCCGGCTTCGAGCTCGCGGCGCCCGGCTGGCAGCCGGGGCGCGCGTAGCGCTCGCGTGGGGACGCCTTCTAACTCCGCTTTGCGGCGAAGGCTGCAAGGCGGTCCACGACGAAGCGGAGCGACTCTTCCGTCGTCCTGCGGCTGATGATGCCGAGGCGGACGGCCTCGGGTTCGCCCGGCCTGAGCGCCTCGGCCCAGGCCAGCACGCCTTCGTTCCGCAGATGCTGGACCGCGTCGTCCGCGCTGAAGGCACCGACCCGCATCGCCGGGTGAACGGTGCAGACAACCGGCAGCGGCGTGCGGTTGACGATCTCCCACCCGGCGTCTTGCAGCAGGCCGCGCAGCGTGTCGCCCAGCGCTGCCTCCCCCTCGATCCTCTGTGCTAACGCCGCCGGCTGGAGAACCGAGGTCAGTACCCGGAGCCCGCTGTTGGCTCGCGAGCCCTGAAGGGACAGGGAGGAGAACTCGTGCGGCTCCACCGGCCGGTCGTAGATGTTGAACGCGCGTTCCACCGCCTCACGGTGGCGACAAAGGAACATGCCGCATCCGCCCGCGCCGAGTGGCACCAGGGTCTTGTGCGGGTCGAAGATGAGCGAGTCCGCCGCATCGAGGCCGGCGAGACAGGCCTCGCGCAGGCGAGGCGAGAAGGCCGCGATGGCGCCCCACGGCGCGTCGAGGTGGAACCATGCCCCGTGCTCACGGCACACCGCGCCGATCTCTGCGAGCGGATCGACGATCCCGGACGGCGTCGCGCCGACTGAGCCGACGGCCATGAACGGCAGGAACGCCCCCGATGCGGCGTCTGCCGCCATCGCGTCCGCGAGCGCACCCACGTCCATGCGCAGGTCGCCGTCGACGGGCACCGTGCGAATTGAGGCGGTGCCGATCAGGTTGCGCGCGTTCTTCTCGATGGAGAAGTGCGTCTGGGGTGAGACGTAGAGCGCCGGCCGCACCTGGAGCGGCAGCGCGCCGTGGCGCCAGTACTCGTAAGGCTCCGCGCGCCCGGCCGCGTCGGTGCAGAGCGTCCGGTCGTAGGCGGTGCAACGCGGATTGCGATGCGAAAGCTGATCGGTGAGGGCGACGATCATGGCGGTTTGATTGGCCTCGGTGCCGCACGCGGTGAAGTGGCCGGCCCCGCTCTCGGGATCGATCCCGAAGGTCTCCATGATCAGGTCGACGGCGTACTGCTCGAAGGCGGCGGAGGCCGGATGCTGGCCCCTGACCACGATGTTCGCGCCGCGGCGATTGGTCTCGTCCATGGCGGCGATCGAGGCCGCATCGGCATCGATGCAGAAGTAGCCCATGTTCAGCGGACTGCTGACATCGGTGTCGTAGAGGTCGGCCAGACGGCGGAAGACCTGCATAAGCCGGTCTACCGATATATCGTTTGAGCATGGGTTGAGATTCTCGCGCACGAGCGCATAGACCGCCTCGAAGGCCGGGGCATCGCGGGTTGCGGGCGCTTGCATCATGGCTCAGGCTCCGTAGCGGTGGGCTGCTGACGAATGCGTAACGGCTCTCCTCTTGCAGCAGACAAGAGTAGAAACGAAGATTCGCGATTGACATATTCAAGCATATCTTCAATATACTCGCGATGACTATCGGGTCACCTATGGTAAAGATATTGAAATGAGCGATCAGACTGAAAATCCCGGCTCGGACGATGACCTGTTACGCATGACTGCAGACGTGGTCACGGCATATGTCGGTAATAATACAGTGGCGCCGTCCGATCTTGCGGAGGTCATTCGCACGGTCCACGCCTCGCTGACGGAAGCGCAAGCGGGCACCGCCGCCGCTGCGGCACCGCCGCCGAAGCCCGCTGTCCCGATCAAGAAGTCGATCACGCCCGATTATCTAATCTGCCTCGAAGACGGCCGCGAGCTGAAGATGCTGAAGCGGCATCTGCGCACGACCTACAACATGACTCCCGACGAATACCGGGCCAAATGGGGCCTCGATGCCGATTACCCCATGGTCGCTCCCAATTACGCGCGGCGGCGCTCGGAGTTTGCCAAGCAGATCGGCCTCGGCCAGAAGCGGCGGAAGACCGAGACTTCCGAGAGCGACATGGCCTCGGCCGAAGGCGCCGCGTCGTCGACGGGAGGCGGCGGCTCCCATTAGCGCCCGTTGGATCCCCCTCTAATCCGTGTTGCCTTCCTTACGGCCGGTCGTGGTCACCAGGAAGAGTCCGGCGAACATCAGCACCACCGCGCCCCAGATGTAGGCTGACGGCGCATCGCCAAAGAACCACATGCCGAAGCCCATGCCCGACAGCGTGGCCACATAGTTGACGGTCGAAAAGATCACCGGGCCGGCGCGGCGAATCACCTCGAAGACCAGATAGAACGACACACAGTTGTTGGCCATCGCGGCAATCGTGGCCCAGTGGCCGATGCCGAAGGTGCCGCCGAAGGCCCACCACTCGCCAGTCGCAGCCATCACGATGAGCACGTAACCGGCTGACGCCAGCATCAGGCCTGCGCCGAGCGCCAGCGAGGTGGTTTGCTTCGGGCGCCAGCGGGCGATCAGCACCGCATTGACCGCGTAGGAGAGCGACGGCAACAGGCCAAGCGCCACCCAGCCGGCCATGCCGGGCGCCGGCAGGCTCGCCTGCGGCACCAGTACCAGAAGAATGCCGGCCAGCCCCAGCAGGATGCCGCCGAAGCGCAGCGAGTGGAACCGCTCCTGCCTGAGCGTCAACGCCAGCGCGTAGATCATCACCGGCACCAGCGCGAGGCCCAGAGTGAGCAGGCTCGCCGGCACCTTGTGCGCGAGATAGGCGAGCAGCATGTAGGGAAACGAGAGATTGAGCGCCCCGGTGCAGAGGAAGATGCGTATGTGTGGGAAGTCGATGGGCGGCAAACGGCGCAGCGCCGCAGCCAGGATCAGAAGCGCGCCGCCGCCGCCCAGCGACTGCCAGAAGACATAGGGCAGGAAGGGCACGCCGCCGTCCGCCGCGAAGCGATTGAGCGAAATCGCCAGCGCGAAGGAGACGCCGAGAGCGAACAGCATCCCGATCAGGAGGGGGCTCGGGCGGGCGGCGGGCATCGACAAAGCCTTCCACGGTTCGCGGCAACGCCGCCGAGTGCGGGCAGGCTTGGTGCGCCTATGCCCGAATGCTAGAAAAACGCGTCGTTCAGGAGGGAATCATGGTCCAAAGCGCCGCGGCCGCCAAGGCCGCACCGTCCCGCACGAAACCGACGTTTCAGTGGGACGATCCGTTCCTGCTCGACGATCAGCTCAACGAGGACGAGCGGCTGGTACGCGATACCACCCGCGCCTACGCCCAAGACAAGCTGATGCCGCGCATACTCGAGGCGAACCGGCACGAGCGCTTCGACCGCGAAATCCTGAACGAAATGGGCGCCCTCGGCCTCCTGGGCTCGACCATCCAGGACTACGGCTGCGCGGGCGTCAGCTATGTCTGCTACGGCCTTGCGGCGCGGGAGGTGGAGGCGGTCGATTCCGGCTATCGCTCCGCGATGAGCGTGCAGTCCAGCCTGGTGATGTATCCCATCGACGCTTACGGAACCGAGGCGCAGAAGCAACAGTGGCTGCCGCGCCTCGCAACGGGCGAAGCCGTCGGCTGCTTCGGGCTCACCGAGCCCGATTTCGGCTCCGACCCCGGCGGCATGACGACGCGCGCACGTGCGGTCGACGGCGGATTCCTGCTCTCCGGCGCAAAGAACTGGATCTCCAACTCGCCCATCGCCGATGTCTTCCTGGTGTGGGCCAAGAACGACGAGGGCACGATCCGGGGCTACCTGCTCGAGAAGGGCATGAAGGGGCTGGCGGCGCCAAAGATCGAGGGCAAGTTCTCGCTCCGCGCCTCCGTCACCGGCATGATCCAGATGGACGAGGTGTTCGTGCCGGCGGAGAACGAGCTTCCCGGCGCGAGCGGGCTCGCAGGCCCCTTCCGCTGCCTCAACCGGGCCCGCTACGGCATCGGCTGGGGCGCGCTCGGCGCCGCCGAGTTTTGCTGGCGGGCCGCCCGCGACTACACCATGGACCGCCGCCAGTTCGGCCGGCCGCTCGCGGCCAATCAGCTCATCCAGAAGAAGCTCGCCGACATGCAGACCGAGATCGCCATCGGCCTGCAGGCTTGCCTGCGCGTCGGCCGGCTCTTCGACGAGGGCCGGGCCACGCCCGAAATGATCTCGCTGATCAAGCGCAACTCCTGCGGCAAGGCGATCGAAATTGCCCGCGAAGCCCGCGATATGCACGGGGGCAACGGCATCAGCGACGAGTTTCACGTGATCCGCCACGTCATGAACCTGGAGGCGGTCAACACCTACGAGGGCACCCACGACATCCACGCCCTGATCCTCGGCCGGGCGCAGACCGGCATCCAGGCCTTCGCCTGACAATGGCGCGGCGCGGCGGCAGGAGGCGGGGAACCGGGTTCCTGCTCGGCGCGATCGCCGACGACCTCACCGGCGCGACCGATCTCTGCAACACGCTGGTGGCGGGCGGCATGCGCACGGTCCAGGTGATCGGCGTGCCGGGCGGGACGACTCCGGTGCCCGACGCCGATGCCGTCGTGGTGGCGCTCAAGTCCCGCACGGTGGCGCCCGCGAAGGCGGTGCGCGAGTCCCGCGCGGCGCTCGCCTGGCTGCAGAAGGGCGGCGCGCGTCAGATCTTTTTCAAGTACTGCTCGACCTTCGATTCCACGCCGCGCGGTAACATCGGGCCGGTGGCGGACGCGCTGCTGGACCATGTCGGCGCCGACCTCACCATCGCGTGCCCGGCCTTCCCGACCAACGGGCGTACCGTCTACAAGGGACATCTCTTCGTGGGCGACGTGCTGCTCGAGAACTCGGGCATGCGCAACCATCCGCTCACCCCGATGCGGGACTCCAATCTTGTGGCGGTGCTCGGCGCCCAGACGGCGCGCCCGGTGGGTCTGGTCGGACTCGAGGTCGTGCGCAAGGGAGCCCCCGCGATCCGCCGCACGCTCGATGATCTGCGGGAGGCCGGCACGCGCCACGCCATCGTCGATGCCGTCGCTGACAAGGACTTGATGACGATCGGCGCGGCCTGTGCAGATCTGCCGTTGGTCACCGGCGGCTCCGGCGTCGCCATGGGGCTGCCGGCGAACTTTCGGGAGAGCGGCTTGCTCGGGGAGGCCGGGGAGGCTGCCACGCTGCCGGTCGCGGCGGGCCACGCCGCGGTGATCGCCGGCAGCTGCTCGCCCGCGACGCTCGGGCAGATCGAGCACATGGCGGCCTCCTGCCCGGCGTTCTTCGTCGATGCCGAGGCGCTCGCCGCGCGCCGTCGGGTGGCGGCGGAGGCGCTGGCCTGGGCGCGGCCCCGACTCGCCGACGGGCCGGTGCTGATCTACGCCAGCGCCACACCAGCGCGGGTCAGGCGGATTCAGAACAAGCTCGGCGCAGACAAGGCCGGCGCGATGATCGAACGTTGCCTCGCGCGTATCGCCACCGGTCTCGTCGATGCCGGCACAGGCCGGCTGGTCGTGGCCGGCGGGGAGACCGCAGGCGCCGTGGTGGGCGCGCTCGGAGTTCAGGCGCTCCGCATCGGGGCCGAGATCGACCCCGGCGTGCCGTGGACCATGAGCGTCGGCGAGCCGCGGCTCCATCTCGCGTTGAAATCCGGCAACTTCGGCGCGCCCGACTTCTTCGCCCGCGCATTCGAGGTCTTGCCGTGAGCGAGGCAGCGCTGCGCGAGCAGATCGCCCTTCACGGCCAGTCCCTGTTCACGCGCGGCTATGGCTGCGGCGCGTCGGGAAACATCAGCGTGGTGCTTGACGACGGCATTCTGGTGACGCCGACCAACTCCTGCCTCGGCCGGCTCGACCCCGCGCGGATCGCGAAGCTCGGGCCGGACGGCACGCATCTCTCCGGCGATCCGCCGTCGAAGGAGGCCTTCCTGCACCAGTCGATGTACCGGGCGAGGCCGGATGCGCGCGCCATCGTGCACCTGCACAGCACGTGCTCGGTGGCGGTCTCCTGCCTCGCCGACGTCGACCCCGCCGACGTGCTGCCGCCGATCACCGCCTACTACGTGATGCGCGTGGGCCGGCTGCCGCTCATCCCCTACCACCGGCCGGGCGACCGCGCGCTCGCAGACGCCGTGCACGACGCGGCCCGCACGCACCACGCGGTGCTGCTGGCCAATCACGGCCCCGTGGTGGCGGGGAAGGCGCTGGATGCTGCGGTCTATGCCGCCGAGGAGCTGGAGGAGACGGCGAAGCTGCACCTGCTGCTGCGCGGCGCGCCGGTCAGGCTGCTGACCGACGAGCAGGTCGCCGAGTTGAGAGAGATATTCCCGACCTGAGCCGGGATTTGCGGAGGGGTACGCGGCGCGGGCCGGCGGCTTACGCGGCCTCCTCCTCCACTTCTTCCTCGTCGTCGCCCTGCACGGGCCCCGAATCCTTGCCCTTCTCGTCCTCGTCCCGGTCGACCAGCTCGATGATCGCCATGGGCGCGGCGTCGCCGTAGCGGTGACCGGCCTTCAGGACGCGGGTGTAGCCGCCCGGGCGCTCGGCGTAGCGGGGGCCCAGCGTGTCGAACAGCTTGCGCACGACCGCATCGTCGACGAGATAGCTCAGCGCCTGCCGGCGGGCGTGGAGGTCGCCGCGCTTGCCGAGCGTGATCATGCGCTCGACGACGCCGCGCAGCTCCTTCGCCTTCGGCAGCGTGGTCTCGATCTGCTCGTGCTTGAGCAGCGACGTCGCCATGTTGCGAAACATCGCGCGGCGGTGGCTCGACGTCCGGTTCAGCTTGCGTCGGCCATGTCGATGGCGCATGGCGTATCCCCCTGCGGCGTGCCTTGGGCGGGTCCGGCCCTAGTAGGGCTCGTCCAGCCTCTTGGCCAGCTCCTCGATGTTTTCGGGCGGCCAGTCGGTGAGCTCCATGCCGAGATAGAGGCCCATGCCGGCGAGCACGTCCTTGATCTCGTTGAGCGACTTGCGGCCGAAATTGGGCGTCCGCAGCATTTCGGCTTCGGAATACTGCACCAGGTCGCCGATGTAGATGATGTTGTCGTTCTTGAGGCAGTTGGCGGAGCGGACGGAGAGCTCCAGCTCGTCCACCTTGCGCAGCAGGTTCGGGTTGAACTCGGGCTCGATCGCCTCCTCGGCGCGCGGCAGCTCGCGCGGCTCCTCGAAGTTGATGAAGAGCTGGAGCTGATCCTGGAGGATCCGCGCGGCGAGCGCGATCGCGTCCTCGGGCGAGACGGTGCCGTTGGTCTCGACCCGCATGGTCAGCTTGTCGTAGTCGGTCACCTGGCCCACCCGGGTGTTGTCCACCTTGTAGGCGACCTTGCGCACCGGGCTGTAGAGCGCATCGACCGGAATCAGACCGATCGGCGCGTCCTCCGGCCGGTTCTGCGCGGCAGGGACATAGCCCTTGCCGGCCTCGACCGTGAATTCCATTTCGATATTCGTGTTCTCGTCGAGGGTGCAGATCACCACGTCGGGATCGACGATCTGGATGCCGTGGCCGGCCTGGATCTGCGCTGCGGTGACCTCTCCCGGCCCGGAGGCGCTAAGCGACATCCGCCGGGGGCCTTCGCCGTGCATGCGGAGCGCCAGCAGCTTCACGTTGAGCACGATATCGGTGATGTCCTCACGCACACCCTGGAGCGATGAGAACTCGTGCAGCACGCCGTTGATCTGCATCGACGTGACCGCAGCACCCTGCAACGACGACAGCAGGATGCGCCTGAGCCCGTTGCCGAGCGTCATGCCGTAACCGCGCTCCAGCGGCTCGGCCACGATGCGGGCGAAGCGGGAGCCGTCTCCCTCGGGCGTCACTTCGAGCTTGTGCGGCTTGATGAGTTCCTGCCAGTTCTTCTTCATGACACAGACTGTCCCGTGTGATGGGTTGTACGCCCGTTGAATGAACGAGGTGGCGCGCGGTGACGCGCCGGAACGGTGCCGTCAGACGCGCCGCCGTTTCGGCGGCCGGCAGCCATTGTGCGGGATCGGCGTGACGTCGCGGATCGCGGTGATCACGAAGCCCGCGCTTTGCAGCGCGCGCAACGCGGATTCACGGCCAGACCCCGGCCCCTTGATTTCGACCTCGAGGGACTTGACGCCGTGCTCCGCAGCCTTGCGGCCGGCTTCCTCGGCCGCCATCTGGGCAGCGTAGGGGGTCGACTTGCGCGAGCCGCGAAAGCCCATGCTGCCGGCCGACGACCAGGCGATCGCGTTGCCCTGGACGTCGGTGATGGTAATCATCGTGCTGTTGAAGGTGGCGCTGACGTGGGCGATCCCGGAAGAGATGTTCTTCCGTTCGCGGCGCCGCGTGCGCGTCGGCTTCGCCATCCTGGCAGCCCTCTACTTCTTCTTGCCCGCGATCGGGCGTGCCGGCCCTTTGCGCGTGCGTGCGTTGGTGTGGGTGCGCTGGCCGCGCACCGGGAGGCCGCGCCTGTGCCTGAGCCCCCGATAGGTGCCGAGGTCCATCAAGCGCTTGATGTTCATCGCGACCTCGCGGCGGAGGTCGCCCTCGACCACGTAGCTCTGGTCGATCACCTCGCGGATGCGGATGACTTCCGCATCGCTCAGCTGGCTTACCCGCTTTTCGCTCGGCAGGCCCACCGTCTCGCGAATTTGCCGGGCCTTGGTGCGCCCGATCCCGTGAATATAGGTCAACGCGATCTCGACCCGCTTGTTGGTCGGGATGTTGACGCCGGCGATACGCGCCACGCTGGGGCCTCCTCATAGGGGAAGGGCGCGCGGCGATCGCTGCGGCGCGCACCCTGGACGGCGTCTCGATTACACCGCACGTGGTCTCGAGTCAAATGCCGTGTGTCTGCCGGCAGGATTCCACCGGCGCGACAACTGTACTCCCTCCTCGCGGGCTCAGTACCCAAGTACGGAAGGGTAATCGGGTTCAGAGATCCTTCGGCCGTCGCGATGCATGGTCCACTTGGCTCCGTGGAGCCCGAACCCTTGGTCCGCCAACCAGAGGCCCCAGCCGGTTCGGACCCGGTCCGAGATCGCATCGAGGAAGCGCTCTGCACGGGTGTCCTCCTCTGCCTTAGGGGATGCATAAATCGTTTGCTCATAGCGAGGTGAACACAAATAAGCGCACCTGCGGGGTTCCAACACGAGTTCAGTCACTCGACGGTACGACCGAACGACAATATCTTGTTCCTCGTAGACGGCCGCAGAGAAGCCGTCGCCCCCAATCACGATATCCGACCGCACAACCTCTGCGATCGCCTCGTCGTACTCCTCCATCGTGGCTCGCATTTCTTCGAAAAACGCCTCGTTATCCACCCATCCCGTCGCGGCCATGCTGATCCACTCAACATCGTACAACAAGGGTTCGTACCGTCCGGACATGGAAAAGTGGTGGAGCCCATAAGCGCCAGATACGATGTCGACGACCAGGCCGCGCGCCGCGAAGTCACCGTTAACAATCGCACTGTAGAGGAAACCCTCTACTGCGAAATGTGCGTTCCAACCGATCTGCACGACCACTGTGTCGCTAGCGCTCAAGCTCCATTTATAACTGCCTTCAGTCATGAAGCTCCACGAGCGAATGCACGGCGGTTGTCTTTCCGCGAACCAATCGGCACCCCATCCTGTCATAAGGCCCTTCCCAATCGGCACTCCGAGCGCATAGCCGTGACTTCCGTATGGTCCTTGTATCAATGCATGGTTCTGCAATGCGGGCCAGCCGAGCTGCATAAGCTGCACGGTCGCATCGGCAAACCAATTCACCCCTTTGATAGTCTCGTTGTAGGGCAGCTCGTAGTAGGCCCCAAAGTCCTGCTTCTGACCGAACACATTCGCGAAGAACGGATACGCCTTCAAAGTGTTTGCCTGTCGGACTAAGGTCTTCAATGCACTCAGGAACTTCGGGATACGGGGATCGTCGTTCACGTCATTCTCGCTGGCGTAAACGACGATATCCCAGCGCCTGGGCGTCTCCCTACAAGTCCGTTCATCGTGACCTGAAATCGCCTGCAACTTGAAACTGAGACTTGAGACAGCGGGAATCTCAAACCTCTCTTCCAAAGTGGCGATTCTCACGGGAACGACGTCGGTCTCGAATTCGGGATAGGGCTGGCCCTGCTCCACAAACAGGACGGAAGGCGACTGCAGTTTCGATTCCAGTGACTCTTTCACTGACCTCAACCAGAAATCGTCGTCACTCTTGGTAGGCTCCCATTGGAGTTCGACGTCAAGCCCTCCCTTGGAAAACTCGGAGTGTTCGAGCGCGTGCAGGTTCAAGCCCGATTGATCCAGTCGGTCATCGAGTTGGAATCCAAGACTTGCAGTCGTGGGAAAGGCCTGGATTCTCACGATTAACTCGTCGTCTCCGGCCAGGGCCGCGGTCGTGTAGGGCACCATAAGCAGCGCGACCACCGCTGCCAGAAGCGCTCGGCCGTTCATTCCATGCACTCCCATTGCATAGGGCAGGGCTTCGCGCGGAAATCACGCGACCGTACTGCCTCATTCTTCAGGTTGACTGACTGCCTACCAAAATCTGGGATGGCCTGTCGAGCGGGAAGCGCAATGCTCACGCTTTTGTGATGCGGTGCAAAAAACGCGCTGAAGTTTTCTGACGGTGTCGAGCAAAATTGTCTTTTCGACACACGGTGATGCGACAATTCTTCGTGCCGACGGTCACTCTGCATTCGTGATGGCGCGCATACACTTGGAGTGGAGTGGGCTGTGCCGCTCGTTACACCGCCCAGTCTCGCCGTCCCGATGCGGTTCCGTTAGCATGCGCGCGCCGGCGAGGGGAGGCTCTGTCCATGGCGCACTATCGAATTGCGGTAATTCCAGGCGATGGCATCGGCAACGAGGTCATGCCCGAGGCGATGCGGGTGCTGGAGGCCGCCGGCCGGCGCTTCGATATCGGCTTCGACTGGCAGCACTTCGGCTGGAACTGCGAGACCTACGGCAAGACCGGCCGGATGATGCCGGAGGACGGGATCGAGGTGCTGCGCCCGTTCGACGCGATCCTGCTGGGTGCGGTGGGCTTTCCCGGCGTGCCGGACCACGTCTCGCTCTGGGGCCTGCTGATCCCGCTGCGCCGGGCCTTCCGCCAATACGTCAACCTGCGTCCGATCAAGCTGCTCAAGGGCGTGACCTCGCCGCTCGCGGGCCGAACCTCGGCCGACATCGACTTCGTCATCGTCCGCGAGAACAACGAGGGCGAGTACTCGGAGATGGGCGGGCGCATCTATGCCGGCACCGAGCAGGAGGCGGTGGTGCAGGAGAGCGTCTTCACCCGCCAGGGCGTCGATCGGGTGATGCGCTACGCCTTCGAGCTGGCCCGCACGCGCGGCGGCCGCGTCGCCTCGGCCACCAAGTCCAACGGCATCATCCACACCATGCCCTACTGGGACGAGCGCTTCGCGGCTCGTGCCGCTGAATACCCGGATGTCGAGACCGACAGCTTCCATATCGACATCCTGAGCGCCCACTTCGTGCAGCATCCGGACTGGTTCGACGTGGTGGTGGGCAGCAACCTCTTCGGCGACATCCTTTCGGACCTCGGCGCCGCAGTGGCGGGCGGCATGGGGCTCGCACCGGCCGCCAACCTGAACCCGGATCGCGACCATCCCTCCATGTTCGAGCCGGTGCACGGCTCCGCACCGGACATCGCCGGCCGCGCCATTGCCAACCCGGTCGCAATGATCTGGACCGGCGCGATGATGGTGGACCACCTCGGCCACGGCGACGCGGCGCGCGCCATCGAGGGCGCCATCGAGACGGTGCTCGGCGAAGGCGATCCGCTCACCCCCGACCTCGGCGGCAGCGCGTCCACCTCCGATGTCGGTGAGGCCGTCGCCCAAGCGCTCTGAGGCCGTCACCGACCCGCGTGCCGCGGTCCGAACCGAAGCCCTGTTCCTCTTGTGCCACAGCACAGCACCGCCTAGGTTACATGTAACCGATGGGATGACGATCCGTGGCAAGCCCGCCGAAGAGTTCGAAGGCAACGCACGATAAGGTTCGCCGGCATCGTGCCCGCTTGCGTGAGCAGGGGCTTCGCCCGTTGCAAATCTGGGTGCCCGACACCCGGACACCCGGATTTGCGAAGGAAACGCGCAGACAGTCATTGGCCGTGGCCGCGAGCGTGCATGCCGAGGCCGACCAGCTCTTTGTCGATGCCATCAGCGAGGTCGATATCGCGTGAAGCGGGGCGAGTTGTGGGTCGCTGCGGGCGGCGGCGACTATACGGGCAAGCCAAGGCCCGTCGTGATCGTTCAGGACGACCGCTTCGAGCATTCCAACTCGGTAACGGTGTGTGCACTCACCAGCGACCCGACTGACGCACCGCTTTTTCGCATCGCGCTCTCCCCGAGTCCCGAGAACGGCCTGCACGAGACCTGCCGGGTCATGGTCGACAAGATCACCACCGTCCGTCGGGAGCGTCTGGCCCGACGGATCGGTGCCCTCTCCACGAGGGATATGCGGCGGATTGATCAGGCAATTCTCGTCTTTCTGGGCATTGCCTGATGGGATGTTAGCCCCACGGGCCGGTCGTATGCCCCGGCGGGCTCGCTTGACAGCCTTGCGGCGGGTGCTAGGGTCGGCGGCCTGCGAGAGGGGCAGGGAGCGGCACGATTGGCGGGCCGCGCGACCTCCAGCGAAGCCCCGACACACGGCGAGGCCGTGGCGAAAAAGCTCTACGTCAAGACCTTCGGCTGCCAGATGAACGTCTACGACTCCGCCCGCATGGCGGACGTCCTGGCGCCGCTCGGCTATCACACGACGACGGCGCTCGAGGACGCCGATCTGGTCGTCCTCAACACCTGTCATATCCGTGAGAAGGCGGCGGAGAAGGTCTATTCCGAGCTCGGGCGGTTGCGCGCGCTTAAGCAGGCGCGCGAGCGGGGCGGCGGGGAGATGCTGCTCGCCGTTGCCGGCTGCGTCGCTCAGGCCGAAGGCGAGGAAGTCGCCGCCCGCGCGCCCTTCGTCGATATCGTCGTCGGCCCCCAGGCGTACCACCGCTTGCCGGACATGGTGGCACGCGCGAGGCGCGAGCGCCGCGTCGCGGTCGATACCTCCATGCCGTCGGATTCGCGCTTCGACCACTTGCCGGAAGAGCTGGCCGGCCGGCAGCCGGGAAGGGGCGTTTCGTCCTTCCTCACGATTCAGGAAGGCTGCGACCGCTTCTGCACCTTCTGCGTCGTGCCTTATACGCGGGGTGCGGAGGATTCCCGACCCGCCGCAGATGTCGAGGCCGAGGCGCGCCGCCTCGTCGCCGCCGGCGCCCGCGAGATCGTGCTGTTGGGCCAGAACGTCAACGCCTACCACGGTGCTGACGACACAAACGGAGGCGAGACGGATTTGGCGGGGCTGATCGTCCGTCTAGCCGCAATCGAGGGTCTGGAGCGGCTACGCTACACCACCTCGCATCCGCGCGACGTGACGCCGTCTCTGATCGAGGCGCATGGTAGTGAGCCGAAGCTGATGCCCTTCCTGCACCTGCCCGTGCAGTCGGGCTCCGACCGCATTCTCGCCGCCATGAACCGGGGCCACAGCGCCGATCGTTACCTGCGCCTGGTGGCGGCACTCCGCGATGCGCAGCCCGAGATCGCGCTCTCCAGCGACTTCATCGTGGGCTTCCCCGGCGAAACCGAGGCGGACTTCGAAAAGACGATGGCGCTCGTGCGCGAAGTCGAGTACGCGCAGGCCTTCTCCTTCAAGTACAGCCCGCGGCCAGGCACGCCGGCGGCCGAGCGCGACGACCGCGTGCGGGGCGAGGTCGCGGCCGAACGCCTGAGCCGTCTCCAGCGCCTGCTCGACGAGCAGAAGCGGCGCTTCAACGCGAGCATGGCAGGGCAGACGCTACCGGTGCTCTTCGAGAGGCACGGCCGCCACCCTGGTCAGGTCGCGGGCCGAACGCCATATATGCAGTGGCTCCATGTGGAGGGCGACGCGGCGTTGATCGGCACCGTTGCAGAGGCGACCGTGACGGACGCCTCGGCCAACGGGCTCGCAGGCGTACTGGCGGGCGGCACGGGAGCAAGCACCCGCGGTCGCAGTAGCGATACCGGCCCGCGTGTCGCAGGAGGCGTTCCCGCGTGAGCCGCCCTGCATCGGGGGCGCCGGGCGAGGCCGGCGCGCAAATTAGCTTCGACGACAATACGTTGCTGCCGCTCCTGTTCGGCGACCACGACCGCCATCTGGTGCGGATCGAGCACGCGTTGGGCGTGGTGCTGCGTTCCCGCGGCAACGAGGTCGCGATCAGCGGCCCACCCTCTTCGGTCGCGGCGACAGAAGAGGTGCTGCGGACGCTCTACGATAAGCTGAAGCAGGGCCTGCCCATGGGCGGCGGCGAGGTCGAGGGCGCTATCCGCATGGCCACCGGGCCAGGCGGCGGCGCGGCGGGTACGGCCAGCCCGAGGGCCGAGCCCGAGCCTGCGCTCACACTCCGCACCCGCAAGCGCCCGGTCAGCCCGCGCTCGCCACGCCAGGCCGACTATGTGCGCGCCATGCAGGACAACGATCTGGTGTTCGGGCTCGGGCCGGCCGGCACCGGCAAGACCTATCTCGCCGTGGCGATGGCGGTCTCGCTCTATCTCACGGGCCGGGTCGAACGCATTGTGCTCTCGCGGCCGGCGGTCGAGGCGGGCGAGCGTCTCGGTTTCCTGCCCGGCGACTTGAAGGACAAGGTCGATCCCTATCTGCGCCCGCTCTACGACGCGCTCTACGACATGCTGCCGGCGGACCTGGTGTCGCGGCGCATCGACTCGTCGGAGATCGAGATCGCCCCGCTCGCCTTCATGCGTGGGCGCACGCTATCCCAAGCGTTCATCATCCTGGACGAGGCGCAAAACACGACCCCGCTGCAGATGAAGATGTTTCTCACCCGGCTTGGCGAGGGCTCGCGCATGGTCGTCACCGGCGACCTCACCCAGGTGGACCTGCCGACCGGCGCGCAATCGGGCCTGCGCCATGCCGTCGAGACCCTTGAGGGGATGGACGAGGTCGCCTTCGTTCGCTTCGGCACTGCCGACGTCATGCGCCATTCCCTGGTGACACGCATCCTCGAGGCCTATGACGCCGAAACCCCCGGCGATGACCGAGATCGAGATCAGCCTCCGCGATTCGGCGTGGTCGACCGCTCTTCCTGACGCCGCTGCCGTGGTCCGGCGCGCCGCCGCCGCAGCTCTTGAGGCCGAAGCGACCCTGCCCGGTCACGTGGAGCTCGGCGTGGTGCTGGCGGACGATGCCTTCGTGCGAACGCTGAACAGGGACTACCGGGGCCAGGACCGCGCGACGGACGTGCTCTCCTTCCCCGTGCACGAGCCGCCGCGCCTTGACCCGCCGCCGGGGGAGATGCCGCTCATGCTGGGCGACGTGGTGCTCGCCCGCGAGACCGTGCAGCGCGACAGCGCATCGGCCGGGGTGGGCCTTGCCGATCGGGTGAGCCATCTGGTGGTCCACGGCGTGCTCCATCTGCTCGGCCACGACCACGACGAGCCGGATGCCGAGCGCCGCATGCGTGCACTCGAATCCAGGACACTTTTGGCACTTGGCTTATGCGATCCCTACGTTAACCTGTGACAATCCCAGTTGCCCCGCGGTCACGGGCCGCGGAGCGGAACGATGAGCGAAGACGACAAACCTCCATCTAGCAGCGACAGTGTAGGTGGCGACCGAAGCGGGCGGGTCCGCGCGTCGGTCGTTGGGCTGATCGGCAATTGGCTGCGCAAGGGGCTTGGCCGCGGCAACGGCGCCTCCTGGCGCGACTCCCTCGGCGAGATCCTCGCGGAAGAGGAGATCGCCGAGCAGATCAGCCCGCACGAGCGCGACCTGCTGCTCAACCTGCTCCGCTTCGGCAGCCTGACCGCCGAGGACGCGATGGTGCCCCGCAACGACATCACGGCAGTCGAGATCACGGCGCCGCTGGACGAGGTCGTCGCCACCATCAAGGAGAAGGGCCATTCGCGCATGCCGCTCTACCGCGGCAATCTCGACGAGATCGTCGGTATGATTCACATCCGCGATGTCATGAACCATTGGGGCGGGAACGGCCCCTTCGACCTGAACGCGATCCGGCGCGAAATTCTGTACGTGCCCGAATCCATGCCGATCCCCGCTCTGCTCAAGGAGATGCGCGAGACCCGGCTGCACATGGCGGTGATCGTCGACGAATACGGCGGCACCCACGGCCTGGTCACGATCGAGGACGTGGTGGAGGAGATCGTCGGCGAGATCGAGGACGAGCACGACGAGATCGAGGCGCCAGCCCTGATCCGCCTGGACGACGGCGCGATGGAGGCGGACGCGCGCGTGCGCGTCGACGAGCTGGAGCGCCACCTGGCGGTCCCGCTGCTCGACGGCGACGAGGAAGACGCGGTCGATACTCTCGGCGGGCTCGTGTTCACGCTTGCCGAGCGGGTGCCCCGTGTGGGCGAGCGAATCAGACACCCGGTCGGATTCACATTCGAGGTGCTGGAGGCCGACCCGCGGCGGATCAAGAGGCTGCGCGTCAGCCGCACTGAATCGCATTCGGCGCACGGCCGTCCGTGACCGAATACGGGCGCCTCGCCGCCACGCGGTTTGCGGCGCTGGCGCGTTGGGTCGGTGCCGCGTCCGGCTGGCGCCGCTCGAGGATAGCCGTTGGCCTCGGCGCCGTCTCGGCGGCCGCGCTGCCGCCGGGGCACGCGCTCCCCCTGCTGGTGGTCTCGTTCACGGGCCTGGTCTGGTTGATCCACGCCAGCCGCTCGCCGTGGCGGGCTGCCGTCGCGGGGTGGTGGTTCGGCTTCGCTCACTTTCTCTTCAGCATTTACTGGATCGGCGCGGCCATGCTGACCGATCCCTCCCGCTTCGGCTGGATGGTGGCGCCGGCGGTGATCGGGCTCTCCGCAGGCTTTGCACTCTTCCCAGCGCTCGCCGCCTTCGCGGCACGGCTGCCTGCGTTGCCCGTCGCGGGCCGCGTGCTTGCACTCGCCATCGCTTGGACAGCCGCCGAGTGGCTGCGCGGCAACATCCTGACCGGCTTCCCGATGAATCTCATGGGCACGGTCTGGATGCCCTCCGTGGGCATGATCCAGTCCGTGGCAGTGGTCGGGGTCTACGGGTTGAGCTTCGTTACCGTTCTCGCTGCGGCGGCACCGGCTGCGCTGGCGACGCCCGATACGGAAGAGCGCCGCTACCGCCGGACCTGGCTGCTGCCCGCCGTCGCGTTCGGGCTGCTGGCGGCGGTCTGGGTCGGCGGGCAGGCCCGCCTCGCGCTGGCGCCCGATCGCGCGCCGACCGAGGTGAACCTCCGCCTGGTTCAGGCCAACATCGATCAATCACGGAAGTGGGAGGACGGCGCGCGCGAGGCGGGGCTCGCACACCACGTCGTGCTCTCGCACGAGCCGGGGTTCGACGAGACGGACGTCGTGATCTGGCCCGAGACGGCGGTGCCCTTCTTCATGGACGAGAGCGCGACGCTCCAGTCCTTCGTGTCACGAACCGCGCCGCCTGGCGGCTATGTGATTACCGGCGCACCCCGGCGCACGCGCTCGGCGGGGCGCACGATCGCCGTCTGGAACAGCCTCCATGCGGTGAGCCCGGCGGGCGCCATCACGGCGTCCTACGACAAGCACCACCTGGTGCCGTTCGGCGAATACATGCCGCTGCGCGGGATCATCAATCTGCGGGCGATTGCGGCTGCCGGGACGGTCGACAGCTCTCCCGGGCCGGGGCCGAGCACACTCAGTCTGCCGGGCGTACCGCCCTTCAGCCCGCTGATCTGCTACGAGGCGATCTTCCCCGGCGAGGTGCTGGCGGACGGCGCGCTTCCGGACGAGCGGCCGCAATGGCTGCTCAATGTCACCAACGACGCCTGGTTCGGGCACACGGCCGGGCCCTATCAGCATTTTCAGGCGGCACGCCTCAGGGCCGTGGAGGAGGGCATGCCGCTCGTGCGGGCGGCGAACACCGGCATTTCCGCCGTCGTCGATTCCTACGGCCGCGTGGTTGGCCGGCTCGGGCTCGGGGAGGTCGGCGTCCTCGACGCGCCTCTGCCGCCTGCGTTGACGGCGCAAACGCCGATCGCCCGGCTTGGCGGGTGGATCCTCGCCATTCTCCTGCTTCTCGCCACGGTTGCGGCCCTTGTCACCGGCGTCCGGCACCGGCTGCACGCCGGGCGGCGCGGTCAGGGGGAATAGGTCCAAGGCGGCTGTCCGCCACTGATCACGGTCGCCAAGATCAACGCAAAGGCGGCGGCGGCGAACGAATCGCCCCGGTCCAGAATGCCGCCGTGGCCGGGGATGAGGCGACCCGAGTCATCGGCGCCGACGCGCCGCTTGAGGGCGGACTCGACGAGGTCGCCCAGCTGCCCCACGATCGAGCCGAGCACGCCCGCAACCGCCAGCACGGCGAGGGTCGGGCGTTCCGCCACCCAGCCGGCGAGTGGCATCAGCCAGCCGAGCAGAATGCTCGCGCCCGCCGCCGCTACCACGCCGCCAACCGCACCGGCCCAGGTCTTGGCCGGGCTGATGCGCGGTGCGAGGCGCGGTCCGCCGAGGGTCCGGCCAGCCAGATACGCGCCGGTATCGCTCGCCCAGACCACGGCGAAGAGCCAGAAAACCGTCGCGCGACCCGTCGCGTCGTCCCCGCGCAGCGTGAGCGTGGCGACGACGATCAGGAGGATGATACCGGCCCCGGCCAACCCCGCCGCGCGCACTCGCAGCCCGCCCCGTTCCGCAACCGCGACGACGAGCGCGGCGGCCCCACCGGCAGCCGCAGCCGCCACCGCCCCGACCACGGTGAAGAGCGCGCAGGCCGCAGCCAAGCCTGCGATGCCGATCGCCGCGGCAACGTCCACCGGCGGCCGGCCGAGCAGCCTGCGCCATTCGAGCCAGGCGAGCACGCCTGCCGCTCCCACTGCGGCGATGAAGACGGGGCCGCCCAGATAGGCCGTGCCCAGGGCCACGGGCACCAGTACTGCGGCCGAGGCTGCGCGCAAGCCCAAGCCGCCCGCACCGCCTCCTGCTTGCGGGTCCGTCATGCTCGATTCTGCCACATCAATGCCACATTCAACGGCCATATCGTCATCTGGGTGACGGTGAAGCGCTTCGTCCCTCCCGCTGTCTCCCAAACGACTGGTCGGTCCTCCAGCTGGGGCGGTCCTCGCGACCGCCCCAGTTTTTGGTGGTCGCCGGCCGCACGTGCGTCTCTTGCCGGCGACCGGCGAAAACTCTGGCGCGCCGTTCCGGCTATGGGGGCGATGGGATAGCATGGCGCCCCTTTGCCGACCACGGGACATCGCCATGCCGATCACGCCGATCCACCACATCCCCCTCAAGCCGGAATACCGCAGCCCCTTCAGCGCCGCCTTCGCGGTGGAGGATGCGCGGCTGCTTCTCTTCTCGGGCTGTGGGCCGATTCCGATTTATCACGCGCACCCACACGACCCGGTGGCCGAGGCCGAGTGGCTGGCAGGCGGTATCCGCGAGCAGACCGAAAAAACCTTCGCCAACATTGGCTCCATCCTGGAGGCGGCGGGGGCCGACTTCTCCCAGATCGTCAAGCTCAACATCTACCTCACCGACATGTCGGGGCAGAACGTCGTGAACGAGATATCGGCGCGTCACTTCGACCCGGCGAACCCGCCGCCGCGCACCCTCGTCGGCGTGACCGAGCTCGCTCATCCCGGGATGCTGATCGAGATCGAGGGCATGGTGGCGACAGCGCTCGGCGATTGAGTGGGCTCCCGGCCGTTTGATCGGGTCCGCGGGCAGCGTCACAATAAGCGGCAAGAATAACGAGTAACGGCGGAAATCGCGCACCGCCCGACGGGCGGACGGAGAACGGGAGGCGGTCATGCAGAACGGAGCAATCAAGGTGCTCGTGGTAGGCGTCGGCAACATGGGGCTCAGCCACGCGCTCGCATATGACAAGATCGATGGCTTCGAGATTGTGGGGCTGTGCAGCCGCAGCATTCGCGGGCGTAACGACCTGCCCGCCGAGCTTGCGTCGCTGCCGCGTTACGAGAACGTCGACGAGGCTCTTGCCGAAACCCGCCCCGATGCCGTCTCGATCAACACGTATCCGAACACCCACGAGGAGTATTGCCTCAAGGCGTTCGACGCGGGCTGCCACGTCTTCGTCGAGAAGCCGCTCGCCACCACGGTAAGGGGTGCCCAGGCGGTGGTGGACAAGGCGCGCGCCACCGACAAGAAGCTGGTCATCGGCTACATCCTGCGGGTTCACCCTGCCTGGACGGAGTTCATCCAGCGTGCGCGAACGCTCGGCAAGCCGTTGGTCATGCGCATGAATCTCAATCAGCAGAGCCGGGGGCCGGCCTGGAACTGGCACCGCAATCTGATGGAGTCGCTGACGCCGATCGTTGATTGCGGGGTGCACTACGTGGATGTCATGTGCCAGATGACCGGCGCCCAGCCGGTGCGCGTGCACGGCGTCGGCGCGCAGCTTACCGACCAGACCAAGGTGCAGAACTACGGCCACCTGCATGTCGAGTTCGACGACGGCTCGGTGGGTTGGTACGAGGCCGGCTGGGGTCCCATGATGAGCGAGGTCGCGTTCTTCGTGAAGGATGTGGTCGGGCCCAAAGGCTGCGTCAGCATCGTCATGCCGCAGGAAGGGCAGGACCACGCGGCCTCCGACGACATCGACTCGCACACCAAGACCAACGCGCTGCTCTGCCATTCGA
>JAPPNV010000452.1 GCA_028818565.1 Rhodospirillales bacterium | reverse complement strand
TTGGCCATCAGACGATTTGCTCACCCAATGCCCGTGCCTCTTGCCGTCCACGTATGGGCCTTCCTCAACGCCCCCCACCCATCCCGAGCTATCGGGCTGAGTCTCCACCCATCGCCCGTGCTTCTTGCCATCCACATATGGGCCTTCCTCACCTTTGCCATCAGACCATTTGCTCACCCAATGCCCGTGCCTCTTGCCGTCCACGTATTGGCCTTCGCCAAAGATATCGCTCCCGTTCCTACGCCAGACCTCTCTGCCGTTTCCGGAGAGCCTGCCGCTCTCGCAACCGCCCGACCAGGTAAACGTTTCGACCCCCCAGTAACGGTTAAATGCATGGCATCCGGGAATATTGGACACTTCGAGCCAGCACTCGTATGTCCAAATTTCCCTGCCTTCGTAGGCATATACAGTGCAGGCCGGTTCGTTGGTCCGCTTGACCCGGGCCGGAACCGGTGCGGGTTCATTCTCCGCGTGCCCGTCCGATGGTCCGGGGCATGGCACCGCGTCGCCCTTCAGGTATGAACCGACCTGCTCCGCCAGGCGGCCCCGGTCACCATACGCCGGTTCCCCTCCATGGGCACGAACGAAACTGGTGGCGGCCCGCTCCGTCCGGTCTCCCCATATCCCGTCCGCCGGGCCGGGCTGGAAACCGCATTCGGCCAGAACCTGTTGCATGCTGCGTATGTCGTCCCGCCCGACGAAAGGCGTATTTCCGCTATCCTCGCGACCCTCTCCCGAAGATTCGTAGTACTCCGGCGTCTGGCGGATGCAGTCGTAGAGCGCCCTTCTTGGATGGCGTTCCGCCCGGGCCTCCCCTTCCAATTGGGTGCGGATGGTTTTCGCCTCGCGGATCAGCCTGTCCATACGGTCCAGATCTTCGTTTCTCACATCGGTTCTGGCCTCAGTTGTTGGCCACAGTGTACTTGCGTTGTTCGTTATATCCGCGCGGGCGCTGTCGGCGTCGCCTATCACGAAAATCAGATCCTCTGTCAGAATCACCAGTGACCGGATTACACGTCGGTACTCCCCCAGTTCATCGGCGCATGACGACGCTACCCGCCGGGCGCGGTAGTGGTCGTCGATGCAATGGTCTATTATTTCGCGCTCTACCCTTTCCTGGCTGTGCAGATGGTCCAGGTTGTTTCGGTCTAGTTTCGATCCGGCGGCAAACAGATCGTCAATGAGTCGTTCCAGGTCCTCGACCACGACCGACGTACTTTCGGACCCAGGATCGGCGTTCGAAACCAGTCGTGCATAAGCGTCCTCGGCGCGGACGGTCGCGTCCGCGAGATCGAGGATCGGGTCCGTGAGGTCAAACAGGGCCGATTCGTGACCGGTCACGGAACACTGCGCCGCTGCCGACGGTGCCGGCAGCCACAGAACGGCGGCGGCCAGGAGCGCGACCAAAATACAGAAGGGGATCATGGTCGGTTTCTCCGATTGGCGATCAGGATCAAGGGTAGTTAGTATACCCCCTCCCAACGCAAACCAAAAATGCTCTTGCCCCATGCTCTTGCAAAATTCCTCGATGTTTAGCGTGCGTTGACGATGCGCCGCACGCCTCGGTCGGCTGGCCGGAAGGTGAGGAGAAGGTGAGGAACCTGACCGAGCGGATTAAGCAGAACTGACGGTACTGGCAGGAGTTCGGCTGGGCGGTCTCCGCGCAAGTTTTGCCGATGGAGAGGCTTGCCAATACGCTACCTGGCGCGAGGAAGGGGCAACGCTTCTGGAGGTCGTGACCCGGCTCGTTGCGGAGTGCAAGGCGGCCATCGCACACCTTGCAGTCGGACCGGTGCGTGTATTTCAGCGTCGTCCTGTACCGCGGCGGTGCCGGTGTACGAGCACATCGCGTCAGCACGACGAGCATTTCTCTCGACTGTCCAGCGCCCTTGCGATGGCCACGCCGATGCGTTCCGCCGCCGCTTCGGTCTCCTTGTCGCCGACATGGGCGTAACGCAGCGTCATGCTCGGTTGCTTGTGACCAAGCAGACGACAGACCACCGGCAGCGGGACACCTTGCAAGACGGCGTGGCTCGCGTACGTGTACGTCACTGGCCACGTCTTCACCTCCTCGCCAGTCGAGCGATCCACCAGCACCGGCAGGCGCTCGCAAATCCCCGTGGTCAGCGCCGCGTCGCGGCGGGTGCGAAAGATCGGTGCGGTGCCGGTGTTGGGATTGACACGGGCGAAGGCCTCCCCCGTGAACGGGAAGCGGCGCTCGGCGTCGCCGAGTTCAGCGACACTATGAAGATAGAAGGCGCAGTGGGCGGCCTCGCCGATTGGTGATGGGCTGGCGACGAAGACGCAGAACTTGAAGGACGCGTGAACGTCGGGGAAGAACACCTTCTTGTTCTCGAAGTCGTAAAGCGCCTTCAGCCGCCCCTCGGTCCCCACGCCCTTGAAGAAGCGCGCGGCCGTCTTGTCCGAGGCGATGCTGGAGGGTGTGAGAAGCCCGACCATACCGTCGGGCTTCGCCAGCGTCATCGCGCGCTCGACGAAGAGCGAATAGAGGTTCACGTCGCCCCCTGACAGCAACGGATAGTCGCCCGAGCGCCGCGCCACGCTGGCGGCCATCGTCACCCGCTCGCTGGCGACCGCGTAGTCCTGCGCCAGCGGATCGCCGTCTCGCTCCAGAGCCGCGATCATGCGCTTCCGGTCTGCCGCACGGGGAGCCAGCGCGATTTCCCGTCGTCGCGTGGCGAACCACTCCACCTGTTGCAGCTTCATCCGGTCCTAGGGAGGATTGCCGATCACCGCGTCGAAGCCGCCTTCGAGGTCCGCGCTCTCCCAATGCTTCCAGACGCCGGGGAATGCCGCCTGCCAGTTCAGAAAGCGCTCCTCGTCGACGAGGCGCCGAGCCTTGCGCAACAAGTTGGCGAAGCGCGCGCTCTCCGGCCGCTCCATCGCGACCTCGGCCCTGCCCCCGTGCGATCTCGATGGGATCGCCGAGCTCACCGCTGAAGAAGGATTGCAACGCCGTCTTGACCTCGCGGTCCTTTACCGCGAGCCAGTCGAGCACATGCACCAGGCAGAGGACGGCATTCAGCGGCGCCGTAGCCTCCTCCACCTCGGCGAAGGCCTCGGCGGAGCGATGCGCCTCAGCGATCTCCGCGTCCGTGAGTTCCTCGATGGTCCGCATCTCCAACGCGGACAATTCCGCCTACCGAACCGACACATGCAGGAAGAGCCGACCGCCATACGCCGTTGCCTTGTCGATCCCACTTCGCGTCCAGGCACCAAACAGGCTATTACCGCAGCGCAGATGGTGGTCGAGAAAGCTGAGCGGCACGCCGACCGTGAAGGTGTGCAGCCAGAGCGCCACCTTGGCGAGCTCCACCGCCATCGGGTTCTTGTCGACGCCGTGGACGCAGCGCTTCAGCACCATGCGGCGGACGATGTGGCGGTCGTCGAGCCGGTCGCGGTCGATGGCCCAATTGCGCTCTTCCGCGTTCGCCACGATCCGCTCGCGGATGGCCTGGATTCGGCCGGCGAGCGGCGAGACGTAGCCTTGTACCGCAGCTTCCGCTTCGGCCATGGCGCCGATGACCCGGTCGGCGAGGTAGTCCACCAATGTGACGAGGAAGTGTCCCGACCCCATGGCGGGGTCGCAGACTTTGAGGGCGAGGATCGCCTCGGCGGGGTCGTGCTGTGCCAGACGCGCGATGGCCCGCTCTCGGTCGTTTCCTGCTCCGGGCACGCGCCCGGCTTCTTCCATGAAGCGGTCCGTGCGCGCCTGCACCAGGAGACCGATGGTCTCCTCGACGATCAACCCCACCATGTCGTCGGGCGTGTAGTAGCTGCCCGAGCCCTTGCGGACGAAGATGTTGGGGCGCACGGCCACCGCGTCGCCGTCTGGAACGAGCTCGTGTTCCAGCAGGCGCTCGTAGATCGAGCCGAGCTGGCGAACGCCGAGGTCGCGATAGTTGATGTAGCGGCGGCGCCCCGCCTCGTCCTGCTCGAAGGAGAGAGCGTCGATGACATCCGCCATCACCCGATCGCCGAGCCGGATGCGGTCCAGAAGCGGCACGCGCGCCCGGTCGAACAGCCCGCCGTTGTAGGGCGGCAGGCCGATGGTAGCGTCGCCACGGTCCACGGCCCGGCAGAGATCGTCCACCGCCGACCAGTAGCGGGCAGCGTGTTCAGAGAAAACGTCCCCACGGTCCTTGCGACTGCCGACATCGCCGCGCACGCGGTCGCGCAGCGCGTAGTCGTCGTAACGCGTATCGCGGACCGGTAGCAGATCGCGATCCTCGGCGTACAGGATGAACAGCAGCCGGTAGAGCAGGATCAGCGCGGCTTCGCGCACCTCGGTCAGGGGCGCCTCGGGCGCGGCGGCGGCGATCGCACGGGCGAGTTCGGGGAAGACTTGCCCGAAGACCAGCTCGGAGAGGTTGGCGGCAACGCGCTCCTCGTAGTAGCGGCCCTCCTCGATGGCGCGCTGATGGTAGGTGCGCTCGTCCGCCGCACCGGGCAGGAAACCTTCGCGCCGGAAGGCCAGTGCGAAGAGCTTGAGGCAATGGCGCCGCTCCGCGTCGTCGAGTGCGAAGAGGCCGTCGTTGTGGCCAGGGAGGTCGAGGATCGCCGGGAGATCGACCTCGAAGAACTGCTCGGACACCGAGCGCGCGCCCTGGTAGTAGAGCCGCCATCGAGCGCCGTTGGTGAGAATGCCCCAGCGCAGCTTGCCTGTGGTCAGATCGTCGACGCGCCGGAGATAGCGCAGCATCTGGGGTCGATGGCGCCGTGATCTCGCCCTGCCGCCCGGATTGGCGGTCGAGCGGGCGCTGCCAGCGCTTCGACTCCACAACCGCCAAACCGTGCTCGTAACGCCGCCACTCGTGGGCGAGGGCATTGGCCCGGCCCTTGGCACCGTCGTCCGCGAACAGCAGGCCGTCTGGCACATCCTCCCGTCCGGCCGCGCTCAGGTTCTGCTGCCGCAGGCTTGCCGACCAGCCCAGGGCCGAGAGCACGGGCCAGATCAAGTCGTCCTCGGTCTGGCTCTCGTTGGGCGTGCCGGCGAAGGGGAAGCCATCGAAGACGGTCCGCAGCACGATCTCGAGTGCGTCGACCGTGGCGTCGTCCAGCCCCTCCCAATCGGCGGTTCCGGCAACAGAGTCGCACAGAAAATCGCTGGCGAAGAGGCTGCCGTGGAATGCGGCGTCGAGGCTCATGCACCCATAATCCGCGAATCGACCCGTCGGTTCAGCGAGACGGCATAAGCCGTCATCGCCATGGGAGGGTCAATAGCGACGCGATGTGGCGTTCGATCCCCCGAAGGAGCGCTCCCCGCCCGCGCGGGGATGAACCGGCGAGATGGGCGATGAGGCCGAGGCCACCGCCCCGCATATGCCTTATTGGATACACACTGATCCGCTGTTGAGTGGCCTGACACTCCTTCGCGACATGAGCGCCGTCCCCGACCGAGCGACTTTCGCTTTCTTGATTAAATTCCTAGTTGTCAATGTGTTAGCGGCTTCCGCCGAAGGCTCCTTCCAGATCGGGGCGCTCGATGGTTCCGGCCATCGCCTCGTGCCCAACGCCCAGAATCGCACCGTCGATGGAGCCTTGATCGCCACCTGTCCTGGTGAAACCGTTGCCCGTCACGGCGATGTCATAGCTCAGATCACCATCGCGCCACTGCGCTCCTGTGCCGGGAACAGCTGTCAGAGGGTTGGTCCAGTACGTCATGTTCGTGAATTCCAGATCGCCAGTGAGGCTGGAAATGTCGAGCTGGAGGGCGACGTCGGCGCCGACAAAGACGAGTTGCTCACGATCAAATCCCAGGAGGCCACCGGACCACGTGACGGTGCCCGAGAGTTGCTGGTTCTCGGAAACATCGAGGTGAGAATTGCGACCATAGACCCAGGGTTCAAGATCGGTGCCTCTCGTGGCGACACCAAACTGTGCCTTATCCGGAACGCCGATCACTTCACCCACCGCGTGCGACCACTCGTTGGTGTCGAGGGTTAGGTAGCCGGAATATCTGATGCCGTCATGGTCGAAGCGGTGCGAGAGCACATCGGACGATGGCATGAGATCGGTCCTGCCGATCTCTGTCACGAGATCGCGCGCATCCGTCATGGGCTGATTGTCGCTCCCGCCGCCACAGGCCGCGAGGATCAAGAGGCCGCTGAGCGCGGCCACGGTCATCTTGTGCATGACACTCTCCCGTGGGTTGCCGCGGCCCGGCTGGTGCCGGGCCTTGCGTACAACACACAGGTGGTATGATGCCCTGCCTATTCGCCCGGGCCGGGGAGCTACCCCAACCGGATTCAAGGCTGTTCTATTCAGCAGGAGACCCGACCGAGCGGGACCTGCATGTCGTACGCGGGCACCATGAGACGTGATGACGGGCTTTGCGTCAACAATCTTTAGCGTTGAACCGCGAAGCGCTGAACACCGCAGGAAGCCAGCGGATGTCGTGAGCGAAATCATCGACAGACGGCAAAGTCTCACGAGGCGCACGGGAATGGCTCACAAGACCCGATCCGGTACCGCACGCCACCTTCATTGGCCAGCGCCTGCGCCCGCGAGCCCTGGCCGCGCGACCGTGGCCTCCCGCGCCGCGGGATGAGCCTTCGCGGCTAATGGTCAGGCTGTCGTGGCCGAGAACTGTCGAGAACGACGTGTTGGACCGCGCCAAGGGCTGCCTCTTCGGCCAGGTGATCGGCGACAACCTGGGCGCACTGGTGGAGTTTGAGCCGAGGTCGCGGGCGCGCTGCTCCAGCCGGGCACGGGTTTCCTCGACGCCGGCGCGCTGATGCGCCACCGGCCGGTGCTCCTCGACCGTGGTGGCGCGACCCTCGGCATCGTTGCGCAGATGGCTGGCGATCTGGTGGCCGCGGTGGAAGACATCGATCACCTGGCTGCGCAGGCGTGCGTTGACCTCCTTGCCGATACTCAACAGCTTCGCACGTGGCCCGCCGTTGGCTTCCCCGCCCGCGCTGGGATAGACTGCGGCGCGAGCATAAGCCAACCTTGGCGGCTGTTTCCTGCGCCTTCACCCACGGACCGTTATGATCCTTCGTCATGGTCGCGACGGTCCGCAACCTGACCTCATCGTCTGCGACGTCGGAGTATTTCCGCCAGGACGGCGGCTATTACCTGGCCAACGACGAGGACGCGTCGGACCTTCGGGCCAAGCGGGCCGAGCACCGCAACGCCAGCGCCTGGCATGGTCGGGGCGCTGCTGCTCTGGGATTGCACCCCGGCAATCCGGTCGGGGCGCGCGCCTTCGAGAGGCTTCTCCAGGGCCACGTGATCGGGACCAGGCAACGGCTCGGACGCCGGCGCGACGGGCAGCACGAGCACCGTCCGGGCTTCGACATCACGTTTTCCGCCCCGAAGTCGGTGTCTCTGGCGGCGCTTCTGCCGACGGAGGAGCACCCTCACGGCGATCGCGCGGTTATTAGCGCGCACAATGCGGCGGTGCGCGAGACGCTCGACTGGATCGAGGGGACGCTGCTGGAGACCCGGGGCTGGGACCCTGCCACCCGCAGGCGGCCGCGGGTGAAGGCGCCCTCGATGGTGGCGGCGCTGTTCCGCCACATCGCGAGCCGCAACCTCGATCCGCAGCTCCACACTCATGCGGTGATCGCCAACATGACCCGGGACGGGGAGGGGCGGTGGAAGAGCGTGGAGCCGACGCTGCTGCACCGCAATGCGCGGCTGATCGGGGCGTACTACCGCGACCGGCTGGCGCGGCAGCTGATGGCGAAGGGCCATTCGATTCTGCCGGCGATGGTGGGCCGTCTGCCGAGCTTCGAGCTCGCAGGTTACAACCGGGAGCTGCGGGAGGCGTTCTCGACGCGCAGGCACGAGATCCTGGCCTATGTGGACGGCAGGGGCTGGGACCGCGGCGCGGCGGCGATGCAGGTGGCGACGCTGGCGACGCGCAAGCGGAAGGAGGAGCCGGTGAAGTCGCAGCTGCAGCAACTTTGGCAGGACCGCGCGCAGGCGAAGGGCCTCGACACCGCGCCCGCGGTGGCGCGCTCCAGGGAGCCGATCGTGCTGCCGGAGGGCCCGTCGGCGCTGAAGATCGTCCGCCGCTGCATGCGGCAGCTGGAGGAGCGGCAATCGGTCTTTTCCGAGCACGCGCTCGAGGCGCTGGCTCTCGGCCATTCGCCGGGTCTGCATTCGATCGGTGAGATCCGGGACGCGGTGGCCTGGATGGTGCGCGACGGGCATCTGGTCGACGCCGAGCTGCGGCGGGCCGACCGGGCCTTCGTCACCGACCGCGCGCTGAAGGCGGAACGGTCCACGATCGCGTCGATGAAGGCGGGGATCGGCGTCGGCGAGGCCCTGGTCCGGGAGAAGGACGTTGCGGTCCGTCTCGGCGGCGCCGGGCTCACCGAGGGACAGGAGGAGGCGGTCCGCACGATCCTGCTGGCGCGCGACCGGATCGTGGGCGTGCAGGGCCGGGCAGGGACCGGCAAGACGACGATGCTGCGCCAGGTCGCGGAGCTTGCCGGGGGGAGGCCGGTGATCGGCCTCGCGCCGTCCACCGCAGCGGCTGCGGTGCTGGGGCGCGAGACCGGCATCCATGCCCGCACACTGCAGTGGTTCCTGGCGCGGTGCCGCGCGGCGGGCCTGAAGGGAGAGGCGCTGGAGAGGCTGAAGGAGATTTTTGGGGGCGCTGTGCTGGTGCTGGACGAGGCCTCGATGGTCTCGACCGAGCAGATGCGCTCGCTACTGCGGGCTGCGGACCGGCTCGGCGTCGCCCGCGTGGTGCTGGTCGGCGACACCGGCCAGCTCCGCGCGGTGGAGGCGGGCCAGCCGTTCCGGCTGCTGCAGCGTGCGGGGATGACCACGGCCATGATGGACGACATCCTGCGCCAGCGTAACCCGGAGCTGCGGGCGGCGGTGCAGGCGGTTCTGGCGGGCGATCCCGGCGAGGCGGTGGCGCTGCTCGGCAGCAGCGTGCACGAGGTGGCGCACGACGAGCTCGCCGAGGCGGCGGCGCGGACCTGGCTGGCGCTCGACCCCGCCGCCCGCGACGACACCTTGCTGGTTGCACCCACCCATGCGCTGAGGGAGGAGATCAACCGGACCGTCCGGGAGACGCTGGCGGATGAGGGAGTGCTGCGAGGGAAGCCGCTCCGGATCGAGCGCCTGGTCAGCCTCGGCCTGACCCGGGCCGAGAAGGGCGACCGGCGCAACTACCGGGAAGGCGACCTGGTGGTGTTCAACCAGGACCTGATCAACTACCGCCTGAAGAAGGACGAGGTCCTGACGGTGACCGGGTTCGACTACGACCGGGTGATGCTGCTGCATCCCGACGGCAAGCCGCGCTGGATCAAGCCCGCGGGGCGGAGCCGCTACCTGCTCGACGTCTACGAGACCCGCCCCCTGGAGATCCGCGCGGGCGACCGCATCCGCTGGACCCGGAACGACAGGAAGCGGTCCCTGGTCAACGGCGAGCGGGCCGAGGTGGAGGGGATCGGCAAGGGCCGGGTGCGGTTCAGGCTGGCGGACGGACGGGGGCTTTCGCTCCGTGTGGACGATCCGCAGCTGCGGCATATCGACCACGCCTGGAGCTCGACGGTGCACGGCGCGCAGGGGAGCACGGCGGAGGGTGTGATCGCGGTGCTGGATTCGAGCTACGGCGCGCTCACCGACCAGTCGACCTTCTACGTCGAGATCAGCCGGGCGCGGGAGCGTGCGGTGGTGCTGACCGACAACGCCGAGGAGCTGGTGAAGGTCCTGGCGGAGAACACCGGGGAGCGTCCGACGGCGATCGAGGCCATCGACGCGCCGCTCGATCTGGAGCCGGAGGAGATCGTGCGCCTTCTGGCGGAGGACGAGCCGGTCTGGACGCCGCGCGAGGATTGGGAGGCGCTGGAGAGGCGGGCGCGGCGGGAGGGCACGGTGCTGTTCCTGGTGGATGGCTACGGCGCGCTGATCGCGGACGCGGAGAAACTCGCGGAGAATCCCGATCTGCCGGCCGTGACGCGGGAGGTCGTGGACGGCCTTATGGCCTATGACCAGGCCTGCCGCGAGGGGGACAGGGCGGCGGTTGAGTTTTTGGGGCTGCTGGATGCCCATGACGCCGGAAGGCGCCAGCTGGAGGCGGCGGCCGAGAAAGCGGAGTGCCCGGTTGCCGGGCTGGAGGACTACCCGGACTGGCGGGAGATGTCGGGGCGTCTGTCGGAGAACGGCGAGGTCCTGCTCGCGGCGCTGGGCGAGCGCGCGGGCGCGGCCGGCAGTGGAATCTCCCGGCGCCTCGGGGAGCTCGCCGATCTCCTGGCGGTCGACGACGCGGTGCTCGAATTCGACACGCTGCGCCGCGCGGTGGCGGCGCAGGCCGCGGCAAACAAAACGATTCCGTTCTACGCCGAGGGCCATGACGCTCTCGTGGAGCGGGCCACGAACCTCGCCAGGCGGTCCCCCCTCCCGGCATGGGCGCTGGCGGTAGCCAGGGAGGTCCTTGCCCATGCAGAGGCGTGCAAAGAGCGGAGAGCGGCAATCGTCGCGCTTCATGACGACGCGGTCGGGCTTCTGGACGAGCGCAGCGATCTGGAGAAACGCGCCCGCGAGGCCGGCGGGTCCAAGTTCACCCCGCCCACGGAACTGGAGGGCTATGCCGGCTGGCTGGCGCGCTGCGGGGAGGTGGGCGAACGATGGCGCGCCATCCGGCGCGCCATGCGTGAAGACACGCGTATATGGCGACCCCATCTCGACCGGCTGAAGGATGAAGCGGGGAAGATCGCGGCCGCCGTCGATCGGTTCGACCGGCTCGGCGAGCACGACCCGGCCTGGAAGCAGGTGTTCGAGACGCGTCTGACGATGGCGGAGCGGGAGAGAGCCGGGAGCGTCATCTCCTTCTATCAGCAGGGCTGGGAAGAGCTCGTCGAGGAGGCCCGCGCGTTCGGCCGGCGGAAGGGCTTGCCGGACCAGGCCCGGGCGCTGGTGAAGCGGGTGCTGGGATACGACCGCCGACTCGGCAGGGAGCGCGCCGCCGTCGATAGCTTCCTCGAGGACGCCGAGGAACATCGGCAGCACAGGGTCCCCCTGGAGAAAGAAGCCACACTCCGGGTCCAACACGACCCGGACGTCCTCGTCACCGACCTGCCCGGCTACCGGTCCCTTCCAGACATTCCGGCAAAGCTGCTGGCCACGGGACGGGCGATCCGCGAGAAGGAAGACACCTACAGTCCCCATCTCGACCAAGTACCGAACGGCCGGCAAACGCTGGCCGCCGCGCTGAAGCGGATCGAGAGATACCGGCTGCTCGACCGCTTCGTCTCGGTGATGGACCGGATCGAGGGGACGAAGAGGAACGTGCACGAGCGGGGTGTCTCTCTCGCCGGTGACGAGGGGTACGACAAGGCCATCGCCAAAGCGGCGCGCCTGGCCAGGGAAAATGACCTGGAGGAAGAGGCCCGCCGCCGGCTGCAGGCCGCGATCGCCGAACATGCCTCCCTGTCAATCGAATGGCGGGAGATCGAAGGCCTGTTCCGGGAAGCGGAGGCGCTCGACACCCGATACCGCCAGCTCGTGGAGCGCGCGGCGCGCGAGGACGTTCCCCGCTCGATGCTGACGGAATGGCAGGCTCTGCAGGAACGGAGCCAGCGGTTCGAAAAGGCGGCCGACTGGGCGCTGATGGACGACCGCATTCAGGACCACCGGCAGACCCGGCCCGACACGTTCCAGGGTATCGAGGAGGGGCTCCGGCTCGCGCGCGAGCGCAGGGACATTCCCGACCTGGAGGACGCCCGGATCGCGGCGATGGTGGGCGCGGAGATGGCACGGCTGCGCGATCCCGGCGTGGAGCACGCGTTCACCCGATCATGGGCCGCGCAGGAGCCGCTGCTCGCGGGCGACAGGATCAGGCTGCAGCTGACCGACGACGGGCCGCAGCCTGAAGCGGTGGTGCGCCAGCCCGGCTGGACCGGCGGGCGCACCCGCCACGACACGGTGGAGCTCGAATGGGTTTCGGTGCCGCAAGGCGGCAAGCACGAAGAGCCGGATACGCGAATGTCCGGGCCGAAGCTCGCGGGCCGCGTCCACCGGGCGGAGTGGAGCGACGAGAGGCTTCGCGAGGTGGAGCGGGCGCGCCAGTTCCCCGCGCCGCCGGCGAAGTTCCCGTTCGCGAGCGCGAAGGGCGTCACCAGAGGGGACGTGCTGTGCCGGACCGAGGTGGCTGCGCTGGACCCGGCGGCGCGGGAGAGCTCCCGCCCGGGCCGCCCCGCGGTCGTGCGGATCGGGATGGAGGTGGTCGAGATAACGGCGGCGAAGACCGAAGGGGAGGACCAATGCAGGCTTCGCGAGCGCTGGCGTTCCGACGACGAGCCCTGCCGGGAGTTCAGCCTCTTGCTCGGCCACCTTTCCGCGTTCGCGAGGGCGCGCGCGTTCTGGAACAGCAGCGAGGACGAACGCTGGTCGAAGGCGCACGCCCAGAAGATGGAGCTCGACGAAAGACGGGTCGTACTCAACCAGCCGGGACCGCACTATTCCTGGTCTCGCGCCCGTCCATAGCGGGCTGCCGAGCGCCCCTGGCGCCGATGGAATTTGTTCGGTATTCCGCAATTTGCGCCTGGGTCTCCGCCCGAGGCCTTCTCGTGGGCCGCCAGCTCGCGCTCCCCGATATCCCCGGCTATCGCCTTCCCCCCTCCTCCGCCAGCGCCGGCCGTCCGCGCGCCAGTCCGCCAAACCGGGACCGAGCCGCAGGCTCCAGAAGGATCGCGGCGCCAGCGGCGGCTGAAGAAGCTGTGAGCAACACAATTGTGCGCCCCGTCCCCCGGGAAGAATCTAACGGGTGGCGAGGCGGCCTCTAGGCGACGGTGACATAAACCCGGTGCATCGCATTGTTGAGGTAGCCCTTCGGGTTCCAGGCGACAGCGTGGGGTTGGCTCACGCCCTCTGAATCCGTCGCCCTGGCCCAGATCTCATAGTAGCCGGGTCCCGGAAACTCGATAACAGTGCGCCAGTTCTGCCAGGCGTGCGCGTTCACCGGCTCGTCGAGCGCAGCTTCCATCCAGGTTGCGCCGAAGTCGATGGAGAGCGAGACCGCATCGACCGTCGCGTCGCCCGCCCAAGCGTGCCCGCGCACCTCAAGCTCCCGTGCCGCTGCCCTGTGCCCGGTGGCCGGGTGCGTGATCAGCGACTTGACCGGCATCGCCTCGATGATGACGAAGTCCTCGGCCAGCTGCTCCCCCGGCGCCACCGGGCGGTCCGGAACGCGGTACGACCTGCCGGTCATCTTCGCCCCGTCGTGGACCCGGTCCCGCAACCAGACGCGCGTGAGCCACTTTTGAGAGCACGACCCCGGCCATCCGGGGAACACAAGGCGCAGCGGCGCGCCGTTCATGGGGTGAATCGGCTGGCCGTTCTGGGCGAAGGCGATGAGAGAGTCGGGGTCCATGGCCTTGGCGATGGGCACGCCGCGCGAGATGGGCAGCCCGCTCGCTGTACCGGAGGGGTGCGTGTCCGCCCCCTCGTGCGCGGTGTAGACGACGCCGCTCTTCACGCCCGCCGCCTTGAGCACGTCGGCGAGGCGGACGCCGGTCCACTCCGAGCAGGCGACGGCGCCGTATGTCCACTGCGCGCCCGTGGCCGGGGGGTCGAAGAAGGCGCGGCCGTTGCCCGCACACTCCAGAGTGAGCGCGCGGGTGACGACATCGAACCCGCGCTTCAGATCGTCGATGCCGAACTTGAGCGGGGTCTCGACCAGGCCGTCGATTGTGAGGGTCCAAGCGGCTGCATCGATGCTCGCGGGCGGAATACCGTTGTTGCGAACAAAATGCCTCTCGGTCGGCGTGATGGCGTCGTCGAGCAGGTGCGCCGGCGTCTCCGCGCTGAGCGGCCGGTCGTTGAGCACAACCAAGCCGTCCTTTCCCTGAATGACAGGCTCGCCGGCAAGCGCGACGGGGATGAAGTGCCCGGGCATGGTGCGGTGGAAGGGGATGGTGCCCCCGATCAGCGCCGCCATGGCGGCCAACCCGGCACCTTTGAGGAACCCGCGCCTGTCGGGGTGAGTGACACGGCTGAACAGCAGGCGGTCAGCCTTGTCCGGATCGTACCGGTAGAGCTCCCGCAAGCTCCGGCTCGCACAGGTCATTTTCATTGGGGATTATCTGCGAGAGTGACCAAGGCGGGCCGGCTAATCGGGCAGGAGATCGTTGATCTCCGCGATCCGCTGTTCGGCCTCGTGCCGCTCACCTGGCCAGCGCTCCATGTCTTCCAACGGCGGGAGCAGGTAAGGCTCGGTCACGGCGTTGATGGACTGGCTTGGGACCATGAGTTCCTCGTCCCTGCGCTCCGGTTGCCACTCTCCGCCATTCTCGATCCGCTGTGCGGCGGCGCTGTACGCCTTCCCGGCCCGGCACAGCTTGCTCTTGAGACATTTGAGTGTGTTTCATTTGTCGCGTCGCGTCACCAGGCCGCGGGGGCATGCCGAGCGAAACAGCTCACCGCCCGGAGTCCCGCGCATAGTTCGCGATTCTCCCGTTGGGTCCGGCCTTGCGCTCCAGCAATTGGCGGTCCTCCAGATCGCGACAGACGCGCTTCACCCGTCGGGCCGGCGTCAGGCCGGAGAGCCTCGACAGGTCGTCATCGTCCAATCCGGGAAAGTGCTGCAGCAGAAAGAGAAGCAGCTCGTCGTTATCCATCCCGCCCATGATAGCGATGGCCGGCGCGGAGCGACAGATTTTCTCTGCCGCCCACGACTGCAGAGCGGCGCGCGGGCGCTTCCTGACCGTCATCGACACGCCGTCGACCGGCGGCATCGCGGCGCGGTCTGCATCGCTCTGGCCGCAGCCGAGCAGATAGTGCTGGGTTTGGGGCACCGCGCCACCGGCAGGTCTCGGACCGGCATCGGGTGCCATCTTGCCCATGCCCGGCCGCTTCAGCCTGTCGCCGGCCCCAACCCTTGCCCACGCCTCGCAAGAGCCTGCGCGTCCGCAAGAGGCAGAGCTTGGCCTTGAGCGGGGCGGCGGGCGGGGCGCTCCGGAGAGGGAGGCGGTCCCGCGGCTTCCAACCATCCACATGGTGGAGGACATCATGCAGATCGGCAGCACGCAGCGCGGCAACACCGAAACGTACCTGGTCCACATCTTCGGGCGCGGCCTCGAGGACGACCGCTACGTCGTCGAGCGCTTCCGCTCGGCGGCCGACGGCGCGATCACCCCCGTGCCGATCGCAGCACCCCCTGCGCGGGGGAAGAAGAGGCGCAGGCCGCGGCACACCGTCACCAGCTTGAGCAACGTCAAGAAGATGCGGCCCGCGCGCGACGAGATCATCGTCTGCACCGCCGTGAACCTCGAAGACAGCGGGGTGCAATTGTGGGGGGCTTGGGCGACAGGGATTTTCGCCAACGGCAGGCATCGCTGAGCCGTGCCCACCGGGGCGTCCAGCCGGATCGTGTTCCGGCCGGGCGCCCCCCGACTGCGCACAGCATGGAAGGGAGGAAAACCAGCCGTGCCCTGCAAGCATAGCAAAGACGCGCGCGCTTCCCGGCGCCGGCAATACCGGCGCCAGCGCGCAGAGCGGCTCGCCGCCGGGTGCTGCACGAAGTGCGGATTATGTGGAATTCCACATAAGCCGCATGATGGCAATGATCTTGTTA
>JAPPNV010000044.1 GCA_028818565.1 Rhodospirillales bacterium | reverse complement strand
GCCAGCAGCTTGCCGTCGGCGAAGACCGGCTTGAACAGCGTGTGCTCGGGCACGTGCAGGCCGCCGCGGTAGGGGTCGTTATGGACGATGACGTCGCCTTCCTCGATCTGGTCGATCGGGATTTCCTCGGCGCAGGTCTTGATGAGGAGGGGCATTCCGCCGATCTGGGCGGGGCAGAACTCGGCGACCGAGACCATCTCGCCGTCGGTGTCGGCGATGGCGCAGGTGAAATCGAGGCCCTCGTTGAAGATCGTCGAGTACGACGTCTTCATCAGGGTGATTCCCATTTCCCGGCAGATCGACACCATCGAGGAATCGATGATGTTCATCGTCACCATGTCCATGCTGCGCCCTCCCCGCGTTGGGCCGTGTGCGCCACGAAGCGTGCCCGTGGCGACATTACGGTCTTGCCGCCTGCTTGAGAAGGCGCGCGTTCGGCTGAAGGCGGGGGCTATACTCCCGTCATGGCGCGATTCGCCGTGGTCTTTCTCCTCATTCTCACCGTGACGACGGCTGGCAGCGCGAGCGAGCCGGCGGTCCCTCTGCCGTCGGGCCTCGCGACCGACGCGGAAGCGCGGGCGATCGAGGTCATCGACGGCAGCACGGTCCTGCTCGATGACGGGGAGACGGTACGCCTCGCCGGTATCGAGGCGCCGAGGCCCGTCCGCGGCGAAACCGCCCCGGAAGCCGACACCCTCTCGAACGAGGCGCGCCAGGCGCTCTCTGCTCTGGTTCACGGCCGCCGGGTCGGCCTGGCGGCGGGCGACGCCCCGCGGGACCGCTACGGCCGCCTGCGCGCCCATCTGGTGCGGAGCGACGACGGAACCTGGGTTCAGGGCGCGCTGCTCGCGGCGGGCCTCGCACGGGTCCACAGCCTCGTCGACGACCGTGCAGCCGCCGCCGAGATGCTTGCCATCGAACGCCGCGCGCGTGCCGCGCGTCTCGGCATCTGGTCCTTGCCTCGCTACGGCGTGCGAGCCGCGGGCGAGACCGTCAACAGGCTCCACAGCTTCCAGCTGGTCGAGGGGCGGGTTGAGTCGGCAGCGGTCGTGCGGGGGCGCGGCTACCTCAACTTCGGCGACGACTGGCGCGAGGACTTCACCGTTTCCATCGGGCCGCGCGACCGCCGGCGCTTCGAGTCCGCGGGCATCGCCATCGAGGACTACGAGGGGCGTCTGGTGCGCGTGCGCGGCTGGATCGACTCGTTCAACGGCCCCATGATCGAAGCCACGCATCCCGAGCAGATCGAGGTTCTCGAATGATGCGTCTCCGCCGTGCGGCGTCCGCGCCTGCGGCTCTGGCGCTGGGTCTCGCGCTCACCGCAGCCGCGCCGCTCCTGCTCGGCGGATGCAGCGTCAATCCGGCGACCGGCGACGAGCAGTTCACCGCCTTCCTCTCGCCCGGGGAGGAGCGGCGCGTCGGCGCCCAGGAACATCCCAAGCTGGTGGAGGCGTTCGGCGGCCTTTACGACGACCCGGCGCTCCAACGCTACATCTCGAGCCTCGGCAGGTTGATCCAACAGACCTCGGAACAGCCCGAGCCACCCTTCACCTTCGTCGTTCTCGACAGCCCGGTAGTCAACGCCTTCGCTCTGCCCGGCGGCTACGTCCACGTCACGCGCGGTCTGATGGCGCTCGCCAACGACGAGGCGGAGCTCGCGGGCGTGATCGCCCACGAGATCGGCCACGTGACGGCGCGGCACAGCGCCGAGCGCTACAGCCATGGCGTCGTCGCCGGCCTCGGCGCGGCGATCCTCGGCGCAGTCATCGACAACAGGTCCGTCTCAGACTTCGCGAACCTTGCGGCGGGCGCCTACGTGCAAGGCTATTCGCGCTCCCAGGAGCTTGAGGCCGACACGCTGGGCGTGCGCTATCTGAGCCGCGCCGGCTTCGACGCGAGGGCGATGTCGAGTTTTCTGGAATCGATGGGGGCTGAGGCCGCACTCGCAAGCAAGATGGCCGGCAGGCCTGCCGACGGAGCGCTGGCGGGCCTCTTCGCGAGCCATCCGCGCACCGCCGACCGGGTGCGAGCGGCAGCCGATGCCGCGCAAGCCAAATTCGGCGGCGAGCGCGCCCGCGACATCTACCTCCGGCAGATCGACGGCATGATCTACGGCGATTCCCCCGAAGACGGATTCGTTCGCGGCCGGGCGTTCGCACACCCGATCTTGCGGATCGCGTTCACCGCCCCGCCCGGATTCCGCCTGCGCAACGCGCCGGAGGCGGTGGTGGGCACGCACGCGTCGGGTGCCACGATGCGCTTCGACGAGGCCCGGCTCGCGAACCCCTCGATCAGCACCTGGCGCTATCTCCGGGGCGTTTGGGCGTCGAGGGTGGCGCTCACCAGAATTGAGAGAACCCATGTCGACGGCATGGATGCGGTGGCTGCCAGCACGCGCGTCCGTACCAAGTCAGGCGTGCGCGACGTGCGGTTGGTCGCCATCCGCGCCGCGCCCAATCGGGTCTATCGCTTCTTCTTCGCGACCCCACCCCGCCAAACCAGAGAGCTCTCGACTCCCTTCCGGCAGATGATCGCGAGCTTCCGGCGGCTTGGCGTGCGGCAGGCCGCGAACCTCCGCCCGCTCAGGCTGCGCGTCGTCGAGGTCGCGCCCGGCGACAGCGTGGCTTCGCTCGCGGCCCGCATGCCATTCAACGACTTCCGCACCGAGCGGTTCCTGGTGCTGAACGGGCTGCGCCCAGGCGAGCGCCTCCGCCCCGGTCAGCTTGTGAAGATCGTCACCGAGTAGCGCGGGCTGGGCCCGAGCTTCCGCCTATTCAGCCGCCGCTTGCCAGCCGATCTCGGCACGGAGCCGCGGCATGAGCTCGGTCGCGGTGAGCTCCATGTGGCGCCGCCACAGATCCTTATGGACCCAGTCGTGGTGCGAGACGATCAGGGTCTCGAAGGGGCCGGTCTCGTCGCGGAACTCCGCGATCTTCTTGGCCACCGTCTTGGGGCTGCCGGCGGTGACGATGGTGTCGATGCAGTACTCGGGCGTCACCTCCTCGTCCGGCATGTCGGCGTCCGACTTGAGCATGTGGACGAAGCCGCCGTGGCTGGTGACGCCGATGATGTACTTGAAGTACCAGTAGAAGGCGTTGTCCTCGCGCCTGAGATACTGACGGGCCTCCTCGTCGGTCTCGGTGATGAGCAGAGTGCGGCCCGCCTTCCACTTCGAGGGATCGGGCTGCCGCCCGAGCTTCTTGCGCTCATCCAGATAGTCGCGCCAATGGCCCTTGAGCACCTCGTCGGGCACGAAGTTGGCGGAGATGCACATCCAGTCCCGCTGGGCGGCGAGGCGGATACTGCCGGAACCACGGCTCATCGCCGGGATCATCACAGGCGGATGGGGCTGCTGGTAGGGCTTGCCCATGGCGCCGACGCCGATGTCGGACAGCACGTTGTCCTTGATCTCGAAGTCCCAATACTTGCCGTGGAACTCGTAGGGCGGGTCCGAGGCCCAGATGCCGTGGATCATGTCGATGGACTCGACCAGCATCTCCATGCGGTCGAGGTCGGTGATCTTGAACATCTCGAAGTCGGGCGGCGTGGCGCCGGGCCCGATGCCCATCAGGAAGCGGCCCTCGGACATGTGGTCGAACTGCGCGGCCTGGCCGGCCACGATCGCCGGGTGCTGGTAGGGCAGGCAGAGGACGCCGGAGCCGAACTTGATCCGCTCGGTCTGGGGCACCAGGGCCGCAAACAGCATGAGCGGCGACTGGATCGGCTCGGAGGGAAGCGCGAAATGCTCGCCGAGCCAGACCTCGTCGAAGCCGACCGCGTCGGCGCACTTGATGATCTCGAAGTCTTCCTTCAGCAGCGTGTGATAGCCCCGCCGAAAATCCTGGATCGGGTGCATGAACATGCCGAGCTTCATGGTGCGCCTCCCTGGCGGCGGTCTCTTCGCGTGGCGCTCATTATGCTGAGGCCGTGCGCCTGCGTGCAATGGGCGGGCGGTGGGCGGAGAGCCCCTCTCACCACAGCCGGTTGACGCCGTAACGATCGAATGTCGCGTCGACCGAGACGATGGCCAGATCATGCCCCAGGGCCTGAGCGATGATCATTCGGTCGAACGGGTCGCGGTGGATGCCTGGCAATCGCCCGGCACGTTCGGCATCGGCGACGCTGATCGCCAGTGCTTCGAACCCCTCGTCTGCGATGCAGCCGACGACGTCCGTCGCAACTGCCTCAGCTTCCGGTAGTTTGCCGAGCCGGTATTTTGTGGCGATTTCCCACGCCGAGGCGGCGCTGACCAAGATCTCGTTGGCTTCGTCCGCGACCACCTTGCGAGCGCTTGCAGAAAGGTGGGGGCTATCCTCGACCCACCATAGAAGTGCGTGGGTGTCTAGCAGTACCCGCACCGACTATCCGCCTTCCCAGAGCTTGAGCTCCTCTTCGGGCAGCGGGTCGAAGAAGTCGTCGGGAATGACAATTTTGCCCTTGAGCCGACCGGGACGGCGCACTTTCCGCTGTTTGCAGGCGACGAGTCGTGCGACTGGCTCGCCGCGGCGGGCGATCACCACCTCCTCGCCGCTCTCCACGCGCGCAAGCAGGCGGGAAAGCTGGGTCTTGGCCTCATGGACGTTCACGACAGTCATGATGCACCTGCTCGGGCGGAAATTCTAGCTAACAATATAGCTAAGTATCCGGAGCACACAAGCCGGGATTGGGTGTCAGCTGTCGTTGTCGACGAGCTTGGGCAGGATTTCGGTCCCGGCGCGGTCCACGTCCTCGGGAAAGTCGATTTCGATCCAGGGCAGGCCGGTTACGTCTTCGAAGCCGAAAGGCGGGTCCGCTGCCCGGATGACGGCAGCGACGGCATCCTCCATCGGGCGTTCGCTGCCGCCCTCTTCGATCATCCGCCCGGCGGTTTCAATGAGCGCTTTCGCAGTCCCGTCGCTGAGGCGGAAGAAGCCGACCGATTCACCGTAGGGCTCGAGCGCGGGATCGATGGTCTTGCCGAAGTCGGCGGGCGCACCGTCAACGAGGCCGACCTTGACCGGCTCGTCGCCCGGCTCGTAGGCGCGGTCCACCAGCAGGCAATCGGCGTGGCGGGTCTCGACCAGAGGCGCAAGCACGCGGCGGTCGTAGAGCACGTCGCCGTCCATCAGGAGGACCGGTCCGCCCGCCGTGAGCGCCTCGCGCACGCACCAGAGCGTGAGGATGCTGCCCTGCTCGTAGTCCGGGTTGTAGATGGTCGAGACATCGGTCTGACCCAGCGCCTCCAGCGCGCGCTCGATCGCGATCGCCTCATGGCCGATGCCGATGACCACGTCACGCACGCCGAGCGCGCCGAAGATGGCGAGATGGCGCTCCAGCAGGGTGCGGCCGCCGAATCGCAACAGAATCTTGGGCTTATCGTGGCCCAGACGCCGGCCGACACCGGCGGCGAGAATGACGGCGCGCATGGCGCAATGTCCGGCGTTGTCACGACCCCGTTTCGGGCTATATGACGCCCCATGGTCGAACGCAAGATCGGCGCGAGCGACGAGGGCAGCGGCGAGAGCGCCGAGCCCGCCAAGGCAAAGCCGCGCCTGGCCTGGGACCAGCGGCTCGCCCGCTGGATGGTGCGTCCGCTGGTGCACACGCCGGTCACGCCGAACCACATCACCACGGTCAGGCTTCTTCTCGGGCTCGCGGCCTGCGGCCTCTTCGCCATGGGCACGCGGCCGGAAATTCTGTACGCCGCCGGGCTCTTCATGCTCTCGAACTTCGTCGATCACATGGATGGCGAGCTGGCCAGGCTTTCCGGCAAGTCCAGCCGCTTCGGCTATCACTACGACAACTACTCGGACGCCTTCATTCACGTGACGCTCTTCGTCTGCATCGGTATCGGCCTGCAGGACAGCTGGATCGGCGGCTGGGCGCCCTATCTCGGTCTGATCGCGGGAGTGTCGGTCTCGGCGCTCTTCCTCATGTTCTGGCGGATCGAGCAGCGCGCCGGCACGCGCCAGGCACGGCAGCCGATGTTCAAGGGAATCCACCTGGAGGACGCGATGTATTTCATCGGTCCCATCACATGGGGCGGCGGACTGATCGTGCTGCTGCTCGCGGGCGTCGCACTGCCGCCGATCTACGTGGTCTGGCTTGCCTGGAAAGAGCGCGGATTGCTGTTCGGCAAGCCGCCGGAGGCCCCGTCATGACCACGCTCGTCACAGGCGCGACCGGCTTTCTCGGCTCCGCCGTTGCCCGGGCGCTGCTCGACGCCGGCCACGCGGTGCGCGTGCTGACGCGGCCGGGAGCCGATACGCGCAACATCGACGACCTCGACGTGGAGCGGGCGACCGGCGACCTCAACGACCGCACCTCGCTGGAGAAGGCCGCGCAGGGCTGCGACACGCTCTTCCACGTGGCGGCCGATTACCGGCTCTGGATCCCCGATCCGCCGGCGATCTACCGCACCAACGTGGAGGGCACCCGCGACTTGCTGCGCGCCGCGGCGAGCGCAGGCGCCACGCGCATCGTCTATACCTCGAGCGTCGCCACGCTCGGCCTCAACGCCGACCATTCGCCGGCCGACGAGGAGACGCCCGTGACCGAGGCCGCCATGATCGGCCACTACAAGCGCTCCAAGTATCTGGCGGAGGAGGCGGTGCGCGCGCTGGTCCGCGACGAGGGGGTGCCGGCGGTGATCGTCAACCCCTCCGCGCCCATCGGCCCGCGCGACATCAAGCCGACGCCCACCGGGCGGATCATCGTCGATTTCGCGACCGGCCGGATGCCGGCCTATGTCGATACCGGCCTCAACGTGGTCCACGTCGACGATTGCGCCGCCGGGCACCTGCAGGCGCTCGGGCGCGGCACCGTGGGGGAGCGCTACATCCTCGGCGGCGAAGACATGACGCTCCGGCAGATTCTCGAATGCCTGGCCAGGCTCACGGGGCGCCCGGCACCGCGCATCCGGCTTTCGCATCGGCTGCTCGCGCCGGTGGCTGCCGTTGGCGAGACCTGGGCGCGTGTCGCGGGCGGTGAGCCGCGGCTCACCCGCGACAGCCTGCGCATGGCGCGCAAGATGATGTTCTTCTCGTCGGCGAAGGCCGAGCGCGAACTCGGCTATTCGGCCCGCCCCGCCGAGCGGGCGCTGGCCGATGCGCTCAGTTGGTTTCAGGCCAACGGTTACGTGTAAGCGTCCCGGCGTCCCACCACCGGGATCATCCTTGCCGCACCCCGCAGGATGACGCTAGAACCGCTTGCACTGCCTTCCGGGCCGCCATGTCGCGGCAATCATCAGAACTGACGGGATCAGGGGAATGGAATACGGCTTCAACGTACCGAACGGCGGGCCTTTGGCCGTGCCGGAGCACATCGCGACCCTCGCCCGGCACGGCGAAAAGCTGGGCTACCGGATCCTCGCGATCCCGGACCACATCGTGGTGCCCACGGGCATCGATTCGACCTACCCCTATTCGCCCGACGGCACGCTCACCTTCCCCACCCTGCTCGCCGGCGAATGCCTGGAGCCGCTCGCGCTGATGGCCTACCTCGCGGGCGTCACGACGGAGATGCGGCTGCTCACCTCGGTGATGGTGGTCCCCTACCGCCATCCCGTGCTGACGGCGAAGCTTCTCTCCACCATCGATCTGCTCTCCGGCGGCCGGGCAGTCGTTGGCGTCGGCGCGGGCTGGATGGCCGAGGAGTTCCCACCCGTCGGTGCGCCGCCCTTCGAAGCGCGCGGCCGGGCGACCGACGAGTACCTGCGCATCTACAAGGAGCTCTGGACCGCCGACGCACCCAAGTACGAAGGCGAGTTCACCTCGTTCGACAACATCCTGTTCCATCCGAAGCCGGTGCAGAAGCCACACCCGCCCATCTGGGTCGGCGGCGAGAGCAAGCCGGCCAAGCGGCGCACGGTGCGCTATGGCGACGCCTGGTTCCCGATCGGCTGCAACCCGCGCTTCCCGATGGACACGCTCGGCCGCTTCGCCGCCGGCCTCGACGATCTCCGCGCCATGGCGGAGGCGGAGGGCCGCGACCCGGCCAGCATCGACATCGCTTTCTGGGCCGTCTGGTACGGCGCCAGCGAGGAGCCGATTATCACCGACACGGGTGAGCGGATGCTGCTCACGGGCTCGGCGGACGACATCGCGGGCGACATTCGGGCGATGCGCGACCTCGGGGTGCGCCACCTCGCTATCCAGGTCCTGCGCGAGACTCTCGAGGAGACCCTCGACACCATCACCGGATTCGCCGAGGAGGTGCGCCCCAAGGCCGACGGGTGAGCGCTCGGTTCACTCCGCCGCGGTCTGCACGCGAGCGCCGGTCTCTGCCGCGGCCCTGAGCCGGCGGGTTTCGGCCTCGTCGACGTTGCCGGCAGGGTCGAGGGCCACGCGGTAGACCTCGCGGGCTGCTTCGGGAGAAACCCACTTCTCCCGCACGTCGTGGGCGACGCGCTCGGGCTCCCGGGCATAAGGCGCCGCGTAACCGCCGCCCCCGGCCGAGATGGAAACCATCGTCTCGCCCGGCTCCACGGCCGCCTGGGCGCAGGCATCCAGAGCGACAAGTTCGCCATTGTGATTGCGGCGGTACTGACGGGCGACGGCGCCCGGGCCGCCGCCGCGCGCGCCGTTCGCCGGGTTGATCGCGCCGTTGCTGACATAGCCCACCTCCAGCCGGCAGCCATCGACCGGGCCGAACTCAACGAAGGCCCCTGCCCCGCCGCGCTGGCGCCCGGCGCCGCCGCTGTCGGTGATGAAGTGACGGCCCTTCACGGTGATGGGAAACACCATCTCGTCCACCTCGATGGAATCCTGGTAGCAGAGTCCGGCATTGCCCACGTGGGCGACGGTGATCCAGGCGTCCGTCGCTGGCGCCGCCGCGCCTGCGCCGAAGCCGAGGAAGACCTGATTGACGAAGGGCGCGCCGCTGCGCGGGTCCATGCCCGAGATCACGCCGCAGCTCGGCGGGATCACGCCACCGACCTCGGCCATGCCGTGCCCGTCGCCGAGCTCCGCAATCCCGCGTTGCACGCCGTTGGCGATGTGGTCGGCAACGTTGGTGGTGGCGACCGAGCATGAGGTCGGATGCTCCGGGATGCCCACGACGCAGCCTCGCCTGAGCTTCACATCGATGCGGCGGAAGGCGCCGGCGTTGGGCGGCACGGTGTGGGGCAGCGCGTTGAAGATGCCGACCATCGCCGAGGTGCGCGCGCAGGCCTCGCTCATGTTGAGGCCGAAGGGCAGCGAATCCATGTTGTCCCGCAGATCGACCTCGATCCGCGCCTCGGCCGGGTCGACCCGTGTGGAGACGTTGACTCTCACGCCCTCCGGCGCGCCGGGTATGGGATCGTGGCTGCTGGCGACCGTGAGGCTGCCGGCGGGAAGCCCCTTGAGCGCCTCCACCATGCGCCGCTCGCTGTAGTCGAACCACTCGGCCGCGAAGAGATCCAGCGTCTCCCAGCCGACCTCGTCGGCAAGGGCCAGCACCTCCCGCTCACCCACCCGCGCGGCGCCCAGCATGGCAAGAAAATCGCCCCACCACTGGTCCGGCACGCGGATGCGCATGCGGCACATGCGGACGATGTCCTCGATGGTCTCGTAGCCGCGCTGCACCTGCACCGCCGGGAAGATCAGCGCGCCTTCCTCGTACACGTCGCGCGCGCTGCCGTGATAGGTGGTGGCGATGGAGTTGCCGCAATCGGCCTGATGCGCCTTGGCGAGCACCGTGAAGCGGTGGCGCCCGTCGTCGTCGATCACCGGTACCAGGATCGTGTGGTCTGCCGGATGCGAACAGCCGTGATAGGGCGAGTTGTGCAGGAAGGCATCGCCCCGCTGAAGCGCGGGGTGGAACTCCTTCATCGAGGCCGCCATCAGGTCGGGGCCGCTCAGCACATGGATCGGCAGGCTCTCGGCGGTCGCCAGCAGGTCGCAGTCGGCCGTGACGATGCAGCAAGAGAAGTCGCGCGCCGTGTTGAGCACGCCGGAACGGCCCGTGCGGAAGAGCGTGTTGGCCATCTTCCGGCAGATGGCCTCGAAGCGCTTGTTCAGGATTGCGAGGCGCACGCCGTCCATGGGCTCCGTCCCTTTCGTCCGTTCCAGTCCGCCCGCTACCTTATGATCCGAACCAACCAGGTTTCAACGATCGGCCGGCGCGCGTGCGTTCCGCCTCGAGGTTCCCGTGGTCGGCGGCGCTCGCGGGCCGCTGGCGAATGGGGTACCTTGGACATGACGTGCGTTGGCCCCCGATCGATCTCCGATGCCCGTGCGTTCCGCTCGGCCGATCGGGGCCATCTCAACCAGGGAGGCAATGTCATGGTGAAGCTGGGTCACAAAATGCGTCGGGCGCTCAGGGGTCCGCTGACGGCGGCCGTCGCGATCGGAATGGGCGTCGCGCTGCTCGCGGGGCTTGGCGCCACGCCGGCGGCAGCGGACGACCCCGTCGCGAACGCCAAGAAGATTCTTGAGTTCGACGCGCGCAACATCACGCCGTCGAAGGCCTACCGGATCGCCTATCTGAGCGAGTGCGGCCAGAACCCCTATTGCTCCGCGCGGCGTGCCGGACTCGAAGCGGCGGCTGAGAAGTACGGCTTCGAATACAAGCGCTTCGCCGCCAACTTCAATCCGGCGACGCAGATCAAGCAGGTGCAGAACGCCATTACCGAGGGCTTCGACGGCTACCTGTTCGCACCGACCGCAGCCGCGCCCGCCTGCTCGATGTGGAAGCGCCACCTGCAGCCGCTCGACGAGCCCACCGTCTCGCTCGATCTGCCGATGTGCGAAGACGCCGACTATTCCGAGGGGCTGGCGGCGACGGTCACCATGCAGCGGCAGGCCTACTACAACGCGCACGTCGATCACGGGCTCGCATCCTGCACGGAGCCCTGCAAGGTTGCGGCGGTCGGCGGTTTCGTCGGCTCCGACCTGTTCGGCTTCTGGGAGAAGGCCATCCAGCAGGGCGCGGAGAAGTTCCCGAATGCCGAGATCGTCGTGGACCAGCCGGCGAACTTCGACCCGCGCGTGGCCCTGGAGAAGATCCAGAACGCCCTTCTCGCGCATCCCGACATCACGGTGATTCTGTCGTCCTGGGACGACATGTCACGGGGCGTCGAGCAGGCGATCGAGGCCGCCGGCAAGAAGCCGGGCACGGATATCAGGATCTACTCCATCGGCGCGACCAAGGACGGCATCGCCAAGGTGAAGGCCGGCACCTACAACGAAACGACGGTGCTGCTCCCGTGGGAGGAGTCCTACTACGCCGCCGTTGCCCTGATCGCCGCGCTCGAGGGCGAGCCGATCAACGGCTACATCAACGAAGCGGACCTGCCGGCGGTCGCGGACGGCCCCGGCACCATCATCATCACCAAGGAAAACGCCGACACGATGAGCGAACCCAAGTACTGAGGGGCCCATGCTTCGGGGGCGGGGACGCACGCCCCGCCCCCGCGACCCTTCCGCGACCGGGTCAGGCCCGGTCGTGACGCGATGACGAGTGGAGGCACGGATCGACCCGCCCGTGACATCGTCCGCCGAACTTGACGCCATCCGCGTCGAGCGGGTCTCGAAGGCGTTTCCGGGCGTCCAGGCGCTGAAGGACGTCGACTTCGTGCTCCACGAGGGCGAGGTCCATGGCCTCGTCGGCGAGAACGGCGCCGGAAAGTCGACGCTGATCAAGGTGCTCACCGGCGCCTACACCGCCGACGCGGGCGACGTCGAGATTTTCGGCGAACCGGTCGAGCAGCACGACCCACGCGCACAGCAGCGCGCCGGCGTCGCCGCCATCTACCAGGAGTTGACGGTCGTCGCGGACATGTCCTCGGCCTCGAACGTCTTTCTCGGCCGGCCCATGCGCCGAGGGCCGATGGTCAAGCGCCGCGCCATGGAGCAGCGCTTCCGCGCGCTTGGCACCCGCCTCGGAGTCGACATTCCCCCCGGCGCCCGTGCGGGCGATCTCTCGGTGGCGAACCAGCAGATGCTCGAGATCATGCGGGCGCTGCAGGCCGACCACCGCATCCTCATCATGGACGAGCCAACAGCCTCCCTTGGACCCAACGAGCGCGAGCGCCTTTACGAGACGGTGGGACGGCTCAGGGATGAGCGTGCCTCGGTCATCTATATCTCCCATGATCTCGACGAGGTGCTCAGGCTGTGCGACCGCGTTTCGGTCTTGCGCGACGGAGAGATGGTCGCCACCGCCGACGTCAACGCCTGGGACAAGGAAAAGCTGGTCAACACCATGTTGGGGACGGAACTTCGCGCACCGCCCTCCCGCCGTCACGCCGCCGAGGTCGAGGAGCTGTTGCGCGTCGAGGGCGTTACGGTGCCCGACAAGCTGCAGGACATCTCGTTCGTTCTCCACGCCGGCGAAATCTTCGGGATCGCGGGGCTGGTGGGCTCCGGCAGGACCGAGCTCCTGCGCGCGCTGGCAGGCACCCAGCCCGGCGCCAGCGGGACGCTCACCATCGACGGCCGCACGCAGCCCCTGCCACGTACCGTCGGGCGGGCGCTGGCGCTCGGGATCGCGCTCGCGCCCGAGGACCGCAAGGGACAAGGGCTGGTGCTGAGCCAGAACGGCTTCGTCAACGTTACGATGACGGACATGCGCGGCCTCGCACCCGGCGCGATCGTGCGCAGCGGGCGCCGCAAAGCGGCGGCGGAGACCATTGCCGCCTCGCTGGCCTTCGACCCGCGCCGGCTCGGCGCGCCGACGGAGACGCTTTCCGGCGGCAATCAGCAGAAGCTCGTCGTCGGCAAGTGGCTGCATCGCCGGCCGCGGGTTCTCCTGATGGATGAGCCGACGCGCGGCATCGATGTCGGCGCGAAGGGAGAAATGTTCACGGTCATGCGCCGCCTGGCCGACGAGGGCATGGCGATCGTCATGGTGTCCTCGGAGCTGGAGGAAGTGGTCGATCTCGCCGACCGGGTGATGGTGCTGGCCAAGGGACGGCAGGCTGCGATACTCGAGCGTGGGGAGCTCTCTCTGGAGCGTGTCCTCGCCATGACCTTCGGCGTGGAGGGGGAGGCTGCGGCATGAACCCGTCGCCGTCTCCACCTCAGGATCCTGGCTCCGTCAGCCGTGCCGAACAGGGCGCGACGCTGTTGCGGCGCTACGGCGGCGTCGCCTTCCGCACCTACGGCATCATCGTCGCCTTCGTAATCCTGGTCATCGTCGTCTCCATCGGCAATCCCGCGTTTCTCTCCCAGGGCAACATCTTCAACATGCTGTCCCAGTGGGCGCCGGCCGGAATCATGGCGGTGGGCATGACCTACGTCATCCTGACCGGCGGCTTCGATCTCTCCATCGCCTCGGGCTATTCGCTCTGCGCGGTGGTCGCCGCCGGGGTCGGCATCCTGGTGGACCCGGCCTACGCGTTCCTTGCCGCCATTGCGGCCGGATTCGTCGTCGGGCTGCTCAACGCGGTGCTGGTCGTGGGCGTCAACATCAACCCGTTCATCACCACGGTGGGCACCGGGTTCATCCTGGGCGGCGTCACCTACGTGGTCACCAAGAATGCCGCGTTCGTCGTGCCCGACATGGCCTTCGGCGATCTCGGCGCCGGCCGCTGGCACGGCTTTCCCTTCTCGGGGATGCTGCTGATAGCCTTCCTGCTGGTCGGCGGGCTGGTGCTCGCCAAGACCGTCTACGGCGAGGCGATCTACGCGGTCGGCGGCAACCGGGAGGCGAGCCGGCTCTCCGGCATTCGCGTCCGCACCGTGATCGGCAGCACCTACGTGCTGTCCGGCGTCTGCATGGGCGTCGCCGGCACGCTCACGGCATCCCAGCTCAACTCGGCCCAGGCCAACCTGGATCCCGTCATTATCTTCGACGTGCTGACCATCGTCGTGGTCGGCGGCACCTCGCTTGCCGGCGGCTTCGGCTCGATGTGGCGGACCGTGGTCGGCCTCGGCATCATCGCCACAATCTCAAACGGCTTCGTCCTGCTCGACATCGACGTCTTCTATCAGGACATCATCAAGGGCTCGATCATCGTCGGCGCGCTCGCGCTCGACGTGCTCGCCCGCCGGGTGGCAACGCGCTCCGGCGCGTGAGGCAGGCCCCAACCGGTCAGGCGATCTCCGGCGCGGACGCCGGCGCCCGGCGGTGCTGCGTCGCCTGCTCGAATGAATAGGCGAGCGCCAGCAGGTCGCCCTCGCGGTAGGGCAGGCCCAGGATCTCCATGCCCACAGGCACGCCCTCCGGCGTAAAGCCGGCCGGCACACTGATCGCCGGCATCCAGGTCTGCGCGCCGACCAGGGTGTTGGTGGGAAACTCGAGCGTCTTCCATTGCCCGGCGTTGAGATCGTCGCGCCGGGGCGACTGCACCTGGGTCGTGGGAAAGACCAGCGCGGCGGCGCCCGCCTTGCCCATCTCGTTGGTCACGACCTGCCGGAATTTCTCCGAGGTCGTGTAGCGCGGATAGTATTCCGGATCCGAATAGGGGTCTTCCGGACCCTCCGCGATCTCCTCGAGCAGATCGAGCATCGGGTGGTACTGCTTGGTGTCGACGAGCGCGCGTACGCTCTCCGCCGCCAACGAGGGGCGGGACGCCATGAACTCGTCGATCGCGCTCCGCGAATGATTGATGTAGAGCGACGAATACACGATGTAGTCCATGAGATCGGGGATTTCGATATCCACAAGGGTCGCGCCCGCGTCCCTCAGCGCGCCAAGGGCATCCTCGATGACCGCGTTGACCACCGCCGCGTTGGGGTTGGACGGGTCGCCGAAGGCCGTACGCAGGACGCCGATGGTCTTGCCCGATAGCGCGTCCTTGTCGAGGCAGGCCACGTAATCCGTGTTCCCGGCGATAACCGCCGTCGAGGTGTAGGGGTCTGCGGGGTCGAAGCCGGCGACGACCTGGAGCAGCTTGGCCGTGTCCGTCACGGTGCGGCACATCGGCCCGGCGGAATCCTGGAAGATGACGAGCGGCGACATGCCGGCCCGGCTGATCAGGCCCGGCGTCACCTTGAGCCCCACCAGATTGTCGAACGAAGCGGGCAGGCGCGCGGAGCCGCCCGTGTCCTCGCCGAGACCGATGGCGCCGAGATTCGCAGCGACCGCACACCCCGTGCCGCCGCTCGATCCGCCCGGATCGCGCTCGAGATCGTAAGGGTTCCTGGTCTCGCCGATCGCCGAGCAATAGCCGAACCACGAGGTCGCGAAATCGGGCATCGCCGTCTTCGCGAGGATGATCGCACCGGCCTCGCGCATCAGCCTGATCGCCGTCGCGTCCTTCTCCGGCAGGTAGTCCTTCGCAGCGATCGAGCCGAAGGTCGTGATGATATCGGCCGTCTCGATCTGATCCTTCACGATCACCGGAATGCCATGCAGCGGCCCGGTAAGCCCGCCCTCGGCGAATGCCTTGTCGAGCGCCTCGGCCTCCTCCACCGCCCGCGGGTTGACGTTGATGACCGAGTTCAGGGCGGGGCCGTTTCGGTCGTAGGCTTCGATCCGCGCGAGATAGCGCGACACGAGCTCCGCGACGCTCAGATCGCCCGAGCGGTACGCCGCGTGGATACCGGCGATGGTGGCTTCTTCGACGCGAAAGGCCATGGCGTCCTCCTGAGAACCGGGGGTTGCAACGTCCGGCCGGGCGGCCGCCCGGTCATCGCGGCTATGCTAGCCCGCCTTTCTCACCAAGGTCACGGCCTGCGTCGCGCCCAGGCGTTCGATCCGCCAGGAGCGGGC
>JAPPNV010000359.1 GCA_028818565.1 Rhodospirillales bacterium | reverse complement strand
TCACGACCGGGTCGATCATCGCGGTGCTGTTCTTCCTGTTCGTCATGAGCCGGGCGATGATTCTGGAACAGGTGCCGAAGGACGTGGCGGACGCGCTGGTCGCGCTGACCGAGAACCGGATCTTCGTCCTGCTGATGATCAACCTGATCCTGCTGCTGATCGGCATGATCGTGGACGACGTATCGGGCAGCGTGCTTGCGGCGATCGTCCTGCTGCCGGTGGCGACGGAGATCGGCGTTCACCCCATTCACTTCGCCGCGATCGTCGGCACCAATCTCGGTCTCGGGAACGTCTCTCCACCCTGCGCGCCGATGCTCTACATGGCGGCCGGCATCAGCAAACTCTCGCTGGACAAGTATGTCGTGCCGACGATGAAGCTGTTGTGCCTGGGCCACCTGCCCATGGTGCTGATCGTCACCTTCATCCCCGACCTCTCGCTGGCCCTGCCCAGACTGGTCATGGGGATTGAATAAGCGACGACGCTCTGCGAGCGAGCCCTTCACGGTCACGCTCGAACCTTAAGTCAAGCGCTTCCTCTTCAACGACCTTGCTGTCGGTGAGTCGCGGAGAACCGCGCTCGCGTCACCGATGCGGTCGTCAACGGCCATTGCAATCCTTCGACAATTCACTGATAAGCCCTTGATCCATAGCGCGGCGAAAAGGCGGAGGATTTGTCTAAAGCTTTTGAAACCAAAGGGATTACACTTGCTTTGTAATCAAGGGTTTGCGGGGTCGAGTCCTGCCGCCGGCACCGATCGAGGAGGAGCGCGGAACATCGCCGCGTGCGCAACGGACCCGCCATGGTCACTGCCGCTGCTTTGATCGTCGCCGCCGGGCGGGGCCACCGGGTCGGTGGGCCGCTGCCCAAGCAGTACCGATCAATCGCCGGGCGAGCGGTGCTCGGCCACAGCGTGCAACGCTTCGCGGCCCACCCGCGTGTCGACAGGGTAAGGGTGGTGATCAACCCGGCCGACCGGTCGCTCTACGACGAGGCGGTGCAGGAAGGCGCAGGTACGGAGGCAAACAGGCTGCTCGCACCGGTCGATGGCGGTGCGACGCGGCAGGAATCGGTGCGTAACGGACTGGAAAGCCTCGCGGAATCGCCGCCCGACCTGGTGCTGATCCACGACGGCGCGCGTCCTCTGGTCTCCGCCGCCGTGATCGACGGCGCGCTCGACGCGCTCGCTGGCCACGACGGGTCGCTGCCCGCGCTCGCGGTGAGCGACAGCCTCAAGCGGGCGGCGCCGGGCAGCGCCGTGATTGCGGGCGCGGTGCCGCGCGAGGGGCTCTGGCGCGCCCAGACCCCGCAAGGCTTCCGCTATCCCGCGATTCTCGACGCTCACCGGGCGGCGGTCGGCAGCACGCTCACCGACGATGCCGCAGTGGCCGAGCAGGCCGGGCTCTCCGTCGCGCTTACCCCCGGCGACGAGGACAACCTCAAGATTACCACCGAGCAGGATTTCGCCCGTGTCGAGCGCATCCTGGCGGCGCAGGGCGGGCGCGATGTCGCCACCGCAGCCGAGGCCGCCTTCGAGACCCGCGTCGGCATAGGCTTCGACGTCCACCGCTTCGGCCCCGGCGACCACCTGATGCTGGGCGGCATGGCGGTGCCGCACACGCAGGGCGTGATCAGCCACTCCGACGGCGACGTGGTGCTCCACGCCATCGTCGACGCTCTGCTGGGCGCGATGGCGGCGGGCGATATCGGCACCCACTTCCCGCCCACCGACGAGGCGTGGCGGAACGCCGAGTCCGCGCGCTTCGTGGCCCACGCGCTGAAGCTTCTGGCGGAGCGCGGCGGCCACCTCAGCCACGTGGATGTCACGGTCATCTGCCAGCGGCCCAAGATAGGCCCGCACCGGAAGGCCATGCTGGCACGGCTTGCGGACGTTCTGGGCGTGGACCCCACCCGCATCAGCCTCAAGGCGACCACGACGGAGCGCCTCGGCTTCACCGGCCGTGGCGAGGGCATTGCCGCGCAGGCGGTCGCCACGGTCCGCTTGCCCGCAGACGGCGCCGATGACCGCTAAAGCAGAGCCGGTTCGCCTCAACCTGCGCGATCCGGTGGTCCTGATCGCAACCTGCTTCGGCGCGGGCCTCGTGCGCTGGGCGCCGGGGACGGTGGCCTCGGCACTGGCGTTGCCCTTCGCCTGGCTGCTCAGGACATACACCGGCACGCTCGGCCTTGCCATCGCGACCCTTGTGCTGATCGTGATCGGAATCTGGGCAGCCGGCGCCTACGAGCGCCGCACGGGGACCCGCGATTCATCGGCCATCGTGATCGACGAAGTCGCGGGCCAGTTCGTCGCCCTGCTGCTGGTGCCGCCGACGATTGCCGTCTACGCGGTGGGCTTCGTGCTGTTCCGCCTGTTCGACGTGGCGAAGCCCTGGCCGATCAGCCTGCTCGATAGGCGCGTGAAGGGCGGGCTCGGTGTGATGTTGGATGACATCGTCGCCGGCGTCCTCGCGGCGGTCCTGCTCTGGAACGTCTGGATATGGCTGTGACCTTCCCTGCGGAGATCGTCGAGCGGGCCGGGCGGCTGCTGGTGCTCTGCCGCGAGGAAGGCGTGCGCGTCGCCACGGCAGAATCCTGCACCGGCGGCCTGATCGCCGCCTGCCTGACCGAGATCGCCGGCTCATCGGACGTGGTGGACCGCGGCTTCGTGACTTACGCCAACGAGGCCAAGCGGGACCTGCTTGGCGTGCCCGACGAGCTGCTGATGCGCGTGGGCGCGGTCAGCGAGGAGGTAGCACGGGCGATGGCAGAGGGCGCGCTCGCCCGCTCCGACGCCGATCTCGCGGTCGCGGTGACCGGCATTGCGGGCCCCGGCGGGGGCACAGTTACCAAGCCGGTCGGCCTGGTGCACCATGCCTGCGCCGGGCCCGGTGACGCGATCTCCCAACGGCGGATCGTCTATCCCGGTGAGCGCGGCACCGTCCGCCTGGCAACCGTCGCGACCGCGCTCGACATGCTGATCGACGGTGTCCAACGGAGGAGCTAGCGCCCTGGCGGCGAGCGCAACGACTGCTCCCGAGCACGCGCGAGACGCGATCCTGGCTTACGCCCAATCGCTTGGGTTCGAGGCCGTGGGCGTGGCCAGTGCCGACGATGCGCCGTCGGACGGCGAGGGGCTCCGGCAGTTCCTGAGCTTGGGCTATGCCGGGGACATGGCGTGGCTCTCGCGCACGGCAGTGCGGCGCGCGGCCCCTCGCGCGCTCTGGCCCGAGGCGCGCAGCGTCGTCGTGGTGGCCCTCAACTACGGCCCGGCGCATGACCCGCTGCGTCTGCTGAGCGAACCGACGCGGGGCATCGTCTCGGCCTATGCCCAAGGCCGCGACTACCACGACGTGCTCAAGGGCCGGCTCCGGCGGCTCGCGCGCTTCGTCGTCGACACCTTCGGTGCCGAAGCGAAGCTCTTCGTGGACACGGCGCCGGTGATGGAGAAGCCGCTGGCGGCCCGCGCGGGTATCGGCTGGCAGGGCAAACACACCAACCTCGTCTCCCGCCGCCACGGCTCGTGGCTCTTCCTCGGCGAGCTGTTCACGACCCTCGATCTCGCGCCCAACAGCACGGAGGACGACCACTGCGGCTCCTGCCACCAGTGCCTTGACGTCTGCCCGACCGACGCATTCCCCGCGCCCTACCGACTCGATGCCAGCCGCTGCATCTCGTACCTCACCATCGAGCACAAGGGCCACATCGCCCCCGAATTCCGCGAGGCCATGAGCAACAGGATCTATGGCTGCGACGATTGTCTCGCGGTCTGCCCGTGGAACAAGTTCGCGAGCCGCACCGAGGAGTACGCCTTTCTGCCCCGCGCCGAGTTGACCGCGCCCCGGCTCGCGGATCTCGCCGCTTTGGACGACGAGACCTTCAGGACCGTCTTCTCCGGCAGCCCGATCAAGCGCACCGGGCGCGACCGCTTTGTGCGCAACGTGCTGATCGCCATCGGCAACTGCGGGGATGCCAAGGTCTTGCCGGCAGCGAAGCGGCTGCTCCACGATGCTTCCCCGCTGGTGCGGGCGATGGCGGTCTGGGCATCGCAGCGGCTCGCACCGCCGGATGAGTTTGCCACGCTCCGCGCCCGCCACGCACCCACCGAGCGCGACCCTGCCGTCTTGGCAGAGTGGCACGGGGCCGAGTCCCTGTCGGGGCGTTCCGGTTGCGCGCGACCATGACGACGGCGCGCGGCAAGCGGCTATTCTGCTTCGGCTACGGCTTCAGTGCCTGCGCCCTGGGTGCGCTGCTCGGCCCCGACGGCTGGACGCTCGCCGGCACCTGCCGGACGCCCGAAGGCTGCCGGGCACTGGCGGAACAAGGCGTCGAGGCCGTCCCCTTCTCGCGCGAGGCTCCGCTTCCGGACCCGGTTCAGAAGCTCGCTGGCGCGACCCACGTCCTCCTCTCCATCCCGCCGGACGCAGAAGGCGACCCCGCGCTTGACCGCCACGGCGCCGCTATCGCCGCCATCGAAGGCCTGGAGTGGGTCGGATATCTCTCCACCACCGGAGTTTACGGCGATACCGGCGGCGCCTGGGTGGACGAGAGCGCGACGCCTGCGCCCACCGGCGCACGCAGCGAGCGTCGGGTGGAGGCAGAAAGGAGTTGGCTCGCGCTCGGTGAGGATCACGGGCTTGCCGTGCACGTCTTTCGCCTGGCCGGGATCTATGGGCCGGGACGCAACGCGCTCGCCGCCGTGAAGCGCGGGACCGCAAAGCGCATCGCGAGGCCGGGCCAGGTCTTCTCGCGCATTCACGTGGCCGACATCGCGCAGGTGCTGGCCGCCTCCATCGCCAAGCCCCGCGCAGGTGCTATCTATAATGTGTGCGATGACGAACCTGCGCCCGCGGCGGATGTCGTCGAGCATGCCTGCAACCTGTTGGGCGTCGCGCCGCTGCCGCTCACACCCTTGAAAGAGGCCGACCTCTCGCCGATGGCGCGGAGCTTCTATGCCGACAACCGGCGGGTCTCCAACGCCCGCATCAAGAGCGAGCTTGGCGTTACGCTGCGCTACCCGAATTACCGCGCCGGCCTTTCCGCCCTGCTCGCCGAGGAGGCGGGCTCCTTAAGCGCGTAAGCCGGTGGCGCACACGGCGGTGGGAGTCGATAATAGCGCGAGAACGCGCTCGTCGCTTGGAGACAGGGCCGAGAGTCAGCGCTGAGTCGGATGGTCCTCTGGACTTCGCGGGCGTTGGCCGTGTGCCGCAAGGGAGCCATCTGATGCGTTTTCATATACGCGCCTTCCTGGTTGCCGTCGCTGTCGTCGCCTGCGCCTCCGGCGTTCGGGCGCAGGAGTACGGCGCCGTCGTCGTCTTCGGCGACAGCCTGAGCGATTCCGGCAATGTGGCCGAAGCGTTGCCGCTGGGGTTGCCGGCGGGACGCAGCTTCACCACCAACCCTGACCCGATCTGGGCCGAAATTGTGGCGGAGACCTACGACGTGCCGGGGGGACCCTCGCACACCGGGGGCACGAACTTCGCCGTCGGCGGCGCTTGCGTGAACAGGGACACCCCCTGCCACGTCACCGTGCCGGTGCTTGGCCGGATCGAAATGCCGAGGATCGACCAGCAGATCGATGAGCATCTCTTGACGCGCGCCCAGGGGGAGGCCGATCCGAACCACCTTTACGCCGTCTGGGCCGGGAGCAACGACCTCGTTGCCATCCTCGAGGCCGTCGCGGCGGGCGAGCCCGTCAATCCTCAGACCGCCATTCCGGCGACGGCACAACGCCATGTGGGCGAAATCCAGCGTCTGCAGCAGGCCGGCGCGCGCCATATCGTGGTCCTCAACCTGCCGGATGCAGGTCAGACACCGTTTGCGCAGAGCATCCCCGATCCGAGCTTCCCGCCGACGTTGACCGCGCTAGCCACGGCCTACAACCAGGCACTGAACGCGGGCCTCGGCACGCTCGACGACGGAATCGTCCCGATCGACGCCTTCGGCCTGTTCAACGCGCTTCTGGCGACCCCGGAGAGGTACGGCTTCACCAACGTCGCCGGGACAGCATGCGCGCCGGTCAGCCGGGAAATCAATTCAATCGTATGCGCCCCGGCAGGCTCGGGCTCGCCTGTCACTTACGCGCCCGGCAGCAACCGAACCCACCTGTTCGCTGACGACAAGCACCCCAGCGGCGGGGCGCACGCGATCCTCGCAAGAGTGGTAACTGCGACCCTCAAGGCGCCGATCCAGGTGTCGCTCGCCGGCGAAGCGGGCGAGGCGGCAGTAGCGGCGCACCGCAGCGTCGTTGCGGCCGAGCAATTCTCCGATCGGGAGCGCTCGGTCGGGCGCTGGCACAGCTACGCGGTTGCGCACACGGGCCGGCGCGCGGTCGATGCCCCGCCGCGTCTCGGCGAGGCGCAGGTCGACGAGCAGGCCGTGACCCTCGGCTTCGGCCAGCGGGCGTCGCGCGACTTCCGGTGGGGTGTGGCGCTCAGCCTGGGCCGCCACGATAACGGCGTCGAGGGTGCCGCCCTCGAGAGCGAGACGGCCGTCGGCTCCCTGCATGCAACTTGGCAACAAGGCGGGCTCCAGCTCAGCGGCGCGGTGAACCTGGGCAGAACCGGGGTGGACATCGAACGCTCGATGACCCTCGGGCCGGCGGTCGACACCGAACGCGGCTCGACGGCGGGGCGTCAGGTGGGCGTCGATTTCGGTCTCGGCTGGACGATGGGAGAGGCGGAGGGGACCCGCCACGGGCCGGTGCTCGGCCTCTCCTGGCTCGATCAGGAGGTGAACGGCTACCGCGAGAGCGGAACCTCTCCCACCGCCATGAACTTTGCCGCGTTCGAGCGCGGCTCCCTCGTCGCCCGCGCCGGCTACCGGTTCTCGTTCGAGGCCGGCTCCGAGAGCCTCGGCATTCGCCCTTACGCCGCCGCCACTTATGCCAAGGAGCTCGACGGCGACCCCGTCTCGGTCACGGCAGGCTCCAACACCATGAACGGGCAGTTCACGGCGGAAGGGTTTGCGCCGCCCGAGGACTGGCTCAGCGTCGATCTCGGCGTTTCCATGAGCCTCGGCGGGCAGGCGAGCGCGGTCCTGGGTTACTCGGGCCGCACCGGCGACGGCTCCCGCAGCGATCACCTGGTCAACGTGGGATTGCGGGTTGTGTTTTAGCTTGGGCGCCGTGAGAAGTCGCTAAGCCAAGTGTTGACGCCGTCAAAGAGCTAGGCTCGAACGCATCTGGGTAAAGAGGTAGAGCGACACCGCCGCAGAACAGACGAGCCTTGTTTTTGAGGATGTCATGGCGGAGGGGGTGCCGCCCGGCACTGATCGCCTCGCCCACCAGGGACGGTTGACCGGGAAGGGAGAGCACCGCACTCGAGACGGAGAGATAGAAGGCGTTCGTCCTGCCGGCGTAGTAACGCTCCGACGCCCATGCCTAGCCCCGGCCGGGGTTGCCGATGATGGCGACGATATCGCCAGCAGCATGGGCATAGGCCATGGTCACGGACACAGGCCAATGTAGAAGTGATTTGACGTGAAGCATTGGTCTCCGCATGGCGCTCGAGACCGGTGCCATCGAGGGAGCCCCTGGCCGTATCGGCGCGGGTGTCCTGCCAGCGCTCGCTTTGGCAGCGACCGCCTCGCTGTCGCCGGTGCCGGCGACCGTCGAGTGCTGAAGCGCTCGAGAGCCGGCGGTCAGCCGCGCAACTGCCGGGTGGTCTCGCGCAGGATATCGGTGAAGGTCTGGCTCACCAGCGTCAGTGCCACACCGCGGCGAGTCACCAACTCCATCTTCGTGTTGAGACGGTAGGTTTCGGGCAGGATGCTGCGCATGCGCCTGCTCTCCACCCACCTCTCGGCGTACGAGACGGGCAGATAGCCGATGTGCCAGCCCGACATGATGAGGAACGCCACGCCTTCGATCTGGCGTGCCGCCGCAGTCGACGGCAGGTCTCCGGTGAGCGGTGCGACCTGCCGCTCGGACAGATAGGCGCGGTGAGCAAGATCGGCCGCGTGCAGGTCGTCGCGGTCGAGCTGGTGAGGAGCCCGGTCGAAGAGCGCGTGACCCTGACCGCAGTAGAGTTCGACCGGATCGTCGTAGAGCGCCTCGTAGACCAGGCCCGGACGGTGCTGGTGGAAGACGCCGATCCCCAGGTTGACCCGGTTCTCCAGAACGGCGCGCTCGATCTCGTCGGGCGCCAGCGTGTGGAAGTGAATGTGGACCTGACGGGCCCTTCCCCTGAACGCCCGGAGCACATCGGCCAGCGGATAGCAGCGCTCGGTGGCCCAGTTGTCGATCGCGGCGATCGAGAGGTCGCCGACCAGTTCGCCGCGTAACGCGCCCACCGTGGCGCGGAAACCCTCCAACGCGGTCGCGAGGTGCTGGCATGCCTCGTAGACGGTCCGTCCCTTGTCCGTCAGGCGGAATCCGGCCCGCCCCCGTTGGCAGAGGCGCATGCCGAGGCGCCTTTCCAGATCGCTGATCTGGCGGCTGATCGTCGACTGGCCGACGTTCAGGGCAACCTGCGCTGCGGCGAACCCGCCGCATTCCGTTACCGTCATGAAGACGGCGAGCATGTGAAGATCGGCCTTGTGAAGACGCGGAGTCGTGGTCGCGCCTAAAGGCGTCTTATTTGAGCGTTCCTGCATATTAATATTCTATGTTTGAGGTTTGTTCTAACTGAAAGCAACCCTACCATCAACTTGTCGACGAGGTGTCGCAGCGATGATGGACCATGGCGAACCTGCCAAATCGCGAGACAGGGGCTGTCCTCCGGGGCTTGTGGCCAACGGACGACGGCGTGAGCGATGAGGTTTAAGCCCATCCTCATCGCCCATGAGGCGTCGGGCCGCGAGAAACCGGCGGTGCATGGTGGCTCGCTGGCCCGCGCTTCCCTCAGCAGATTATTGCAGACGCGCGTGCCCGGCAGAGACCGTGACGATTTCCAGCCAGTGCCTGCGGCAAGCATGGCTCCGACCTGACGGATCGAAGGAGAAACCGATGAAGATAATCAAATGGTGCCGTGGCCTGTGCGCGGCCCTGCTTCTCGTGGGGATTTCGTCTGCTCAGGCAGCCGATGTCGTCATCGGCGTTCCCAACTGGCCTTCGGCGGCGGCCACCGCGAACATTCTCAAAGTGGTGCTGGAGGACAACCTCGGCCTGGAAGTGGAGCTGCAAAACGGCACCAACCCCGTCATCTTCGAAGCGATGGACACCGGCAGCATGCATGTGCATCCGGAGGTTTGGCTGCCCAACCAGGCAAATCTGCACGGCAAGTTCGTGCAGACCAAGGGTACCGTCAGAATGAGCCCCAACGGCGTGCCATCGTTTCAGGGCATGTGCGTGACGAAATCAACCGCCGACCGTACCGGCATCACCGCCATATCCGATCTGGCCGATCCCGACATGGCGAAGAACTTCGACACCAACGACGATGGCCTGGGCGAAGTGTGGGTCGGGGCGTCGGGCTGGGCTTCGACCAATATCGAGAAGATCCGCGCCAAGAGCTACGGCTACGACGAGACCATGGAGCTGTTGGAAATGGACGAGGCGGTGGCGATGGCCGATGTCGACGCCGCGGTCGCGAAGGATGCCAACCTCGTATTCTACTGCTACACGCCCAACCACATGTTCGCGCTGTACGATCTGGTGATCCTGAGCGAGCCCGAGTACGACGAATCAAAGTGGGTCATCGTCCAGCCTACCGACGATCCGCAATGGCTGGAGAAATCGAGTGCCCCGGTCGCCTGGGATCTCGCCTATCTGCACGTTCACTACGCGGCGTCCCTGGAGCAATCGCATCCGGAAGCGGCGACCTTGCTGAGCAACATCAAGCTGACCACCGACCAGGTGTCCCATATGACATTCGGACTCGTGGTCGAGAAGATGAGTGCGGACGACTACGCCACGCAGTGGGCCAAAGACAATGCCGAACTCGTGGACTCGTGGATGAAGTAAGCCAACGCCCGTCTCTGCGACGCCAGTGCTCACGTTATCCGAATCGTTGAGGACGATTCGTGCGGCAGGCGAGTTTCGTAGCGATGGATTGAGTCAGTCGATACCTTCCATACGCAGATGTGTGAGATGGGCGATGCTCCGGCATCGCCCACATTTTTTGCCGAACGAACACGCATTCGCCGTCGTAATGCGGGCCAGCCATGGCCGCGGACTGCCCGATCTTTGCAGTCTCGGAGAACCGGCGGCACCAGCTCCCGCTGCTTACGATCTGGTCCCGCGCCCGCCTATCCGTTTATCTACGCGTCTTCGCGGTAGAGCGCCTGACACAGGCAATGGACACCGCCGCCGCCGAGCGTGAACATCGACATGTCGGGATCGAAAACTTCGAACCCCATGGCGCGCATGCGCGCATTCAGGTCCGTCGCTCCACGCATCGAAAGCACGCGGTCGTTGCCGAGCGCCACAAGGTTCACACCGAGATTCTTGGCTTCCGCATAGCCGACCTCGACGAATTCGTAGCCGCGCCCGCGGAGCAACCCGACCAGCCAGTCCTCCAGTGCGTCGACGCAGGCCACGAGCAACTTCGGCGCAAGCGGCACCACCAGGCCGTCCATGTGCACGAACTCCCGCGAGATGGGCGCCACCAATGCCTCCCAGCCTTGCTCGCGCACCCATGCTGCCACCTGCTCCGAGCCCTCGCGCTCGGACCGTTCGCCGTTCCAGCCAATCAGTACAAGGCCCGACTCCAAGATGTTGAAATCGCCGCCCTCGAAATGACCGGCCGTGGCGTAGTGCCAGATCGGGATGTCGTTGCTTTGATAAAAGCGGATGGCGGTCACGTAATCGGCACGCCGGCTCTTGAGTTGCATATGGCAAATGAGTGCGCCCCAAGGACTCATGGCGCTCGAATCTCGGGCGAAGAAGTTGCGATGCAGGACTTCGTCGGCATCCAGGTAATGGCAGGTGACACCATTGGACTCGTAGATCGAGACCATTTCGGCGTGTTGCGACATGGCCGTCTGGAGGTCGAATCTGACTCCCGTTTGTTCCCTGTTGTTCAGTGTCCTCATGGTGATTGGACCCGCGTCGATCCAGCGATAAAACGCGGGCGTTCCCAGGAGCACGTCCTTAAGCGGACCGTAGTCGTTTTGTATGCCCCACCGGCATGGACTAGTAGCCATAATCTCTTCGTCCCGTTTCTATTACTATCAGGAATATGCCTTATGATAGGCTTGATAAGCAAGCTGGAAAAGCTAATTAGTCCAACTTATAATAGGAATTTATCGGTTGTCGACGACTCTGACGAATGAAAGATAGCTACATGGAATGTCAACCGGTCGATTAGGAGAGACCTCGACCTACTGACTCCAGTGATGGGTCACCACCCAACAAGGTAGGCGACGTCCACTAGGCCGATTTCCAGCGCTACCGGAAGCACAAGAATTGAGTGAACCGATCATCAAGCTGCAGGGTGTGTGGAAGATCTTCGGCGCGCGGGTCGAGGAGGCATTGCGGGCGATTTCGGAAGAGGGCCTCACCAAGGTGCAAACTCTCGAGCAGTTCGGATGCGTGGTCGGCATCGCGGATTGCACCTTTGACGTGCCTCGTGGAGAGATATTTTGCGTCATGGGGCTTTCGGGCTCGGGGAAGTCAACCATGGTGCGCCACATCAATCGGTTGATCGAGCCGACCGCCGGCCGCATCGAGGTGCTGGGACGGGACGTCCTGACGCTTGGCGACGGCGAGTTGAGGAGGCTGCGCGCTACGCAGATTGGCATGGTGTTCCAGCACATGGCGCTGTTTCCGCACCGGACGGTCCGGGACAACGTCGCGTTCCCGCTGCAGGTGCAGGGCCAGCCGAAAGCGACGCGCTGGGAGGTGTCCCAGCGCTGCCTCAGCCTCGTCAATCTCGACGGTTACGAGGACCGCTTCCCGAGTGAGCTGTCGGGCGGCATGCAGCAACGGGTCGGGCTCGCGCGGGCGCTCGCATCGGACCCAGAGATTCTGTTGATGGATGAGCCGTTCTCTGCCCTGGATCCTCTGATTCGGCGTCGGCTTCAAGAGCAGTTCATGACGCTTTCGGCGGAGTTGAACAAGACCACGGTCTTCATCACTCACGATCTTGACGAAGCCATTCGTATCGGCAGCCGGATCGCAATCATGAATGACGGCCGGATCGTGCAGATAGGTACGCCGGAAGAGATCGTCACCAACCCGATAGACGACTACGTGCGGGATTTCGTGGAGGGTATTTCCACGCTTAAACTGGTTTTCGCCCATACAATAATGGAAAAGATCGAAGAGTACAAAACGCGGAATGATGAGGATCTGAAGCGGGCGCCAAGGGCTGCGCACGATGTCGACTTGAGCGGACTCATCGACTTATCCACGACGACAGATCAGCCCATCGTGATCACACATGGCGGCACGGACATAGGTGTGGTCGACAAGTCTACACTCCTCAAGGGAATCAAGGGCGGTAACGACTGATGCAACAGGGTGAGCATTCCGATGAGTCGCTTGAGCTCAACAGTTCGATCGCCAATTTCGTTCGTACCCGGCACGCGTACTACGGTCGGGAGTTCGAGAAGATTCAGGCGGCCACTCGATTCCCTTGGTCGTGGAATACCACTGCTGCTCTCGCGGGCCCATTCTGGGGCGCGTCTCGCGGTCTGTGGGGCTATTTCTGGATGTTCCTCGTTCTTGAAGTGCTCGCCCTCGTTCAGATTGGGCGTGGATGGTGGGGCGACTTGGGAGCGGATAAACTCGCCAGACTGGAGAGACTTAACTTCAAATACGACGAGTTTATGGCGAAATACGAGGCAGCGCGTCTCGCCGGATATCCTGATGCGACGTCATACTTAAATCGTGCAGAGAACCTGGAGAAGATCGCCGGCCGAGTCGCCGAAGAGGCTGTGGTTGCAGCCCAGGGGGCGACGACGATTCTTCTCGTCGGTCTTGCCCTATTCGTCGGGCTGCGCCTGGTGCAGGGCTTCTACGCCAACATGCGCTATGAAAAACAGTATCTGACCTGGCGAGCAAATCCCTCCAGAACGGCCGCTGGCGTGAGTTGGCTACGGGCGGGTCTCGGGGGTGTCCTGTGGCTCGCGATCGTTCCGCTCACGCTCTACCGCTTCACCGTCGGCAAGATCGATCCTGAGCTCGAACCCTACGTCGCCGGCGTTCCCATCGAGAAGGGGTCTTACTACGCGCCCGTGTCCGATTGGCTGGACTCGGGCTTCGACTGGTTATCGATCGAAGGCGCCGGTGTCTTCGACGGTGTCGTGGCGGCGATCAGCGCGGTGGTAGGCGCACTCGAAACCGTTCTGGTCGACGCGCCGTGGCCGGTGGTCATGACCGTCATCGTCGTTCTCGCGTGGCGGCTGGCCGGCCCTCGGGTCGCGGTGTTCACCGGCGCCGCGCTCGCCTACCTGGCCCTGTTCGGCCTTTGGGAGACCAGCATGGTGACGGTCGCCCTGCTCGGCGCCGCCGCCTTTCTCTGCGTGCTGTTCGGGATCCCGCTCGGCATCTGGTTCGGCAAGAACGAGAGGGCCTATCACGCGGCACAGCCGGTGCTCGATTTCATGCAGACGATGCCGGCGTTCGTCTACCTGATCCCGATCATCGCCTTCTTCGGCACGGGCAAGCCGCCGGGGGTGCTGGCGACGCTCGTGTTCGGGATGCCGCCGGTCATACGGCTGACCGCGCTCGGCATCCGCGGCGTTCCCGAAACCACCAAGGAGGCCGCCATCGCGTTCGGCTGCACCCGGTGGACGCTGCTCAAGGACGTCGAGCTTCCGCTCGCGATGCCGTCGATCATGACCGGGGTCAACCAGACCATCCTGATGTGTCTCTCGATGGTGGTGATCGCCTCGCTCATCGGTGCAAAGGGCCTGGGTCAGGACGTGCTTATCGCGCTCCAGTACGCGGCCAAGGGCCAGGGGATGCTGGCCGGCCTCGCGATCCTGTTCTGCGCGATGGTCATCGATCGCATCATTCAAGGGCACTACAAGCGCTCGACCTCACGCGGCGGGCCCGGGGGATAGCGCACCCCGCCGCCGCCCACAAAGGCCGTCCGCGATGGGGCGGAGAATGGAATACACGATCATGAAGTGGTGAGTGGATTGAACCGGTTCGAATGATCCAAGGCAAGCATGACGCTTTCGGTATCTGTGTCGACAACTGACCTGCCCCCGGCGACTGGTCCAGTTGGAATGTTAGTGCATTGGCGGTTTGGACTTGCCCCCGATGTTGGACCACCGGATGCGAGAAAACCCCGGCTCACTTGCCTCAGGGCCGGCATGCCAGCCCTGAGGCATTGGCCAGCTCGATCGGGGTTTTCTGGCCGATCGACGCCATCGAGGCCCTGGTCGCGCATGAGCTTGGACAGAGTCATGCGCCACGAGGCGCCATCGGCACGACGGTGCCGGCTGCGCCGTCGAGGTAGGAGGCCCATTGATTCATGAGCGTGCGGTGGCGCTCGAACTGGTCGCTTCTGTTGTAGGCGGCTTCGGTCTTGTCGCGCACCGTGTGGGCCAGAGCCGCTTCCATCACGTCGCGCGGGGCATTGGTCAATTCGGACGCCCAATCCCTGAAGCTCGATCTGAAGCCGTGCGGCACGCCATCAAGGTCCAGGTCGCGCATGAGCTTCGACAGCGTCATGTCCGATAGCGGCTTGCCCGGACGCGTGCCGGGGAAGATGAGGTTGCTTTCGTCAACGAGCGCTTGCGCCTCGTCAAGGATCTCAAGCGCGCGGCCGGAAAGGGGGACACGATGCTCACGACCGGCCTTCATCCGTGAAGGCGGCACGGTCCAAATCGCCGCCTCTCTGTCGACCTCATCCCAAGTGGCGAGCCGAACCTCCCCTGAACGCCCGGCTGTCAACACCAAGTATTCGAGGGCCAGCTTTACGGACCTCCCGGCGTTGGACTTACGGACCGTCTCGATGGCCGCTGCGACCTCGCCATGCGGCAAGGCCCGATGATGACGCTTGGTCTTGCCGCTGTGCTTGGAAAGCGCCGCGCCGATGGCGTCTCCGGCCGGGTTGTCGGCCCGGTACCCTTGCGCCACGGCCCACTTCATCACCGTTGAGATGCGCTGGCGCACACGCCGCGCCGTCTCCGGCTTCTCGCTCCAGATCGGCATGAGAACGGCCATGACGTCGGCCGTAGTGATGTCCGCGACGGAACGCTGGCCGAGGCGCGGGAACGCGTAACCGCGCAGCGTGGCTCCCCACTGGGCGGCATGCTTCTCGTTTCGCCAGCCGTGCCGGTGAAGGTCGATGACGGTCGCGGCTGCAGCCTCGAAGGTCGGGATCGCGGTCGTGCGGCGGCGCTGAGCGAGAGGGTCGCCACCGGCACGCGCGATCTTGCGGTTCTCCAGCGCGGCCTCCCGCGCTTCAGCGAGGGAGACGAGCGCACATCCACCCAGCCCCAGAGTGCGTTGCCGCCCGTGGATGACGAGCCTTTGCCCCCACCGCTTGGCGCCCGAAGGGTCCACTTTCAAGAAGAGCCCGTTGCCGTCGTAGTACCGGCCGGGCTTCGAGGTCTTGCGCACGAAGGTCGGGCTCAGTCTCTTCTCGGGGTGCTTGCCCGTCGGTTTTCGACCGTCCGCCATTCGGAACGCCCCTTTTCTTACTCCTTAAATATAGCGGGATAATACGGGACGGTACAGAACGTCATAAGACGTGCCAATCAAGAAAAATAGCCTATTTCGGTGGGTTATAGAGACGATGCGGAACTGCTGTACGAAAAGCAGTGGCGGAGGGGGTGGGATTCGAACCCACGGTACGCTCGCGCGTACAACGGTTTT
>JAPPNV010000299.1 GCA_028818565.1 Rhodospirillales bacterium | reverse complement strand
CCACGACCCGCACCGCCTCGTCCGCCTCCACCTGGCTCACGGCGTCGTCGAGGGCGCCGCAGGTCGGCACGTCGAGCGCGTTCAGCCGCTCCGGCCGGTTGATGGTGATGACCCCTGCCCTGCCCGCGGTTTCGACCAGCACGGCGTTCTCGCTCATGCCCCTCTCTCCTTGTTCATTTCCCTCAGTCGCCGGGCGCCCGCTCCGCTCGCTTGGCTTTCGCGCCGTTGGCGCGGCGCGCAGTCGCGCGCTCCGGGCCTGACGGCCCGGCCCTCCAAGTGAACTACCCTTTCGTGACCGCCCATTGGTCCGGCCGCAGCCGATGCGTCAGTGGCGCGTCGAGCCCAGGATGGTGACGCAGGCGGCAGCCGCATCCGCGCCGATCCAGCCGCCGGCGTTCTCGGCGAGCCCGAAGCGGGCGCCCTCGCGCTGGCGCGCGCCGGAGCGGCTGCGCATCTGGTCGGCCAGCTCGACGAGCTGCGCTGCGCCGGTCGCGCCGATCGGGTGCCCCTTGCTGATGAGCCCGCCGCTCGGGTTGATCGGCATGCGCCCGTCCAGCGCGGTGACGCCGTCGCGCAGCAAGCCCACGGCATCGCCCGGCCGGCAGAAGCCGAGCTGCTCGGAGAGCATCAGCTCCGCCGGCGCCGCGGCGTCGTGGATCTCGGCAACGCTGATGTCGTCCGGCCCGAGCCCCGCGGTTTCGTAGGCCGCCTTCGCCGCAGTCTGAGCGACCGGCGGCGCCTCGGGGTCGTCGCCCTGGCCGGAGCGCAACACACTCGCGAGCACGGCGACCGGGTGGGCCGCCTTGCGCCGGGCGTAGTCCTCGCTCATCAGCACAAGAGCCGCGGCGCCGTCGCCGATCGACGAGCACATCATGAGCGTCAGCGGCTCCGCGATCATGCGGCTCTCCAGCACGTCCTCCAGCGTGACCTCTTCCTGGAACTGCGCCTTCTCGTTGAGCGCGCCGGCGCGGCGCTGCTTGACCGAGACACGGGCGTAGTCGGCGGGGGTCGCGCCGGTCTGCTCTGCGTAGTCCCGCGCGAGGCTGGAATAAAGGTCCATGAAGACCGAGCCCGTGCCGGCGCCGCCGGGAGCGATCCGCTTCTTCAATTCCTCGAACTCGTCGCGGTCCGCCGCCGCCTCCAGCGCCTTGATCGGCACGGTCCTGTCCTCGTTGCTCATCTTCTCGGCGCCGACCGCGAGCGCCACGTCGCACTGACCCGAGCCCACGGCCAGCACCGCCAGATGAAACGCGGTGGAGGACGAGGCGCAGGCGTTCTCCACATTGACGATCGGCTTGCCCAGCAGGCCGGAGTGGCGCAACGCGACCTGCCCCCGCACGCATTCCTGCGCGCCGAGCAGCCCGCCTGCCGCATTGCCGAAGAAGACCATGCCGACCTCATCGGCCGCGGTGTCCGCGTCGGCAAGCGCCGCCGTCGCCGCCTCGGCGGCAAGCGCGCGCAGGTTCGTGTCCAGAAACTTGCCGAACCGGGTCATCCCGGTCCCGCCGATCATCACCTTGCGCATGTCATCCCTCCGAAATTATGCCGCGAGCCTGCTACGCCTCAGGCCGTGAAGCCGAGCGAGTCGCGGAACGAACGGGCAGCGCCCTTCGCCTCCGCCGCAGCGTCCGCGCCCGCCGGCAGCGCGGCGCAGTAGGCGTCGATGGCGGCATCGCCGAGCGGCACCCACTTCGCGACCCACTCCGCCATGACTTCCGCGTTGCCCTCGGCTTCGCGCGCGAATGCGACGAGCGCGCCGGTCCAGCGCCTGGCGCGCTCGTTGTCCTCCCACTGCGCGTCGAGCATCTGGGCGAGCAGCGTGTCGCCGCTTTGCCGCGCGGGGCGGCCGAGCTGGCGGACGCACGCCTCGTCGAACGCCGGCTTGGCGACGACGTTGAGCGCTGTGAAATGCTCCGCCCAGTCGTAGGCGACGAGGACCCGCTCCAGCAGCTCGCGAAAGCCCTGCCAGCAGGGGTCCTCCTCCCACGCCTTGCGCTCGCCCGAGACGAAGCCCGCGTCGGCGTAAGTGCCGGCGAGCTCCTTGGTGCGGTAGGCGACGCGCGAGACCCAGCGGAGCTGGTCGGCCGCCTGGAACATCGCGCAGTTCTCGATCGTGCTCGCCGGCACCATCTGCACCAGATAGGCCGAGCCCATCTGCAGGCAGTGCAGTGGATAGCGCGTGGGCGTGTAGAGCCGCGCCAGTGCCGCCACCCAGTCCGCGCCCAAGCCGGCGTCGTGGTCGTTCTTGGCATGGTCGCGGATCAGGCCGTCCACATAGGTCTCGTGCCCGTCCTGCATCACGTTGTAGGAGCGGTAGACCACCTCGTCGGGGTCGCGGAAGGCGTCCCAGTCGTCGTGCTTGAGCGGCGAGTTGTTGCGGTACCGGAGGTACCACTTGTTCATGTCGATATCGGGCGAGAGCGCCCAGGGCATCTCGTCGTCGGTGCTCCAGAGCAGGTTGGTCGAGACGATCTCGTACTCGCTGGGCCGCCGCCGCTTGCCGGCGAGATGGCTCCAGGTCTTCAGCGGCTTCGACAGGTCGGACTGATCGCTCATGGGATGGTCACCGTCGCCTTACAGGCACGCGGGGCACTGGAGTGCGCTGGGCGGGGCGATTGTCTCCGCCCACCCCGATGCACGCAAGCTGGCGCACTGCGTTTTTCGCCGGAGATACGCCCCTTCCCCCTATTCCTTGACTCCGCAGCACGCATCAAAGAATGACGAGCCCCGGTCGGTACTTGCGGAGTCGCACCATGCACTGGCTCTATCTCGCCCTCGCCATCGTATTCGAGGTCGGCGGCACGACCTCCATGAAGCTCAGCGAGGGACTGACGAAGCCCGTCTTCACGGCGCTGATCTTCGTCCTCTACGGGGTCAGCTTCGTGCTGTTCGCGCTTGCGCTGAAGAAGCTCGATCTCGGCCTGTCCTACGCGATCTGGGCCGGCATCGGCACGGCGGCGATCGCCATGATCGGCTACATCTGGTTCAAGGAGCCGATGGGGCCGCTCAGGATCGGCTCCATCGTCCTCATCATAGTCGGCGTGGTCGGGCTCAACCTGTCCCGCGGCGCGCACTAACCGAATACCGCGTCGAAGTTGCGGCGCAGCGCTCGGTCGACATCTGCCATCGTGGCCTCGACCCCAAGAGCGGCGAGCGAGGTGACACCGTGCTCGCGAATGCCACAGGCGACGATGCCCCGGTAGTGAGCGAGATCGGGGGCGACGTTCAGCGACACGCCGTGAAAGGTGACCCAGCGGCGCACCCGCACCCCGATCGCCGCGATCTTGGCCTCGCCGCCGTTCGTCTCGACCCAGATGCCGACCCGGCCGGAGCGGCACATGCCGACGATTCCGAATTCAGCAAGCGTGCCGATCAGCCACTGCTCCAGATCGCGGACGAAGCAGCGGAGGTCCATGCGCCTGCGTGCAGCAAGGTCGAGCATGACGTAGGCCACCCGCTGACCGGGCCCGTGATAGGTGTACTGGCCGCCGCGACCGGACTTGAAGACGGGGAAGCCTGACGCATCGAGCAGGTCATCCGATTGCGCGCTCGTGCCGGCGGTGTAGAGCGGCGGGTGCTCCAGCAGCCACACCTGCTCCGGCGCCCGGCGCGCGAGAATGCCGGCGACCCGCTCCTCCATGGCCGCAACGGCGTCGGGATAGTGCACCGGTTCCGGCGAGACCGACCATTCGACTGCCGGCCGGGCGGTAGCGACGGTGGTTCCCGTGTCGCTGCGTGCGGGTCTAGCCGTCGCCATCGCCGTCTTCGTCCGCTGCCGGCGGCGCCTCCCCGGCCGCGACCGCGAGCCACGCGTCCTCGCTCAGCACCGTGACGCCGAGCGCCTCGGCACGCTTCAGCTTGGAGCCCGCATCCTCGCCCGCCACCACGTAATCGGTCGCCTTCGATACGGATCCCGCCACCTGTGCGCCGAGCGCCTCGGCCCGGGCCTTGGCTTCCTGGCGCGTCATCCGTTTCAGCTTGCCAGTAAAGACGACCGTCTTGCCGGCGACCGGCGAATCGGCAGCGGGCGCTTCGAACGGCTCGATATCGAGGCGCTCGCAAAGAGCGTCAAGAATCTCCCCGTTGCGGGGCTCCGCTACGAACTCGACGATGGCGTTGGCGACCACCGGGCCGATCCCGTCGACATCGGTCAACGCCTCCAGGCTTTCGCTCTCGGGTTCCGAGGCTGCATCCATCGCCGCGCGCCACTCCTCGACGGTGCCGTAGCGGCGCGCGAGCAGGCGCGCGGTCGTCTGCCCCGCGTGGCGGATTCCCAGCGCGTGAATGAAGCGGTCCAGCGTGATGCGCCGACGGGCCTCGATGGCGCTAAAGAGATTGGCGGCGGAGGTCTCGCCCCAGCCCTCGCGCTCGGCGAGCTTCGGGAACTCCTCAGTGCCGTCCTTCGTTTCCAGATCGAAGATGTCGGCCGGGCTTCGCACCCGCCCCTCCGCATAGAACGCCTCGATCTGCTTCGCCCCAAGACCCTCGATATCGAAGGCGTCGCGCGCGACGAAATGGCGCAGCCGCTCCACTGCCTGGGCCGGGCAGACCAGGCCGCCGGTGCAGCGCCGCACCGCCTCGCCCTCCTCCCGCACGGCATGGCTGCCGCATTCCGGGCAGACGTCGGACGGCACGAACGGCTTACTCTGCGTCGGTCGCCTCTCCTCGATCACGCGGACGACCTGCGGGATCACGTCACCGGCGCGCTGCACCACCACCGTGTCGCCGGCGCGAATGTCCTTGCGCGCGATCTCGTCTTCATTGTGCAGCGTCGCGCGTGAAACGGTGACCCCGCCGACGTGCACCGGCTCCAGCGCGGCAACCGGGGTCAGCGCCCCGGTGCGCCCGACCGAAATCGAGATACGGTGGAGAACGGTCTCGGCCTGCTCGGCCGGGAACTTGTAGGCGATGGCCCAGCGCGGCGCGCGGCCGGCGGCGCCGAGGCGCTGCTGCCAGTCGAGGCGGTCCACCTTGAAGACGACGCCGTCGATTTCGAAGTCGAGCTTGGGTCGTGCGGCCTCGATTTTCCGATGGAGAGCGCGCGCTTCTTCGAGACCGGTGCAGCGCCGCGCGAGGGGCGCGAGGGCGAACCCCCACGCGTCGAGCCGCGCGAGAACGTCCTCCTGCCTCTCCCCCAAGGGCTCGCTCACTTCGCCCCAGCCGTGGGCGAAGAAGCGGAGCCGGCGCTTCGCAGTCAGCGCCGTATCGATCTGGCGCAGACCGCCCGAGGCGGTATTGCGCGGATTAACGAACGCCTCTTCGCCTGCCGCTTCCCGTTCCCGATTCAGCGCTGCAAAGTCCTTGAGCCCGATATAAACCTCGCCCCGGACCTCCAACCGTTCGGGTACGTCGTCACCGGTGAGCGCGTGCGGCAGGTCGCGCAGGGTCTTCAGATTGGCGGTCACGTCCTCGCCGGTCTCGCCATCGCCCCTGGTGGCGCCGAGCACGAGCTTGCCGTCGTGATAGTGCAGCGTCGCCGAGAGGCCATCGATCTTGGGCTCGCCGTAGAGCACCACCGGCTCGTCGTCGCCGAGGTTGAGGAAGCGCCGCACCCGGCCTTCGAACTCGGCCAGATCGTCGTCGTTTAGGGCGTTGCCGAGCGAGAGCATGGGCCGGCTGTGGCGGACCTTGGCGAAGCTCGACGAAGGCGGCGCACCGACGCGCTCGCTCGGGCTGTCGGCGCGCTTGAGGTCGGGAAAGCGTGCCTCTATGGCCTCGTTGCGCCGCCGCAGCAAGTCGTACTCGGCGTCGCTCAGCTCGGGCGCGGAGTCGTCGTAGTAGAGCAAATCGTGGCGGGCGATCTCCCGTGCGAGCCGCTCCAGCTCGCGCGCCGCCGCGTCACGGGTGAGCGCCTCGGGCGCTGTCGTCTCGTCGTTCATGCGCTGGCCCGTGTCAGCAGACTGTCGGCGGCGGCGCGTGCTTCCTCGGTGACTTGTGCGCCCGAGAGCATGCGGGCGATTTCCTCCTGCCGCTGATCCTCGGTCAACAACGCGACCCGTGCGGTAGCACCGTGCTCCCCCTCGCTTCTTGTCACCCGATAGTGATGGTCGCCACGCGCCGCGACCTGGGGCGAATGGGTGACCACCAGAACCTGAACGTCCTGCGCGAGCCGCGCCAGGCGCTCGCCGACGGCGTCGGCGACCGCGCCCCCGATTCCGCGATCGATCTCGTCGAAGACCAGCGTCGAGAGACCCGCCGCGCGCGCGAGGCAGACCCTGAGCGCGAGCAGGAGCCGCGCGCGCTCGCCGCCGGATGCGACCTTGGCCAGCGGCTGCGGCTTCACGCCCGGATCGGGAGCGAGCATGAAGCGGCAGCGGTCGATGCCCGTCCTGCTCTCCGCCCCCTCTGCTGCGGCCTCCAGTGCGGCGCCGAAGCGCGCACGCGCGAGCTTGAGCGGTGCGAGCTCGTCGGCCACGGCCGCGTCGAGTGCGCGCGCCGCATGCCGGCGGGCGCGGCTCACCGCCTGGGCCCGGTCGTCGTAGGCCTTGTGCGCAGCGTCTGTCGCCGCCCGCAGCGCGACCAGCCGGTCCGTGCCACCGGCGATCAGATCGAGCTCTCCCCGCATTTTCGTCAGCAACGGGACCAGCGAGTCGGGATCCGTGCGATGCTTGCGCGCGGCGGCACGCAGCGAAAAGAGGCGCTCTTCCACCGCTTCGAGCCGGCCGGGGTCGGTATCGAGCGCCCCGAGACCGGCCTCCAAAGCGCTCTCCGCCTCTTCGGCCTCGATCGCCGCCCGCTCGAGGGTGTCCAGCAGTCCATCCAGCGCGCCGGCGGCGGCCGGGGCGACGCGCTCGATGTCGCGGCGAGCCGCGCGGAGGCGTGCGCCGACGCCGCTCTCCCCGGTGATCCCGGCGGACGCCGCGTCCAACGCCTCGGCAAGTTTCTGGCCGTTCAGCAGCATCGCGCGCTCGGCAGCGCGGCGCTCTTCCTCGCCGCTTTCCGGCGCCAGCGCTTCAAGTTCAGCAACCGCGTGCCGCAGATACTCTTCCTCTTGTCGCGACGCCTCCTGCGCCGCCTCTGCCTCCTGCTGTTTCGCCTGGGCAGCCCGCCATGCGGCATGGGCCGCCGCCAGGCTTTCCCGTTCCTCTGCGTGACCGGCGAAGTCGTCGAGCATGGCAAGGTGCCCTGCCGGGTCGAGCAGTCCTCCCGGCTCCGTCTGGCCGTCGATCTCGACTAGCTGGCTGCCGATGCGCCTCAGCAGGGCGAGTCCTGTCGGCGTATCGTTGACGAAGGCACGGCTGCGCCCGTCGGCACCGATGACGCGGCGCAGCAGGAGCTCGCCGTTGCGGTCGAAATCGTTCTCGGCCAGCAAGGTCTGGACCGGATCGGGCTCCGCGATGGCGAAGACGGCGACGACGCTGGCGCGGTCGTTGTCACGCGCCACGACCCCGGAGGTCGCGCGTGTGCCAAGCGCCAGCCCCAGTGCATCAAGCAGAATCGATTTGCCGGCGCCGGTCTCCCCGGTGAAGACCGCCATGCCTGCGTCGAAGTCGATGTCGAGGCTGTCGATCAGAACGTAGTTGCGGATCGAGAGGCGCCGAAGCATCTGGCGGCGTCAGAACACGTCGCCGAAGACCCGGCTGATCCATGAACCCTCATCCGCCTCGGGTTGGAGGTCGGAGTCGACGAGCAAGGCATAGCTGTGCTGGTACCACCGGCTACCGGGGTAATTGTGGCCGAGGACTGCCGCCGAGGTCTGAGCCTCGTTGGGCACGCCCAGCGCCAGGTAGGCTTCGGTCAGGCGGTGCAGCGCTTCCGGCGCATGGCTCGTGGTCTGGTAGAGCTCGATGACCTTGCGAAAGCGCCCGATCGCCGCGACGTGATTGCCGCGCCGCAGGTAGTAGCGGCCGACGGTCATCTCCTTGCCCGCGAGATGATCGCGCGCCAGATCGGTCTTGAGGCGCGCATCGCGCGCGTAGACGCTGCCGGGGAACCGGCGCGCGACCTCCTCCAGAGCCTGAAGCGCGCGCGCCGTGGTGCTCTGATCGCGTTCCACGTCCGAGATCTGCTCGTAGTAGGACATGGCGATCAGGTAGTAGCCGTAGGCAGCATCGCGATGCCCCGGGTGCAGCTCGACGAACCGCTTGGCTGCGGCGATCGCCTCGTCGTAGAGGTTGCCCTGGTAGTAGACGAACGCCGACATGATCTGCGCCCGCGTCGCCCACACGGAATAGGGATGCTGGCGCTCGACCTCGGCGAAACCCGACGCGGCGGCCTCGAAGTCGTCGTCCAGCAAACTGTCCATCGCCTCGTTGTAAAGCTCCTCGACCGAGCGTTCGACGTAGAGCTCTTCTTCCGTCGCGCAGCCCGCCAGCAGTGCCAATGCCAGCACGATCGATGCAGCCAGCGCCGCAGGGGACGTCAAGCTCATCAAGCGCGCAAGCCTCATGACTGGCCCTGCCCGTTACGCACGGCCGTCTCGTCGGCCGGCTCTTCGATGCTCTCCTGTCCCACCGCTTCTTCTGCGGCGGCGGCTTCGGCGATGCGTGCCACTCGCTCTTCCTCCAGCGCCTCCACCAGATCGCGGGTAATGCGCGCGTCCATTCTCAGCCCGGTCTCTCTCAAGAATTTCTGCGTCGCCCTGATGGTGAGTTCACCGGCGACTCCGTCAACCGCCGCGTCATAGTAGCCCAACGACTTGAGGAGCCGTTGTGCGTAGATGGCGGAATCGCGGAAGCCGTTCGCCGGCCTTGGCATCGAGACGCCGAAGACGGGCTCCTCCGGCGCCTCTTCAGCAGCTGTTCGGGTCAGAATCTCCTGGCTCAGCACGTCCGCCTCGGCGCGCTCTTCCGCAGACAGCAAGCGTGCGAGCCGGTCGCGATAGGTCTTGGCGTCTGCGCCGGCCGAGCCTTCCCCGTGGACGGCGAGGCTGAACCAGGCCATCGCCGTGACGAGATCGCGCTCGACGCCGAGGCCGTTGGCGTAGAGCAGGCCGAGGCCGTTCTGCCCTGCGGCGTCGCCCTGCTCCGCGGCAGCCGTGTACCAGCGGCGGGCCTGCTCGAAGTCTCGGGTCACGCCGCGGCCGAGATAGTGAAGCGCCGCGAGGTTGCTTTGCGCGATGGCAAGGCCCTTGAGCGCCGCACGTCGATACCACACGACGGCATTGCCGTAGTCCCGCCGTCCGGTCAGGCCCTTCTCATATATGTATCCCAGGTTGTTCATCGCCCGGGCCTCTCCAGCGTCGGCAGCGCGCAAGTACCAGTCCCGCGCCTGCTCGAAATCGCGCTGCGTTCCCAGGCCTTCGTCGAAGAGTGTCGCCAGGTTGTATTGGGCGTCCGTCAGCCCCTGCTCTGCCGCGCGCTGGTACCAGCCGGCGGCGGTTGCGTGATTCTGGGTGACGCCGAGTCCCCGGTCGTAAGCCACGCCGAGCTCGTATTGGGCCTCGGCAAGTCCGCGCCGGGCGGCGGTCTCGAGGAGCTTGATCTGATCCTCGTCCGGCTCCGGCTCGAGCACGCCTGTGCGCTGCAGGCGCGCCAGCGCAAGCCGGGCGAGGTCGACGCGGCGCGCTGCCGCAGCCCGGTACCAGCGTGCCGCCTGCTCGGCGTCGGCCTCCATGCCCAGGCCGTTTTCGTAAAGCGTACCGAGGTTGAACTGCGCGTCGACGTCGCCGGCGTAGGCGAGCGTAGTCCAGGCGGCGTGCGCCTCCCCGTAGTCGCCCCGCTGAAACGCCTCGTAGGCCTCGAAGAAGTCGCCCGCTCCCGCCCTCGGCGCGGGGAGCATTGCCGTCAGGCAAAGCGCTGCCGCCCCCAGGCAGGCGGCACATGCAATTGCCCGAAATTTTCGCAAAGGCTCGCGGTCCATGCCGTCGGTGAAACCCGATCGTTGCGATGCGACGCCCGGCGCCGCAGCCCCTGCCTCACCTTGCACGCCTGCACGTGATCGTCAATAAACTGTTGCATGCGCCTGCGGATTTTCCAGATCGACGCGTTCGCCGATGCCGTATTCGGCGGCAACCCCGCCGCCGTATGCCCGCTGGAGTCATGGCTCGACGACGCCACGCTTCAGGCCATCGCCAACGAGAACAACCTGTCGGAGACCGCTTTTTTCGTGCCGGCCGACGGCGCCTACGCGCTGCGCTGGTTCACGCCGCTGGCGGAGGTCGATCTCTGCGGTCACGCGACCCTCGCCAGCGCCTACGTCGTGTTTCGCCACGTGCAGCCGGAGGCCGCCTCGGTCGCCTTCGAGACCCGAAGCGGGCGCCTGCATGTCGCCCGTGACGGCGACGGCCTCACCATGGACTTCCCGGCGCTGGCCGCGCACCCCGTCGAGGCGCCCACCGACCTCGCCGAGGGTCTCGGCGCCGAGCCCGAGGCGGTGTTCGCCGACATGGACTATCTCGCGCTGTTCGAGACCGAGGCCGACATCAGGGCGCTCCGGCCCAACATGACGGCACTCGCCCGCCTCGACGAGCGGCGCGGGGTCATCGCGACCGCACCCGGCGAGAGCGCGGACTTCGTCTCGCGATTCTTCAGCCCCCGACTCGGGGTTCCCGAAGACCCGGTCACCGGGTCCGCCCACTGCATGCTTGCACCCTTCTGGGCCGAACGCCTGGGCAAGGCGACGCTCCACGCCCATCAGGTTTCGGCGCGCGGTGGGGCGGTGCATTGCACGGTCGCAGGCGACCGGGTCCGGCTCTCCGGCCGGGCCGTGCAGTTTCTCGAAGGGACGATCGCGGTCTGAACCCGAGAGGCCCGCGCCGGCCGAACCGCCCATGAAGCCCAGCGTCCGTCCCAAATATCCGCTCTTCTCCTCCGGGCCCTGTCCCAAGCGCCCCGGGTGGTCGGTCGACGTCCTCTCGGGCGCGCTGCTCGGCAGGTCCCACCGGGCGAGAGAGCCGCTGGCGCGGATCCAGGAGCTGCTGGAGCGCTCGCGCGCGCTACTCGGGCTGCCCGACGAGTGGCGCATCGGGATCGTACCGGGCTCCGACACCGGCGCCATCGAGATGGCCATGTGGTCGCTGCTCGGGCCGCGCGGCGTCGACTTCCTGCGCTGGGACAACTTCGGCGCGCTTTGGGCGATCGACGGTGAGCGCGAGCTGCGCCCGCTGGATGCGCGCGTCATCGACGCGCCCTACGGCCACCTGCCCGATTTCGCGCAGGTCGACCCGAACCGCGACACGGTCTTCGTCTGGAACGGCACGACCTCCGGCGTGCGGGTGCCCGATGCCGCGTGGATTGCCGGCGACCGCGGGGGGCTCACGCTATGCGATGCCACCTCCGCCGTTCTAGCCTACCCGATGGACTGGACCAGGCTCGACGCAACCACCTACTCCTGGCAGAAGGTGCTGGGCGGCGAGGCCGGGTTCGGCATGCTGATCCTGGGCCCGCGTGCGGTGGAGAGGCTGGAGAGCGCATCTCCGCCCTGGCCGGTGCCCAGGGTGTTCCGCCTAACGACCGGCGATGGCCGACTCAACGAGGGTATTTTCCGGGGCGAGACCATCAACACCGTCTCGATGATGGCGGTCGAAGACGCGCTCGATGCGATGCGCTGGATCGACTCCACCGGCGGCCAGGCCGGGATGATCGCGCGAACGCAGTCCAATTTCGACGTCATCGACGCGTGGGTCTCTGCACGCGAGTGGATCGACTTCCTCGCGCAGGCCCCGGAGACGCGCTCCCGCACGTCGGTGTGCCTCAGCATCGTCGACCCCTGGTTCGGCGCGCTCGACACCGACGATCAGTGGGACGCGATCAAGCGGATGTGCGCGCTGCTGGAGGCGGAAGGCGCCGCATATGATATCAAGACCCATCGGGCCGCCCCGCCGGGGCTGCGCATCTGGTGCGGCGGCACGGTGCAGCGCGACGATCTCGAAGCGCTGACTCCGTGGCTCGATTGGGCCTGGGACGAGGTGCGCCGGCATGGGGCCGGCTGATCCGCCCAGCCGCGGGGGCCGGGGGCGATGCCGCAAGTCCTGATTGCAGACGAAGTAAGCGAGGTCGCCGTGCAGGCGTTCGCCGAGCGCGGCATCGAGGTGAGCGTGCGACCGGGGCTCGAGCCCGAGGCGCTGGCCGAGGTCATCGCAGACTTCGAGGGCCTCGTCGTCCGCTCCGCGACCAGAGTGACCGCGGAGCTCGTGGACCGGGCCGCTCGGCTCAAGGTCGTGGGCCGTGCCGGCACCGGGGTCGACAACGTCGATATGAACGCGGCCACCAAGCGCGGCATCGTGGTCATGAACACGCCCCACGGCAATTCCGTGACTGCGGCGGAACACACCATCGCCATGATGTGCGCGCTGGCGCGTCGGATCCCGCAGGCCGACCGCTCCACCCGCAAGGGCGGCTGGGAGCGCGGCCGCTTCATGGGCGTCGAACTGCGCGACAAGACGCTCGGCGTCGTGGGCTGCGGCACCATCGGCGCCATCGTCGCGACCCTCGCCCAGGGGCTCAGGATGCGGGTCGTCGCCTTCGATCCCTACCTCGCGCCGGACCGTGCCGCCGCCCTCGGCGTGACGCTGGCAACCATGGACGAGCTGCTCGGCGAAGCCGACGTCATCACGCTGCACGTCCCGCTGACAGACGAGACGCGGGGGATTATCGACGCCGACGCACTCGCCAAGACCAGGCCCGGCGTGCGGATCGTGAACTGCGCGCGCGGCGGCCTCGTCGTGGAGGCCGACCTGAAGAGCGCCATCGAAAGCGGTCACGTGGCCGGTGCCGCGCTCGATGTGTTCGAAGAAGAGCCGGCACGAGACAACGCGCTATTTACGCTGGACGAGGTGATCGCGACCCCCCACCTCGGCGCCTCCACGGTCGAGGCGCAGGAGAACGTGGCGCTGCAGATCGCGCAGCAGATGGCCGAATACCTGCTGACCGGCACCGTCGTTAACGCGGTCAACGCCCCCTCTGTGTCGCCTGAGGAGATGGCGAAGCTCGGCCCCTATCTCACCCTTGCCGAGCAGATCGGGAGCTTCGCCGGCCAGATCGCCGACGGCCGAATCCGTGGCGTCACGATCGCCTACGAGGGCCAGGCCAGCGCGCTCGATTCGCGGCTGCTGACCGCCGCCGCCCTCCAGGGCATGCTCGCCCCGCGTCTCGACAACATCAACATCGTCAACGCCCCCTTCATCGCCCGCGAGCGGGGCATCAGCGTGCGTGAAGTCAGAAGCGCCACGACGGCCGACTACCAGACGCTCCTGCGCGTCGACGTGCAATCGGAGGACCGCGCGCAAGGGGTGGCGGGCACGCTCATCGGCAGCGGCGGACGCCGGATCGTGGAAATCGAGGGCATCGAGATCGAGGCGGCGCTCGGCCCGCACATGCTTTACTTCACCAACGACGACAGGCCGGGGCTGATCGGCACGGTGGCCACGATCCTGGGCGAGGCCGGCATCAACATCGCCACCTTCAGCCTCGGGCGAAGGGAGCAGGGCGGCGACGCCGTCGGACTCATCGGCGTGGATTCGCTGGTTCCGGAAGAGGTGATCGACCGGTTGCGCGGCCGCGCGGCCGTCATCAAGCTCAGGCGCCTCAAGTTCTGACACCGGCACGGGCGCGCACCGAGGGACGCGGGCCGACAACAGGCGGATAGCGGTTTATCGATATGGGCCTTGGGCTGACCATCATCGTCATCGTGCTGGCGGCGCTCGCGAGCGCTGCCGTCTGCTATTTCGCCTTCGTGCTCCCATCGACACGGAGAGCGGCGAAGGAGCGTGAGGCGCGTGCAACCGAGATCGCTCGCCTCGCCGCCGCTGCTGAGCGTGTGCCCGGACTCGAAGAGGAGAGCGCCACGCTGCGGGCGCAGCTTCAGGACATCGACCGAAAGAAGGCGGCACTCGAAGCGGAGTTGGAGGCCGAGCGCAAGAGCCACGAGGCGCGGGTCCAGGAGCTCACGCGCATGGGTGCCGAGCTCGAGAAGAAGTTCTCAGGTCTTGCCTCGGACGTGCTCGGCAAGAACAGCGAGAGCTTCCTGAAGCTCGTGAGCGAGCGCTTCGAAAAGCACAGCGAGAGCGCGAAGAACGACCTGGAGAAGCGCCGCGTTGCGATCGAGACCCTGGTCAAGCCGCTGGGCGAAAGCCTCAGCAAGTTCGAGCACAAGGTGGACGCGATCGAGAAGGCGCGCACCGGTGCCTACGAGAAGATCACCGAGCAGGTGAAGAGCCTGGCAGAAGGCCAGACGGGGTTGCGCTCGGAGACCAGCCGCCTCGTGCAAGCACTCCGTCGGCCTGAAACGCGCGGTCGCTGGGGGGAGTATCAGCTGCGCAATGTGCTCGAAATGGCGGGCATGACCAAACACGTGGACTTCGTGGAGCAGCCCACCATCACGGGCGCTGAGGGGCGGCTCCGCCCCGACGTGATCATCCACGTCCCCGGCGGGACTTCGATCGTCGTCGACGCCAAGACGCCGCTTGACGCCTACCTCAGCGCCGTCGATGCGCCTGACGAAGAAAGCCGAGAGCGGCTCCTCACCGACCACGCCCGCCAGATGCGTGAGCATGTACGAGCACTGGCCTCGCGGGAGTACTCGAAGGCCTTGCCCGAGACGCCCGACTTCGTCGTGATGTTCGTCCCTGGCGAATCTTTCTTCGCGGCGGCGATCGAGAGCGATCCGGACCTGCTCGAGAAGGCCTGGCGCGACAAGGTCCTGATCAGCACGCCGACCACTCTTATCGCTCTGGTCAAGATGATCGCCTTCGGCTGGCAACAGGAGAAGCTGGCCGAGAACGCGCAAGAAGTTGCGGCGCAGGGCCGCGACCTTTACGAGCGCATCGGGACGTTTGGCAGGCACCTGGGTGCTCTCGGGAAGTCGCTGCGGCAAACGGTGGAGCACTACAACAGGGGCGTGGGCTCGCTCGAGAGTCGGGTTCTGCCAGCGGCGCGCAGGTTCGAATCTCTCGGTGTCGCCCCGGCCTCGTCGTCGATTCCGACGCTGGAGCCGGTCGAGCTCGATCCCCGCGAGGCTCAGGCCGAGGAGCTGGCCGAGCCCCCGGCCGAAGAAGCGGCCGAGTAACGGCTCTAGCCCCCGCCCTGTATCTCGTCCCCTCGTCGACTGGCGACGGTCCCGCCCGGTCGGATAGCACCCTATGTCTCGCGACGCTCACGGCATATGCTGCGCCGCCGGCCAAAGCGGCAGGGAGATGCAGGAACAAATGCGAGAGGACGAACGAGTATGAATGACGTGTCGAGGGCGTCGGTTCGCGTCGCGTGTGATGTCGGCGGCACGTTCACCGACGTGTGCGTGCTGGACGAAGCGACGGGCCAGATGCGCGTCGCCAAGACGCCGACGACGCCGGACCCGATCGACGGCGTGCTCAACGGCATCGAGGCCGGCGGGGTGGACCTCCGCGACATGGTGCTCTTTGCGCACGGCACCACGCTCGCCACCAACGCGCTGATCACGCGCAACTTCCCGCCCGCGATCATGGTCACCACCAAGGGCTTCCGCGACGTGATCGAGATTCGCCGCGGCACCCGCGACGACCTGTGGGACACCTACAAGGAGATGGCGCCGCCCTACATCAAGCGCCGCGACCGGCTGGTCGTCAGCGAGCGCATCGACTACAGCGGCGCGATCATCGAGCCGGTGAACGAGGCGGAGGCGCGCGAGGCCGCCCGCATCATCAACAAGCGCGGCGTAAAGACCATCGCGGTCTGCTTCGCCAACGCCTTCGCCAACCCCGAGAACGAGCGTCGCATGCGCGATATCCTGGAGGAGGAGATCCCCGGCGCCTCGATCTCGCTCTCCAGCGAGATCATGCCGGAGATCTTCGAGCACGAGCGCTTCTCGACGAC